>NZ_LGAK01000025.1 GCF_001292705.1 Marinagarivorans algicola
TTTCCTTCAAGGTACTCCCTAACCGCTTTGGAATAATGGTATCGTGCGTTGTCTAATATGATATGTAAGCGGCTGGATAAAGAATATTGCTGATTAATTGTTTCTAGCAACTCAATCGTGGAGTCTGCATTAACTGTTTTGGATTCAATTAAAGTGATTGCTAGGGTCTCTGCGTTAATCGCGCCGTGTAAATTAAGGCGTTGTCGTCCAGAATTTGTTTTTAAAGCTCGCTCGCTACCACGCTTGATCCATCCATAAGCCGCCATTGCATTGTGCTCAGGATGAACCGCATCAACGAATAATACCTCTTCCTCAGCAGGCTTTTCTTCCATGAAACGCTCATAAAACTCAACGAACTCTTCTTGTGCTTCACGATTAGGGTTGCCCGGAATCAGCTTGGGCTTTTTGTAAACGTAACCCAAGCGATGCAATAAATCCCTCATGCCACTGAGACTATACTGAATAGCGAAATTCTCATGAACATAATCAATAATTTCTTGTACCGTGAGGTAAATTTTATCTTCAAGTGCCTGACATAATATCTTCTTCTGCTCTTGAGTGAGCAAGCTAGTGCGCCCTTGATAGTATGTTTCAATCAAGCCTTTAATGCCTGATGTTCTGTACTTATGAATGTAAGCGCGTAATGTCTCATCATCAATAAGCAGAGCTTCTTTAACCTCTTTTAGTTTCCAGCCTGTACCCAGCAAGATAATCGCATTAATTTTATACGCTGAACGCCGATTGCGCTCAGCTTTATGGGCTGAGCGCAAGGCGAGGAGTTCTTCATCGGTAAGCCAAAAGTCTTTCATGGAGCAAGTTTATCTGCAAATGACAATATTTCAATCGTTAAAAATAATAACACCTAAATCTCAAGTGCTACGAGTATAT
>NZ_LGAK01000026.1 GCF_001292705.1 Marinagarivorans algicola
TTGTGGGCTAAAATTTTGTTGAGGAACGAAACATAGCCCGCTGTTTTTGTTCCGATTTGAAGTGCTTGTTAGCACTTTAAATATCCCATATCTCACCCTTAAATAATCTATCATTTATTTCAGGAGGGTTAGCCATTACTGCGGGGTGATTAGCCAACATTAACCTCAAAGTTCTAACTGCGTCATATGCTTTAATTACCACATCTCGTTGTTTTTTAAATAAGCTTTGATCAAATGAATCTACATTAACTTTATGGGCTGGTTTCTGTCTTAATTTCCTGACTTTTCTAAAAGCAGCTAACATTTGATCGACATGTTTTCGATCAGGTGTTTGATAATACATATCTATCCAAGATTCTAAAATTTGGATAGTTCCTTTAGGCCTAATAATAATTTTTCCATCGTCACGTTCTTCTTCAACCTCTACACTTACATCATTTTCAAAAAATTTTTTATTCAAATTATCTGACATCATTTTGTCTAGTAGAAGCATAAATGAATTAAATTCAGATATTGTAGGGCGTAAAAGGAAGCCGAACTCTTTTGGTCGCTCTTGTGAAAAACTATTGTGAAATAGGAAAGGCTTACGCATAAGTTGACACATTTGATTTATTATCTCTAATTCTTGAACAAAGGCTTCAAAAATAGAAAGTTTAGTTCCCCATGACCCCAATATGCTACTTGCATAATAGTCGGGATGAAGTTTGATATTTCCTTTTACCTCTTTCGAACGCCATATTTGTTGATGCTCTGGACTCAAGCCAGCTAAATACCTAGAAAATACAGCTACATACCTATTCAGTTCATCGTCGTATGCAAAACCAAAAGTCTTTAATAAAATCTGATCCTTTTCAGGAACTAACCCTGACTCGAAGTATTCGTTTGTTATACAAATATACCCATGTATAAAATCAGTTTCGTATGTATAACGAGGATCATTTCGATAAAACTCTAGCACTGATAAGTCAAATGTATTGTAGTCTAATTGGCCACCACCTTTCGCTAAATCAAATTGATAAGGAGCCTCCTTATACTTTTCAAGTAATGGGTTATCTTGAAGCTTATGTGAGTGAGGATAAAGACACATATTTGCAGGGAAATCTTCAGTGTCATAACATTCAAGCATTTTTTCTTTAGTTACTTTAGAAAATGCTTTTATATGCGTGTTTCCATATATTTCAACAGTGAACACATCGGTTTCAATACCCTCCCTGATGATTGAGCGAAGTTCACTTTCTATTACATCAAAATTAGATTGTAAATTGTAGACTGGCAAGCCATTAAAATCACCAGAACTAAAATATTGTTTCTCAACTTCAGAATATATTTTATTTAACACACAGGTCTCCCTACGATTATGATTCCTAACATTATATTAGACGGAAAAAATCTATATATCTCTGGACCTCAATCCGTATATCTAAGTTTTCCACCAATCTAGCATGGCTCAAGCCCGCGTGGCAAGCCTTATACAGAGCCGCACCAATCTGGAGCATAGATAGGCGGAAAAAATCTATGCCATTTCAAGAAAAATACCGAATCGCCCCTAAACTGTATGCATACACAGTTAAAATTGAAGTATCTCCATGGCTCATTCACCCTTCCTAAATGATATCCACAAGCATATGGTTTCACATCACTACGCACGATCCAAACCTATACCTTTTGGGTCAAGCGTTACATCCTGTTCCATCAAAAACAGCACCCCAAAGATATGAGCAGCGTTCATATTGAGCTATTTTTAAGCCATTTAGCGATTGATGGACAATCTAGCGTCAGTACTCAAAAACCGCCCTTAATGCATTGGTGTATCTTTATACTCGATTCCGGAGTTTTGAGCGCTTGACTTGGCTCAGCAGGAACCTATTTGAAGGGTGCCGGCCTACAGTGCCTGTCCCAGTAAAGCGCCTTTATTACATTAATGCGTTGTTAGCAATTATTTTGGCGTGGCGATACAATAGTCGATAAAATTTAGTGTCATTTTCTTTTTGGCATGCCTGTCTAAGTAGATTATTCTTCACAAAACATAAACCACAAACCCCCAAAACCACAAAACAAACACTACCACCCACCCCCCCCTTTGAAATCCATTACTCACGCCAAAAAGCAACAAAAACGAAAATATAGTTACCCTATTAACAATCGAAATAAAAAAATATAATAAAGCTCAAATAATGAATAAAAAGAGGAATAAGGAAGCAGAAGATACCGACAGCAGGCCGATGCCTGCAAGGGGAGGGAAATAAAGACAGCGAAGCCTGGGACTCGCTGTCTTTATTAAAAACGGATTAAAAACTTAAAGGCTAAAAACTTAAGAACTAAAAAGCCCTAGATCGAGCAACCCTCAAACCACCACCCGATCACAAGAGACACTCAGCAACCCACCATGACTGTTCACCGAAATATCAACAGCATCAATGCGCCACAAGCCATTAATGGAAGAATCGAAACCCGAGACCTCTAAGCAACCCTCAGCGGCTATATCGATAAGATCGAGGAAAGCCAGCCGTCGCCGTGAACGACTCTTTGATGACCTAAGATGGACTTTTACAGCGGCTTTAGCCTCAGATTTAGTCGTGTAGGTATAAGCTAGGGTAAGCACCGGCTCACCCGCACCCACTTCTACATTGCCGGCTACGCCTTTTGAGTCATTGCTCTCGCCTTTATCGCTATTGAGCGATGCCGTCACTCAAAAGCCAACCTACGAACCCCAATACCTTTAAACTACTTTTAAACTACCGTTTTAACCACTTGAATACCCAAGCGCTTTGCCATGCGCATAACATTGGCGCGGTCGGTACCGAGTTGCCGTGCGGCGGCGGCCCAGTTGCCTTGGCTGTGGTCTAACGCTTGGGTAATTAATTGCCGTTGAAATTGCTCGGTTGCTTGGCGCAAATTGGTTGCAGGCACACAGGCCGATGGCGCAGTTTGGGTTTGCAGGGCGTTATTTAATAGTGAACCGGGCGCCGATGTGCTAGCGCACAACCAATATGCGCAGCCCATTCATTTTTTACACGCTTGCGATAATGCCGCGCAGCACACCTTTGCGCAACGCACCCAGCAGTTACTTGAAAACAACCAATGGCAGCAGCACACTTGGTACAAAACCGAGCCAGCCCCATCATCATCTGTGTTAGTGGGAGTCATGGATTTGAGCGCTGTGACTTTACCCATTAGCAAAGGTGATTTTTACTTGTGTGGCCCTGTAGGCTTTATGCAATTTGCTAAAGCGCAATTGCTCACCCTTGGTGTGCCCGATCATAATATTCACTATGAAGTGTTTGGCCCGCACGCTACTCTTTAACCAACATCAATTTTAATCAACAGCCAGCACATCGCTACCCAGGCCTAATACGCCATAGCACTCGATCAAGGCAGGCTTATTGCCTGACTTGATCACTCACTTATTTTTTAATATTGCAATCATAACTGAAACGCTGAGTGGTATTGTAAAGCTCAATCACAGTATCTGGCATTAGCCTAGGTGCCTACCTATGAAGCAGTCTTTATGGGCGCACGCTGTTCTCATAATGCCATACACTATTACTGCGCATTGCGCCGAATGACTCGGGGCTCGGTGACAGCGGTAAATTGTCCATCTTTAAAACCAATTGCTTGGGTACCGCCAAAATCACCGGCTGATTTTAAATTGTGCCCTTTTGCTTTGAGTGCTTGTGCCGTTTCTCCCTCTAATGGCAGTTCGGTAAATACCCATTCGGGCAACCATTGCTGATGCACGCGCGGGGTATCAATTGCTTGCTCGAGTGGCTTATTTAATGCCAAGTAATTAATAAGCGCCTGAGTGACTTGGGTAATAATAGTTGGGCCACCGGCGGCGCCCAAAGTAAGTACTGGCTGACCATCTTTAAGAACTAACGTCGGGCTCATACTCGATAACGGGCGCTTATAAGGGGCAATGCTGTTGGCCTCGGCACCGCTCAAGCCGAAGGCATTGGTCACACCTGGTGCTGCGGCAAAGTCATCCATTTGGTTATTGAGTAATACGCCTGTGCCTGGCACCATGGCTTTACTGCCAAAACTGGTATTGAGCGTGGTTGTAATGGCCACCCAATTACCTTCACTATCGGCTGTTGTTAAATGCGTCGTATGTTTATTCAGCTGTTCATAAAAAAACGCTGTGCTGGCTTCTGGGGGTAAATGATGGCCGGTAACAGTTGCCGCTTTGGCACCATCAATCAGTGCTCGCAATTTTTGACCATAAGCCGGTGCCACCAAGCCTTTGGGGACAGGCACAAAATCTGCATCACCCAACCAGTGAGCACGATCAGCAAAAGCAAGCTTCATCGCTTCAATCATTAAATGGTAGCGTTCGGCCTCAGGCATCGTCGCTAATTGCTCGCTGTCGCTCTCTAAAATATTGAGCATTTGAGCAACGTGTGTACCCCCAGAGCTCGGTGGCCCAAAGCCGTAAATATCATAACCATTAAATTGAGTGTGTACGGGCTCGCGCTCGAGTACTTGATAATTGGCAAAATCGGCCTGGGTTATAATGCCGCCATTGTTTGCCATCCAGCTGGCGGTTTTTTGTGCAAAGTCACCCACGTAAAACCAGTTAGGCCCTTGTGCCGCTAAAGCCCTATAGCTACGTGCTAGGTCGGGCTGTTTTAATATTTGCCCTTTGCTCAGTGGTTGTTCGTTCTTAAAAAATACAGCTTTACTGGCCGAAAACGCTGCCATTTTAGCACTGGTACGCGCCAGCCTATTGGCTAACGTGTAATCAATGGCAAACCCTGTCTCGGCCAAATTAGCCGCTGGCAAAAGCACATCGGCAAAGCTTAATTGACCGCCGAGCTGCTGCAAATGATGATAGGCCATCACCGAGCCTGGTACGCCTACGGCTAAAGCCCCTGTTTTGCTCAAATTTTTATCTGCCTGCCCATTACGTAAATACATATCGCGATGCGCTTTAGCCGGTGCCATTTCGCGGCCATCAATCGCGAGTACTTTACCGCTGGCCAAACGCACAATAATAAAGCAGCCCCCGCCAATACCCGAATTATGGCTGTCAACAACCCCCAAGGTAAAAGCGGCGGCAAGTGCGGCATCAATGGCGTTACCACCGGCATTAAAGGCATCGACGGCCGCTTGGGTGGCCAGTGGCTGTACTGTGGCAACCGCGCCTTTTTGCTGCGGTAAAACAACAGCGTAGGGCTGTGCGGTCGTTGTTGATCCAGTCATCGAGGCATGCACATTTGCAATAGCCTTCTCGGCGGTTGGTGATTTAGCAACAGCCGATGATTCAGCAACAGTCGATAATTCAACAACAGGCGCTTGGACATCGGCTTGTGGCTCAACCATCTGGCAGCCAGCCAGTGTTAACCAAGACGCCGCTATAACGGTCTGTATTGTGGTTTTTACACGTAATCGCGTGTTGTGATGATTTTGCACAAGCATAAAAAGCCTTTTATTGAGGGAAGAACAAGCGACATATTGACAAAAAGTAGGATTATACGGCAGGCACATCTAGTATATAACCACGCGCATTATGTGGGTGCGGTACGAACCAAGGGTCACACATCGCTCCAAGCTTATCACACGCACGCAAAGCCATCTCGGCATAAGGTGTACGGCCCGGGTCGGCAATGATTGTGCGTACGCCATTTTTTTGAGCGCGACGTACTAAATTGTATACCAGCGACGCTTGCTCATCCCAAAAGCAGATATCACCACCCATTAAGACATCAAAGTGCGCTAGGTCGGCACCGGTAAATTTTTGATACCCCTTTTGCAAAGTCGTAATCGTCACCTGATTAATAAAGGCATGGTGATCAGCAAAGGGTAAGACACTGGCATCAAGATCACTGCAAGTGACTTGCGCATCGAAGACCTTTGCGCTGTAAATCCCGGCTAAGCCCCAACCGCATCCTACCTCTAAAACCCGAGCTCCTTGGCTAATTGGAAACTCTTGTAAATAATCCATTAGCAGCACACTACTGCGCCAAAGCTTATTGCCGTGATGACTGGGCAAGCCGTGGGTTCGTCGCAAAGCACGCATATCGCGATGACGATGGTTTAGTATCGTTAAATCAAAAATTTGTCGGCTGGTGGCCATAAATCCGCCTTGCTACAGAGTGAAACGCTGTGCCTGTTATGAGTCGATCATATCGCCAGAGCGTACGAAGGTTGATTTGCTGGGTGTAGCTGACGGTATTCTCACCTTGGCTGCTTTAACCCTACTTTGCAATATTATGTCTTACAGGCTGCAGGCGCGAGCCTTCAGTACATTTTTAAACAAGCTCTCGATGCGCTACCGCTACTGGCCAGCAAGTGATGCAATAAGAACATTAGCCTACTGATTATTCGAAAAGTTGCAAGTCGCTCTATACCTATCGAGTAAAGCCTATCGAGCAAAGCCTAACGAAAATTCAGTACAGCCACCGAAACCTCAACGCAAAAAAGCCCAACCCTGTAGCAAGGTTGAGCTTTGAATACTGTATAGACCGAGCTTAAGTTCGGCACGCTATCACGTAATTATTAAATTAAACAATGCACATAAGCAATGCACATAAACAATGCACATAAACGATGACTGGGGACACTGCACCTGCTCACCCACCAAAAAGTACTTAATCACCATTCAATTATGGATGTCGCGCAATCAAAACCCATAAAAAAACTCCCTTATGGAGGGAGTTTTTGTGAGCATAGCCTTCTTACTTAACATAGCCTTCTTAACGTACTGAATGTAGCCTTCTTGGATTTGAGCCGGCTTGTAGAGGTTTACCGATAACACCCGTGTTGACAAAGTGGTATCGGTAAACTTTAGTCTTCTGTATTTAACACACCAAGCTCTTAATCAAGTTTTCAATCAAGCTCTTAAATTAGGGATATCACCTTCGGTGTAGTCACCAAACCCATCCACATTACCGCCATAAGCTTTAGCAATTGTGGTTAATAAGCGCGAATGATTCAAACCGTTATAAGTCATAAAACGTCCTGTCTTAAAGTACCCTTGTGCACTACCCGCACTCACAAACGGAATATTATTACGAGTATGTGAATTTCCTTTACCCAGTTCATTGCCCCAGATGACATAAGTATTATCTAGTAACGACCCGCCACCAGCAGGGTCGGGTGTTGCTTTGAGCTGCTGAACTAAATACAAAAATTGCTCGGCGTACCATGTGTTCACTTTGATGAGCTTGTTTTTTACCTCTTGATTGTTATCGGGCTCATGCGACATACCATGATGGCCGCTATTCACACCAATAAAAGGCATGCGGTTATTACCCACCGAGTACGACCATTGCATACTGCCTACGGCTGCTTGGTCACAGGCAAAAGCCGATACCATTAAATCTAAAAAGATTTTGCCTAAAGCAGGAATATTCGCATCAGAGTTTAAATTGAGCGTGCCCGGCTTAGTAGGGATATCGCATTCCATACCTAGCTCGGGTACTTCAATTGCTTTCTCGAGATCGCGTACAGCTTCGGCATGGCGCTCTAACTTGACTTTGTCTTCTGCCGACAAGTAACTTCGCATACGATTAAAATCACCCAGCACACCATCTAAGACACTGACCAAGCGAATAGATCGCGCTTGCTGGTCATCGGCGGTGCCACCTGAGGTTTGTGGCGCACCATTTGCGTATAAACGATCAAAAGCGGCGATAGGGTTCATTTCGGGCTCTAAAGGTTGGTTTTTACCTTTATAGCACATGCGCTTCCACACATCGGGTGAGCCGCATTTCACACCATATTCTAACGATTTAAAGCGCGTATCATTACCAATTTGATTAGCAACATACTGATCAATCGATATGTTACTGGCCCAATCGACACCGCCTGCTGCGGGGTTACCACCGCTCACCGTATCACCATTGGTTAAATGCGCTGCTGTCCATAAGCCGCCCATGCCACGCTGATGGCCATCACCAGGCAGCGGTATTTTATTATTTAACCCTTTCATAATAAGCAGCTCATCGCGAATGGGCTCTAAGGGTTTTAATATTTTATTTAAGGTGAAGTTGTTCATCCCGCCGCTAGGGAAAAACTCTTCGGGAATAGTCCCGTTGGGTGTAAACATGGTAATAAACCGTTTACGTGGCATTTCTGCTGCCCCCAAACTGGGTAACTGGCTTAAAAAAGGTAAGCTTGCTGTTGTCGTAGCTAACTTTTTGAGTAAGCGACGACGGTCTTTTTTGATGATAGTCATAATAATATCCGCCGCTTATTTAACTTTTTTATAGAGAAATACAGGTGTTTGTGTGGCTTCGACTAGCAAGCGCTCAATCACCCAATTATGCTGTTCCATTTTTTGAGTTAACCATTTGACAGAACTAATGTCTTCGGTGGTTGGCTCGCGCCCTGTGGCAAAGGTCAGATACTGGCTGACTAAACAAGATTTCACCAAATCTGACTTGGCTAAATATTGATTCAGTTCAGCAAGCCCATCAATTTCTTTTTCAATTTGTGCTGTTTCGCGTGAGTAAATACCCGCAGCCACATTAATTAACACACCACCATTTTCATATTCGCGATAACGCCCTACAGGGTCAAAGTTCTCGAGAGCGCCACCAACAGGGTTAATAAAGCGATGGCAATCAATACAACCGTTGGTATTTGTTAGTACATCAAGTACTTCGCGTGAGGTTTTACCGGCTGGATCAATGCTATCGAGCTGAGGAACATTTTCAGGAGGTGGCGGAAAGTCCGAACACATGAGATGTATGTTAATAAAGGCACCTCGGTGAACAATCGCGGTTGTATCACTTTGAGATAATAAGGCCAACATGGCAGGCTGGCCCAGTAAGCCCGTGCGCTGACCACCTGCGGTACCCGCAGTACTCACCACTTCGGTTTGCGTTTTATTGGTATTGATACCTGTAATAGCTTTAATGGCTTTATTATTACCCACTTTAGGCGTGGTTAATAAATCACTTAATGTTCCTTTTTTTGCACCACCGAATACAATAGATTCGACGTAGCTATCAATGCCGCTGTAGAGGCCATTGATCATCGCTTTATTGAAGGTAATACCTGGCAATGTTTTATCTTTTTGTACAAGATCATCTAAGGTGAGCCATTGTCGATAAAAACGTTGAAAACCGCGCTTGGCTTTGGGGTCGGCAACCATACGCTCGGCTTGTGCTTTAATTTGTGCAGGCGTCACCAATGCCCCCTTCGCTGCGGCCTCTAATAATTGTGCATCGGGGGCGCTTGCCCATAGCGTCATCGCTAAACGCGAAGCCATGGCGTAACCGGTCACAGGCACCAAAGTATCGCTATTCATGCCCACGCCGGTGTCATCGAATTTATAATAAGCACTGGGCATTTTGACAAGCGTAGTTAATACCGCAGCCATGGCATTTTGCTGATCTAAGGTGCTTTGTGTATCGCTATACACCTTCATCAACCCATTAAGCGTTTGCTCGGCAATAGGAGCACGCAATATTTTTAGCGCCAATGCTCTAATTTCTTGGCGCACACACAGCGTATCAGTAGCCGTACAGGTCATCGCCATCAGTGCATTAGGTGCAGCGGCCACACCGACGGTATCCGCTGCATTTAAATACTTTTCAACACCAAGCGCCGAGGTATTTAAACCAACTTCGAATCCTGTACTGGTATCATCTGAGTTTAAACTGCTAATAAAGTTAAATTTATTTCCCGGAAAAGAGTCATTCACACTGTTTTGAAATTCAAAGCGATTTAAATGGCTCAGTGGTAACGCTCCTACACTGGGGTTAATCTCCACTTGGCTTTTATCGTGCGCGATTGCCGAGTGGCCAACTATCGTAGCTTGAGCATCAAACTTTTTGCGCACTAAATTAACTTGCCCTTTACCGTCAAGGGTGAACCCCGAATAGCTAGCCTCGGCTTGTTGTGCTGCGGTATGTGATGACTGCGCTAGGCCCACCAGTACATCTGAGGGTAATGCTAAGGTTTTGGTCACAAAGACTTTCCAGTTTTGACCTTGTGTTAAATAACTCGCTTTAAACACATTGCCTGTACGCTGAATACGCAACCTTACGGGCAAGGCCGGTTTAGCATCGCCATCGCCTTTACTGGCACCGCCGTTCTTGTCGCGGCTAATAAACCCTAAACCATTACTCGGCGTAATAAAGGTAAATACATGACGCGCATCGGCGGTATCTTTTTCACGAACCATAAGACCAGCTTTAGTCCATGGGTGTACGCCGTGTAAATAGTCTACAGTGACCTCTGCAGTGAAATCACCGGATGCATTTTTGTAGCCAAAGTAGCCACTATCGCTATTACCCCAGTAATCTTTACCTGTAGAGCGTATTGTCATCCCGTGGGTTCGTGCTAACGCTGGCGTAGAGGCGATATTGTTGGTAACGGCATACAAGCGGTAAAGGCCTGTTACGCGGTTATCTGTATAACCGGTCTTATCCGAAGCAATATTTGCAACATTGACCCATCGAGCTTGTGCATAATCCCACGCATCTAATATCCAGTAATCCGGGGGAGTGGTTAATGCTTTCCACCGAATCGTCATGTTTTTACCAGAATGCCATACCCTGAAACCTTCAGGTTGTGAAAGGTTGGCCTTGAGGGGTTCATCGATTATATCGGTGACAAAGTTTTCGCGGATATACGATGCAATTTTACTCGCGCACTCGCCTTCGCAAGCTGCGCTATTGCCGACAGGCATAGTACGGCTAATGCGCTGTGTGAGCACTTCTTCGTTTTTACAGGCGTTACATGTTAAACCATTAAGTACAGGACCTTGCAGACCTGCCTGCTCTTCGCCGTTGCCGTGGCAATCTACACAAAAGCCTTTATATAGCTGCTGACCGGTTAACGTATCGCTAAAGCCTGCAAACTCATTGCGAATATACACCGCTAACGCTTGGGCGCATTGCGCGTCACATTTATTGACGCCAGCAGGCGGCATATCTTCTTCGATTTTTTTGGCTAACGATGCAACAGTGCTACACGAACCACATTCAAAAAATGTTAATGCCCCGCCCAGCTCGACATGATCGCCATTTTTATCGCCATGGCAAGCCAAACATTGCTCGCCATACACTTTTTCTGCATTAATGGTGACAGGTAAAGATGCTGTACTTGACGCGCTTGCGCTGCTCACGGGGGGCATACTACTCACCGCGGGCGTACTGCTAGCCTGAGGCACGCTACTCACCGGAGGTGTACTGCTGTTACGCTGACTCGAGCTTTCACTAGAAACTTCTTTATCGCCCGTGCAGGCGCTAAATATTAACACCACACCAAGCAACAATACTTGCTTTAGTATGCGTGCCTTTATTGTGCTACATATCATAATCCACACTCACTTAATGAAAGAATTCCAAATGTCATTAAGTACTCTAAGGTATTCTTGTAGCGTTACAATACACCCGTATTTAAATTGTGAACCGATACTGCATGCATTCTTTATTGGGCGCCGAATGTGGGTCTAGACGACCAACTTTGGGGCTAGAGCACCTAATATGAAACGCTTTCAATAATGCGCAATAGAAGAATGCAAGCTAGTGCTAACACGGTAGCGATGCGAAAAATCAGTAGAAAATCATCGATGCAGGCTGTAATACTCAGCAAAACAAGGCCATCAACACCCGTTTTATGAATACCGCTTTATAAAGACAAACTGACTGGATGCAATGTTATGCATGCAAGGGAATCGCAATAGGCAGTGCTTCGCTGGAACACTCTCTGATCAAAGCCTGGGGTAACGTTGCAATATCAATTAGCGTGTCGCGCAGCGCCCCCTGAGACGAAAACGCCAACTTGCGCAACCGAGTGCGATCGATTGCTGCACCAAGATCCTGACTGTGGCGCAATTGCTCGGCGCTCATCTGAAAAGGTATCACCTCTCGGCCACCGATACAGCCCTGTAGCGCCATCAGTACTTTAAAACCGGCAAAGTCAATATTACCCCAGTGGTAAATCGGCGTATCAGCCGGTAGCAGGTCAACTAACACGCGATAAAGCATTAATAACCGCCGGCAAGGAAAGTCACCCAAATAGATAATCAGTGCATCGCCTTGCACATGCGCTAAATAGCGCTGATAAAGTGTGAAGTTTTCAATTGTCAATACATAGCTAGGCGTGCCGTTGCGCTCAAACCCCCGAATACATTCATGACATAACGCCGCCCCTGTCCCTGCGCTCACGTCCAGAAGCTTATCGTCATCACAAATAGCCTCGAAAGGACCGCGCATATACATTAAAGCAGGACCGTGTAATAAACCTAGACTCGCAAGCTGATCGTTAAACTCTAATTCTTTGGCAGTACTGTGTATTTGTGACTCACAAAACAGGGTAATAATTTGCCTATGCTCATCAATCGCATAAGCTGTACCAAACCAATCAAGACTTAACGCACGAATATTGCGCCCACGCAGCTGCTCAGTCGCCAATCGCTGTGCCACTTTCACGGCAATCACCACCTCTGCGATATGCTCAGGGCCAAGCTGCACATATCGTGCGCCCATATGCCAACGCTCAATCATTTCATTGAGCTTTTGATCAATCCAATCGATATTACATTTGAGCTTTTGCAAGGTATTTGCGGCATTAAGCACTCGATCGACTTGCGTAGCGATATTTAAGTACGCTAAAAAATCTTTGCCTGTGGGCACTAAGATCGATTTGAGTGTTTCAAAGTCTTCGAGGACTTCGAGGTGCCACTGACACTCAATAAGCCCTGCCGCTTGCAAGGGCGCTAAGGCTTGATGACTCATATGACGGCTCGCTTGCGAGCCGTGCACATAACCACTGGCAAATTGCGATGAAATAATCAAGCGAGCGCCATCAACCACACCGTTAGAGCGATTGACTAGGTTAATTAGACTTTGAATAAGCTGCTGGGTGACAGGGTCAAAAGCTTGCAGCATTAAATACCGCTAAAACGCTGATGTAGATATACATTGATATCATCTGACTCATATAACCAGCGCACCTCCCCCTCTTCTTCAATACGTAGACAAGGCACTTTAACCCGGCCGCCTTGAGCTTCAAGCTCTTGACGAAAAGGAGTATCGCCTTGGGCATCTCGTAATTCAATCGGGATATTCAGCTTATGAATGTTGCGGCGCACTTTGACACAAAAAGGACAAGCATGAAATTGATATAACGACAACGCAGCCGCAGCCTCATTGACTGACTCTTGTGCGCGCGCACTACGCTTAACAGGACGCGGGCGAGACACCCAATCACCAAACACAATTAAACGACCTAAACCTTCGCGCGTGAGCTTTAACAACATGGGGTTTTACCTCAATCAAAAATAGTGTGTATTAAATAGCAACAATGACACGTGAATAACAAGATGCAAACATCACAGGGCGACCTTTAAAATGGCGCTCAGACTTCAATATATGGAGATGTTTTGCTGTGATGCGAAGTGTAACAAAAACCAACACCTCATCGTGCTATAGGGTTCAATTTTTAGACGAGAAGTGACAATTATGGGAGGTTCTGCATGCCTAAAATAACACGCTAAGCATCACGCATACAAAACATCCCACTTAATCGACAAAATGTGTATTTAATCAACAACTTCTAGGCGATCAACACGCTGAAAGCCTCGGGGTAATTTATGCCCTCGACGACCACGCTCACCCAAATAATGCTCCATATCGCTGATTTTCATGGCTAGGTGTCGCTTACCTGCCCACACCTTTAAGCTCTGCCCAGGCATCAATGCCGCGACATCAATCATGTACTCATCGCGTGACTGGGCCCTGGCCGAGGGAATACTAATAATTTTATTACCTTTACCACGCACTAAAATAGGCAAATCAGTAATAGGGAAAACCAACATCCGGCCCTCATTAGTTAAAGCAGCCAAGTAGGTATCGGCCGTCACGGTGACTAATTTAGGCGGCAGTACTTTCGCTTCGGGCGGCAAAGTTAATAAGGCTTTACCCGCTTTGTTTTTTGATTGTAAATCGGCCAGCTTAGTAATAAAGCCGTAACCGGCGTCGCTGCCGAGCAGCACTGCTTGATCATCTGGCCCCATGATTAACGCTTCAAAGCTCGCCCCACTCGGTGGGTTTAGTTTACCGGTCACAGGTTCGCCTTGGCCGCGTGCCGACGGCAACGTATGCGCAGGCATTGAGTAACTACGCCCTGTTGAGTCGATCATAATAACCGGCTGATTACTCTTACCTTTAACATGCAACTTGAAGCTATCACCAGCTTTGTAATTGAGCGCTGCTGGGTCAATATCATGCCCTTTGGCAGCACGAATCCAGCCTTTGTCTGATAAAATCACTGTTACAGGGTCAGAACCGAGCAAGTCGCTTTCGCTAAAGGCTTTTGCTTCACCGCGCACGACAATCGGTGAACGGCGCGCATCGCCATACTCTTTAGCAACCGCTTTGAGTTCTTTTTTAATGAGCGTTTTTAATTTGCGCTCCGACCCTAAAATACCTTCTAGCTTGTCTTTTTCTGTTGCGAGCTCATCTTGCTCGCCGCGAATTTTCATCTCTTCTAAGCGTGCCAATTGGCGTAAACGCGTATCTAAGATGTAGTTTGCTTGCGCTTCGGTGAGTTCAAAGCGCTCCATAAGGACTTGCTTGGGCTTTTCTTCTGTGCGGATAATCTCAATCACTTCATCTAAATTCAGATAAGCGATCAACATACCATCGAGTAAATGCAATCGACGATCAACCCAATCTAGGCGGTGTTGTAGACGCTTGCGAATGGTATCGGCGCGATAGCTTAGCCATTCGCCGAGCATAATATTTAATGGCTTCACCGCGGGCTTACCATCAATACCAATCACATTCATGTTAATGCGATAACTGCGCTCAAGATCCGTGGTGGCAAATAAATGATCCATCACACTCTGTATATCAATACGGTTAGAGCGAGGCACAATCACTAAGCGTGTCGGGTTTTCGTGGTCTGATTCGTCACGTAAATCGGCGACCATTGGGAGTTTTTTTGCTTGCATTTGACTGGCGATTTGCTCGAGTATTTTATTACCGCTCACCTGGTGCGGTAAGGCCGTGACTACGATATCGCCATCTTCTTGCTCCCATAAAGCCCGCATTTTGACACTGCCACGACCACTTTTATACATTTTGATCATATCAGCGCGTGGCGTAATAATTTCAGCGGCGGTGGCCATATCAGGCCCTTGAATATACTCGCACAGATCTTCGACTGTTGACTTGGGCTTATCGAGCAGTGCAATTGTCGCATCGATCACTTCGCGAATATTATGCGGAGGGATATCGGTTGCCATACCCACAGCAATGCCTGTTGTGCCATTCAATAACACCGTCGGTGCCTGTGCCGGTAGCACAATAGGCTCGTCCATAGTGCCATCAAAATTAGATTGCCAATCTACCGTACCCTGCCCTAACTCGCCGAGTAATACGTCGGCAAATGGTGTTAAGCGCGCCTCGGTATAGCGCATGGCAGCAAACGACTTAGGGTCATCTTGCGACCCCCAGTTACCTTGCCCATCCACCAGCGGATAGCGAAATGAAAAGGGCTGCGCCATGAGTACCATCGCTTCATAAGCAGCCGAGTCACCGTGCGGGTGGTATTTACCAATCACATCACCGACCGTACGCGCGGATTTTTTGAATTTGGCGCTGGCTTTAAGGCCTAGCTCACTCATGGCATAGATAATGCGCCTTTGCACAGGCTTTAAACCATCACCCACATGCGGCAAAGCACGATCTAAAATCACATACATCGAGTAATCGAGGTAAGCTTTTTCGGTAAATTCACTTAAGGGGAGGACTTCATCAGCCCCAGGCATTAGAAGATCAGACATAAACAGTTCTATTAATGTTGAAAAGACGGGAAACTATAAGCACTGGCCACAAGGATGCAACCCTTATTACGGTGCGTTTAAGCAAGAACCCACAACGAGCACCTAAAACAAGGGCGTATCCGCCTCTTGTTTTAGGTCAGAGTTAAGCCTAAGTTAGTAGTGACATATACCGAGGCTAGCGCAATTGTGCCGAGACGAACGAGGGACCGCTATGACTAGGATCAACTCGTGGCTCACACAGGCTATAGCGCTCGCGAGCGATGCCGGCCTCAGTCAGCACATCGCGCAGAACTTTGGCTCGCAAAATAGACATGTTCATTAAATGATCGTATTCGACCGAAGGGATTTGCTCGCCCGATTTTAGTTTTTTACCCTGCCGATACAACGCTGCCCACTCACCCCCAGTAGTAATAGGGCATAACGTTAACGTTTTTTGCGGGCTTTGTTTAGCGAGTACTAAGATATCTTTAAAGCGAATAGCTTGAGCGCCGCGTAATTCATGTGTTTTGGGGTTATATTTTAACGGCTCAAAGCTCATACCGGTTTTAGCCTTGCTACTCGTTTTACGAGGCTTATCGACATAACCGTTCGCTTTGTTACTCAGTGCACGCTTAATATCGCGCCCTAGCGCTTCGACCAACGACTCAGAATGCGTCATATCAATATCAAAATAAGCATCAAAGTCGACCGCATTGTTGTGCCCTTTGAGCTGATTAAAAGCATTGTGTAAACTTAATAGGCCCGCGCGATTTGTACCCCCGTGCGTTTGTAAATTGGTGAAGCGTATCGCCGCATCCCCTTGCATATGCGCTGATTGAGCGCTCATAGTAAACCGAGTATCGAGTATGCCTTGCTGTATTTTTTCGGCAAACAAGGATTCGGCGTAACCTGCCACCTTGTGCATATTCAGCCCCTTAATACTACCCGCCAAATCAAAATTAGCCCGCTCGGCAAAAGGTGCAATATGACCATTCACGGCTATGCGACCTGTTTCACCTAGTGTGGCATCAAGGGTCACTGGGGCGCGAAGATCTGGCTCATCACTCATCACAGGGCCTAATTCAAAGGACAACGCCGTCATCGATTCTTTAGCCGGTGGCGATACCGAATCATCTAGCCACGCTAAAGAGCCATCAAGTACACGCGTTTTTAATACGCTTACCACAACTTCTGGTGGCACTTGTTCAGGCACTGACGCTTCGCTATGCCATACGCTATTAAGCATCGGGAAAATATCACGTAATCGCTGTACCATCACAAAGCCCGCCTCATGATTGCGATGGACAGTTTGCCGAAGTGCCGTCATATCAATCAACTCAACATTGATCCGCAATTGCTTTTTAGCACGTGTTGCAACAATATTGTTAATCAACATGTTTTCTATTTGCGTTTGATAAGGAATATCTAAACGCTGGGTTTCTTGCTCACTGCGCTCGACCAAATAAAAACTTTTCAGTGCGAGCTGGCCAATGCGGCGTTCATGATTATCGGCGATGACATCGCGCACCTCGAGCTGGCCAATATAGATGAGTGCCGTATCTTCGAAGTGATCTTTAAAATAAATACGCTGAAAACTCGCCGTCGAACGCGTACTCAATTGCCAGCCTTTACGGGTATTTTGCAGCGAGGTATCCGTCACACTAAAGCTGCCAATACTCACGCATTGAGATACCACCTTACCCTCGGTGGTCGCGCCTGTTCGACAAATTTTTGCGTTTTCATTTAAAGAGTTAACCACCGCAAAACGCCATGCCGGCATATGGCGATTAACAAATCGCTCAATAGGATTCACAAAGCGATCTAGCTCTGGGTCTAGCTTGCCCAAGCTAAGCTGTACACCTTGCGTTCTTAACTTGCGTACAATAGCCTCTTTTTTAAAGAGCTCGGGGATTTTAAACGTCGCCTCCAGCATATCGATACGCAAACCTTGCTCATCATTCACCCGCACATCAAGCCCTGCCACTGTCAGCTTACCTGTCAATGGATTCATATTGAATGATTTTATTTTGGCGTCATAGTTGTGCGCCTCAAACCAATGCAAGGCGTAATATTTACCTGCCAGCGGCATTAATGCGAGTAGCACAGCTAGTGTAATGGCGAGCCCAAATAACCATTTAATTAAGCGCATATGCGATTCCTATTTGCTTTTTAGTCTCTATTATTGGATTGTGTTGAAATAAAAATGGTGATTTGCCGTCAATAATTTTACTCAAATAACACAATGACGAAAACGTTTTCGTGCCGGCAGCACTCATGCATCATTCAGGCGCTAACCGAAAAGGCCCAGCGGCGCGCATACTATCAGCGACTCTTGTGATTATCAGCCACTGCTTTCATTATTTACGACTGGGTATCACTCTTTGCTGACCGATAGCGACGCAGTAATCAACAATAGGGCATTTCTTATCGTTTTTATTTTCTCTGAGACGCTAAGAACATGACTAACAACCATGTACAGCAAACAATAACGGGCCAACAGCAGCTGATAAATGCCTATGAATATAGCGACTCTACAGCGATAATAAAAGCCCTTGCCTCTCTTATAAAATCAAAATAACTAATGAGCCTTTATTAAAAGGTTGAAATATTTCTTCTTTACCCAACAATAGAGCCTCTTATTTTAGGTAGTGATACAATGGCCGACAAAAATTCTGTTCTTCCCTTATTACAAGCTGCTCATCAATCGCCTGTCGTTGCTCTTGAGCTACCCGAGGATGATGAAATTACAGCGATCGAGGAAGCCATCTACGTGCAAATTCGCGGGGATTATCGCGACTTTTTATTGACCGCTTCCGACTTGGTGATTGGAGCATTAGAGCCAGCCACAGTCACCGACCCCCACTCACATACCTACCTACCAGAACTCACTTGCCACGCTTGGGAGCAAGGGTTATCGCGCGAGCTCTTACCCATATGCCAGAGCGCTAATGGTTACTTTTGCTTGGATATGGAAGATCAAATTATTGAATGGATTGACGGGCAAATAGAACCGGGGAGCTGGCCATCTATCTGGTCTTGGGCGGCCGATGTATGGTTAGACAGCTAAACAGTCCTCTGCCCAGTGAGCCAGCACAAGCGCACCAAAAAGTACTGCGAGCAAAGGCCTAAAGCACCAATATGGATCACACTTACCGCCCTCTGCTCGCAATACGCTCTTGCCGATCAATATTTGCGCTAAAAAACGAAAAAGGACTCTTTAAAACTAGGCACTAAAAATGCTAGGCACTGTGTACGCCCATAAAACACCTGCTTATTGGTGTAAGGTAAGTACATGCAGCATACAAACAAGACGCAAGCATTCACGGCACAAAAAGTATCACCCCAAAAAGCGCACACACTGATTGTTACGGATTTGGACGGTACACTACTCGATCACCACACCTACAGCTGGCAGGCGGCAAAACCAGCTATAGCTCAAGCGCGCATTGACAATATTCCCATTATTCCTTGTACAAGCAAAACACTCCACGAAACCCAAAAATTGACTGCCGACATGAATTTAACCGGACCGATTATTTTTGAAAATGGTTCGGGTATCGCGCTAAGCCCCAATAAAATTATCGACCTTGCACCGCACTATAACGACCTGCTGGCAGCGTTAGAGGCAATCAAGTGTCGTCATGGTTTTCGTTTTACTGGGTTTAGCGCAATGAATGTTGCAGACATTGCCCAGCACACACAACTCAGCCTCGAAGACGCCAGCGATGCCAAAAAACGCCGCTACAGTGAACCTTTTTTATGGCAAGACAAACCATCCTCGTTGACTTCTTTTGAAGCGCTGTGTCGTTCAGCCAATATCGATATTGTGCAAGGCGGCCGCTTTTACCACGCATTGAGCCGGGGCGTTTCTAAACAGCACGCAATTGAGCAGCTAAAGCAAGAACTCAATATGCCCAACGCGCATATTATTGCTTTAGGTGATAGCAATAATGATATTGCCATGCTGAGCCAAGCCGATACGGCAATTGTGGTTAATAATCCTACACGTCATTTCCCCGTTCTCTCTCACAACCAAAATAACGTTCATTATACGAGTGCATACGGTCCGCTTGGCTGGAACGATGCCATCATCAGCCAACTCAAAACAATGGAGAATACTCATGGGTGAATTTCATCAAAATGGTATCGTCACCACACTGCATAACTTAACCCGCCGCCCCATTGAGGCCTTAGAAGCTGAGCTGTGTGAGTTTAATAAAACCCGTAAACTCGGCTTAGTCCTTCCGTGTTTATACTCCGAACTTGAAGGGCCTGCAATGCAGCCTATTGTGGAAGAGCTCGCTAAAGTTCCTTATCTCAATGAAATTATTATCGGCCTAGACCGCGCGACACAAGAGCAATACCGAAAAGCACTGACGTTTTTTTCGCAATTGCCACAAAATTACAAAGTCTTATGGAATGATGGACCGCGCCTGCAGCAAGCCCATCAACAATTAACCAATGCTGGCTTATCTATTGGCGAACCGGGTAAAGGCCGTAATGTCTGGTTTTGCTTTGGTTATGCTTTTGCATCCCAAGACAGTAGCGCGCTTGCACTTCATGATTGTGATATTGTCACTTATAAGCGTGATCTGCTCGCACGTTTACTTTACCCTGTCGCTAACCCGCAATTTAATTATACGTTTTGCAAAGGTTATTATGCTCGCATTGCCGAGGGGAAAATGAATGGCCGCGTCAGTCGATTACTGGTTACCCCCTTATTGCGTGCACTCCGAAAAATCTTTGGCCATCAAGAGTACTTAGAGTACCTCGATAGTTTTCGCTACCCTCTCGCAGGGGAATTTTCAATGCGCACCGACTCCGTTCAGGATATCCGTATTCCCAGTGATTGGGGTTTAGAAATTGGCGTACTGGCCGAAATGAAACGCAACTACTCCACAAACCGTATTTGCCAAGCTGATATTGCTGATGTCTACGATCACAAACATCAAAGCCTATCAACAGATAACGATCAAGCCGGTCTTTCAAAAATGTCTATTGATATTAGTAAGGCAATTTTTAGAAAGCTCGCCACCAATGGCGTGGTCTTTTCTAGTGAAACATTTCGCTCAATTAAAGCCACTTATTTTCGTATTGCCTTAGATCTTATCGAAACCTATGCCAATGATGCCACCATGAATGGCTTAACAATGGACATTCATAAAGAAGAACAAGCCGTAGAATTGTTTGCAGCAAATATTCTTAAAGCCGGCCTCACATTTTTAGAAAACCCGATGGAGCGCCCTTTTATTCCTAGCTGGAACCGCGTAAGCAGTGCGCTGCCTCATTTACAACAATCGATGTTAGAGGCAGTCGCCTTAGATATGGAGGAGCATTCCTAATGACAGCCATAGAACATTTAACATCACGCATCAAAGCTCACCTCGATAGTATTTATTGTGATTCACACGGTACGTCTTTTATTAATTTGACAACCGAGCAATTGGCTCACGAAATAATCACATTAATGCGACTGGATGAATTTATTGCAACACCACAACCACATCACAATCCCTGGACTCAACAGGACGCACTGCTTATTACTTATAGCGACAGTATAAAAACTGACGGGGAAGTGCCATTAAAAACCCTACGTGATTTTTTACGCGCAAACTTAACGGGTTATATAAACGGAGTTCACATACTCCCATTTTTTCCTTGGAGCTCTGATGATGGTTTTGCGGTTATTGACTACTTGCAGGTTAATGAAGGACATGGCTCTTGGAATGATATTTCGGCTATTGCTAACGACTTTAATTTAATGACCGATTTAGTGATTAATCATTGCTCCTCTCGAAGCCGCTGGTTTGATAACTACAAAAAAGGGCTAGAGCCTGGCGCCAGTTATTTTATCGATATAGACCCAAGTTTAGATCTTAGCCATATTACAAGACCCAGAACATCGCCATTACTACGCCCTACCGAAACCGTCAACGGCACTAAAAATGTATGGTGTACCTTTAGTCACGATCAGGTTGATCTGGATTTTTCAAACCCAAAGGTTTTATTAGAATTCATCAAAATTATTCGCTTTTATTTAGACCGTGGCGCTCTGATTTTTCGATTGGATGCTGTCGCCTTTTTATGGAAAGATATCACGACACATAGCGTTAACCTGCCACAAACGCATGAAATTATTCGGTTAATACGCACCCTCGTGGAGCACTGTAATACCGAAGCCATTATTATTACCGAAACCAACATCCCCAACCGCGAAAACATTTCATATTTCGGTAACGCCAACGAAGCGCATATGGTCTATAACTTCTCATTGCCGCCACTATTACTGCACACGTTGACCAGCGGCAACGCCACTGCACTTAAACACTGGCTCATGTCTATGCCGCCAGCACAAGCGGGCACCGCCTATTTAAATTTCATTGCCAGTCATGATGGTATTGGTCTAAGACCCGTCGAAGGACTGCTCAGCGATGCGCAAACACAAAGCCTTGCACAACTGATGGAGAGAAATGGTGGTAAGATTTCATGGCGATCGGTCGACGCTAATCACATGAAACCTTATGAGCTGAATATTGCATTGTGGGATGCTCTTAAGAGCACACAAACCAGTGAAGATGATCAGCTACAGCTTGAACGCTTTATCAGTGCTCATACCATTATGCTCGCTATTGAGGGAATTCCCGCGATTTATATTCACAGCTTATTTGCCACAACCAATGATTACGCTCGTGCACAAAATACTGGGCACAATCGTGCAATCAACCGCCATCAATGGGACTTACAGCAACTACACACAGTACTTGAAGATGAAAAAAGCCATCATTCGGCAGTGTTTCAGCGCATCAAACACTTGCTGACAATACGTAAAGGGCAACCGGCTTTTCACCCCAACGCCACCCAATTTACACTGCATTTAGGCGAGTCTATTTTTGCTTTTTGGCGTCAATGCAGTAATCGTGTACAAAGTATTTTTTGCCTCAACAATATTAGCGATCAAATACAAACGGTCACTCTTTCAGATATCAATTTAATTACTCTGGATGCTTGGTGGGACCTTTTAGGCGATCAGGCACTAGCGCCTGATACAACAGAGATCACACTCGCTCCCTACCAATCGGTTTGGTTAAGTAACCAAAACTACCATCAAATTGCACCCAGTGGCGAACCATAATATGTTCGCTTACTAGCATATTATGGTTGTACATCACATGAGGATGCATGATTGTATTCGGCTTTTTTGGCATCTTCTGCAATATGCTTCGCGGCAAAACGAATGGCATAGCCCATACCTACCAGCATAGCGACAACAATTATTAAACTCAGACTAATTACAAAATCAAATGGCATGACAGCCTCCTATTAAAGACTTATTTATTTTTAATAGGTTAGTACAATCGCTCAAGCACCACTTGATTCATATCAAATAAGATATCGCTAAGCCAAAACGCGTAAATGCTCATCGATCGGTTCGCTCACTGCACGATAAGCTTGGGCAATACGCGATGTCAAATCGTCTGATGTACGCTCGTCCGACGACGCACTCGTCACAACAGCACTGAGGCTAGCTGTGTCAGAGGCGCTAGCACCCGAAGAACGGGCATCGGTATGATCAAAACCGGTATCAGCCAAACGGATACTCGCGCTCTGCGCGTTCAACGCTAAAGGTTCTGCCGAAGCTTCTATTTCAGCCTGATCTATCGACACCTCAGCTGACCCACTTTCATTTTTTGCTGCTAGTTCTTGTGCACGTTGTGCCGCAAGTTGCTGACGTGCTTGCGCCTCTAATTGTGTGGCCTCTTGTGCCACTTGCCGATCTTGCGGCGATGGCTCTGACGGGGCCATCGCCGCACGCCTAACGGTTTGTGCTTTTTCGAGGGTTTGCTCCGGCGTGGCAGCAGGCCCTACATCAATAGGTACTTCGCCACCAATGGCATAATTGACACCATCGGGACCTTGCTCAAATTGATATTTAGGTGCACCAGCATAAGCACCACCTACGGCGGCGTGAGCTTGTTCGTGGGTTCTAACCTCTCGGTCACGCGCAGCCAACATACGGATTTCTTCCTGCTCTTGCTCCTTGATACGTTGAGCTTTTTGCTTTTCAGTTTCAAGGGCTTGCCCGGTGTTCGCCTCATCACTTAATTCTCCGCCATTGCCTATAGACCTTTTGTCACCTGTATGATCATTGCTGGTGGCAGCCACATCAGAACCCGTAGCCCCCTCTTCTGCCGAGGAACGCGCTTGACCGGACAAGATAACGTCAGCGGTACTCCGTGCACCGGGTAACGCTGTTAACTTGCCGTTAGCGCCATAAGTCACCAAAGAAGCTGCAACATCAGGCTCAAAACCATAAGCTTGAACGGCATTATGCAGTGGACTAGGCACGGTGCCAGGTTTGAACGCGACCGTTTGTTTTTCAGCCTGCGCAACCTGACTCACAGGTTTAAAAACACTCGCTTGCAGATCCGTTTGATGCGTTGATGCTGCGGGCGAATAGCTGACAGTAGGCGCGGCACTGCTTGTGGGTAAAGGGTGTAGTGCATTAGGAATATTCATATCAAAGACCTCCTCGCCACGACTTCAAGTATGATCAACTGTAATCATCAATCAAACTGCCCACCGCGTCGACACCGACCTTCACCATACTCGCGGACGCCGTAAAGAGCTGTTTTTGCTGCTGCAAATTGATAAGCTCTTGCGCGTGGTTATACGCACTCTGGTTGACGGGTAACGCCCCGTTTGAAAATTCACCCGCACGATTAGCACCCGACGGATCATTTGGTGCATTTACCGCATCATGGGCCAATGCCGCATCGGTTGTTAGCGGTGTATCGGTCTTTGATGGCGCCGTATTGTGGCCGTTACTAGTAGATCCCTCAGTAGGCTCTAGGCTTGGCTTCGCACGGGCAATATGATGCGCGCTTTGCTGCATCGCTTGCTGACTTTGCAGCATGCTGCTGAGACCATTATGGATAATGGCGTTCATGCGTACTCTCCCCCTTATCGTTTACGGCTGAGACATAGTGAGTGTAACGGGAAAGCTGTACAAAAAATAGTCGGCAAGTGGATTTAAATCAAAACTTTAATACTAAAAAGGCATAGTGATGAGCACTCAGAATACTCCCAAGCATAAGCCTTTCAAGTGTCACGCAAGTGCACCCACTAACGTCAAAATTAAGGTTTATGTGAAATAAACGTTAATTCAAAATTAAAAAACGTCAAACATCTTTTTTTTGTTTGCCGTTAAAGCGCTTTAACCTAGAATAGGCCTGACATAAAAATATTAATAAAAACACTACAGATTTGATCATCCCTATGATGCCATTCCAGCGCTTGCTAGACTTAATGATCTCTAACGATATTGCTCAACTGGGCGATTTTGTAGGAGTCCCTTCAACAGAAATTCAAGCAATGGAATTGCACTTCAACCTTCAATTTCCTACCGCCTACCGGGCGTTTTTAGGGGCTTGTGGCCGCTCTGCCGGGCACTTAGCGGGTTGGAGCTCTATTTATTTTGATGACTTAAAAGAAATAGCCGAAGAGTTTGATTTTCATTGGGCTACCTTTAAAAGCGGCCAACCCTGCGCCGATAGTCCATTACCGCCTCAAGCACTATTAATTGCCCACTACGACAGCCATTTTGACTACCTCATCTGTGACGCTAGCGATACAGCCATATATCGCCTTAGCTTTCATGATACCTGCATCAGCACCTATACATTTTCTGATTCATTTGAAACCTATATGGAGTCAATGATTTTGGCGGCGGCTGACTCTAGCGGTCAGATTGCACCGTTTTTTATTGATGAGTGCGGTAATATGATTAAAGACGATTTGTGCATTATTGCACCCGAAGTGGAGTAACTTAGAGCTTAGCCACTACTGCCCCCCAACTTTTACAGCTGGGGCACTGCCAGTGATGCTCATGCCCTTGATAGCCGCATACGCGGCACTCGTACCCTTGCGCTTGCGCCAAGCGCTTTTCAATAATCGCTAAGATAGAAGGTAGCGTTATTTGTGCATAGGCTGTTGTCGGCAACAGAGCCAATGCTTCGTGTACTGTAGCCAGTATTTCCCAGCGTGCTAAAGCAGATACCAAAAAAGTAATCGCTTGGGACTCACCGCTTTGCTGAGCAATGGCTTTTGCGGTCGCCGGTAACAGCAGTGCTGAGGGCTGCTGCTGATAAATATCGGCTAAGTGCCTATTCGGGTTGCCTTCAGGTTCAACACAATAAAAGGCCTCAAGCCATAACGGTAAAACCACCGCGTGATACAGAGAACTGGTTAACACGATTTGCTGCAACAAGGCTAACGCTTGCTTTGGGTTATTCCCCATAGAGGCCAGCTGGCTTTGCAAAATCTGTACACGCGTTATATCGCCTTCGATCACACTGGCCTTCGCCAGAACCGCTTGTGCCTGTTGCTCATGCCCTTCTAACAAACAGACCTGCGCCCACTCACAGTAAAAATACACCTGCCATTGACGCCACTGAGTGATGCGACATGATGTGTCGTGGCCTTGGCCAAGATAACTTTGCTGGCAGTTGTTGGTCGGCACTTGAAGCGCCTGACTATGTTCGCATAACACCGTGAGTGTATTGATAGCTTGCTGCCATTCACCTTCTTGTTGATAAACATCAACAAGCTTTATTAACGCTTGCTGCGCCACCGGCACCTCGCAACACTGACTCAATTCGGTATACAAGACTTCAGCACGATCAAACAACCCCGCCAACAGATAATCCTCAGCTAATGCCAAGCGAGCTTGCAGTATTTGGCGAGCAGATAAATGCGGGTGGGCTAAAATATTTTGATGAACACGAATAGCGCGATCGATTTCGCCGCGCTTATTAAACATTACACCTAACGCCATATGGGCTTCTAGCGTCTCGGCGTTAACATCCAGTGTTGCCATGAATGCATCAATCGCAGCATCAGGCTGCTCGGCCAGTAACAGGTGCATACTTTCGTAGTAACGCTCTAAATACGCCGATGAAGGTGACCGCTGGGGCCTGCGCTTTAGATGAATGGGGTACTTAGCTAGCCAATAGCCAATGACTAAGGCACTAAAGAGTAATACAAAAATCAATAACGCGTTGATGCCTACGCTCCTTCTCGGGGCACTCTAGTGCACTTTGGCAACCGACTTCAACGCACTTTGGTGCCGAGTGACTTGCTTGCGAAGATGCTGTACTTTCATCTGCATTAATAATAACCAAGGCAGTAAAAACAAAAAAGCAACGAGCATACCAGCACCTAAGAGCACGAGAGATAACGTTGGTACAGGTACCGCTGTAAAATCCCATTTATAAAAAGTCAGTGCAACGGTACTCGTATTTTCAATCACAAAGTGTACAACCGCCAAACCCAATACCAATAGCCAGAGCACCATTAATAGCCTTGTTATCCATTTGCCCAATACTGTCAATAGCGCCATGCTTGCCTCTTGTGTTAGTAATACTCTTTGTAACTATTCAGCCAAGCTGAAAAATTTTACTTGGTGGGTGCTGATGGATTATGTTCTGGCCATTTAAGCGCCGGTAGCGCTTTACAGCGCCCGTGGAAGCTTGAGTAGCCCAGACAATGATCCATTAGTCTCCATTCGGTACCTCTGAGAGTTACTACTCTTTTAGAGATAACTCATACCAGCTAACGTAAACTATCACTGCGTTGCTTACTATGTTCAAAGGCACTTAACGCTTGCTCAAAAACTGCGTTAATATCCATATGGGTTGAGTCTAATAGTATGGCATCTGCAGCAGGAATCAAGGGAGATGTTTTACGCTCAGTATCCCGCCTGTCACGCTCTTGAATATCGCGCAATATTTGCTCGGGGTCAACGTGTAATTTGGCCTCCTCTAACTGCGCAATACGACGCCTTGCTCGCTCTTGCGCACTGGCGGTCAAAAACAATTTCACCTCAGCCTCTTGGAAAACCACCGTTCCCATATCTCGGCCATCCGCAATTAAGCCTTGGCCATCGACAGCAAATGCGCGCTGACGAACCAATAAAGCTTTACGTACAGGCGTCAGCGCTGCCACTTTAGACGCTGCCATACCAATATGTTCCTCGCGAATTTGGCGTGAAACATCTTGCCCAGCTAGCCACACCTGTACTCCCTGTTCGGTGGGTTTGAAGTGTATCTCTAAACCCAGTGCAATATTAGCCACTTGTTCTTCACAGCTTAAATCAATGCCCTCACGCAGTGCCGCTAACGCCGTTAGGCGATACAATGCGCCACTATCAAGTAAGGTAAAGCCCGTATGCTTAGCAAGCAACTGGCACAAAGTGCCTTTACCTGCACCACTGGGGCCGTCAACGGTGATAATCATTTAGACTCCACGGCAGTGTGATCGAAAGTTAACGAGTGCACAATTTGTTCACACACGGCGATAGGGTCAGCCGCTTGGGTAATAGGCCGACCGATAACTAAATAATGACTACCCGCTTGCATGGCTTGCTCGGGTGTCATCACGCGGCGCTGGTCTTGATTATCGCTACCGGCAGGGCGAATACCCGGAGTCACCAATGCAAAATCGCGCCCATTTTGGGCGCGCAACGCTGTTGCCTCTTGTGCAGAGCACACAACGCCATCTAAACCAGCATTTTTAACCAATCCCGCGAGATGGAGCACTTGCTGCTCGGGTGTTCGCTCAATGCCCAACTCACTCAACTCTTGCTGGGTGGAGCTGGTAAGCACTGTGACGCCAATTAATAAAGGTTTACGCTGTACATTAGCAATGGCTTCGCTAGCAGCACTCATCATACGCATACCGCCACTCGCATGAACATTGACCATCCATACACCTAGCTGCGCGGCGGTTTTCACCGCTTTTGCTGTTGTGACGGGGATATCGTGAAATTTTAAATCCAAAAACACCTCAAAGCCTAAGTGTTGCAACTGCTCAACAATACGAGGCCCGCATGCGGTAAACAGCTCTTTACCTACTTTGACACGACAGAGTTTCGGTGACAGCTTACGTGCTAATGCTAAGCAGGCTTTTTCATTATCAACATCTAAAGCAACGACAACAGGGGAGCTTGCGGTTAACGTGATATTTGAAGTATTCAATAGGTTCATCTCAATCAAAATAATACAACCCCATTCAGTGCTACCGCAAAGTAACCGCTCAGGTAAGCAGTAACAGCCTTAGGGAACTTTCTTTATCGACGCGATTATAGCACGGGCACAACCAGCCCCCGATGCTCAAAGCGCCAGTTTTAACGTATAAAAAAACCCCACAGAGCCCTGCAGGGTTTTAAGGTAATACTCAAACGTGACGCATTGCGCTGATTATCTTAGTCCGCTTTTTTATCCGCTTTCTTTTTGAGTGCAATGTTTAATTCATGCAATTGCAACGTATCCACTGCGCCTGGCGCATCAGTCATGACACACGCTGCCGATTGCGTTTTAGGGAACGCTATCACATCACGAATAGATTCAGAGCCAGTCATCAGCATAATTAAGCGATCTAAACCAAAGGCTAAACCACCGTGCGGTGGAGCACCATGGCTTAGGGCATCCAATAAGAAGCCAAACTTCTCACGCTGCTCATCATGCTCAATGCCCAGAATTTCAAACACAGCGTGTTGCATCTCTTGATTGTGAATACGCACAGAGCCACCGCCGAGTTCAGTTCCGTTAACGACCATGTCATAAGCGCGGCTTAACGCAGTGGCTGGGTTGGCTTTTAGCTCTTCAGGTGAACAAGATGGTGCGGTAAACGGGTGATGTAACGCTGTAAATTTACCGCCGTCTAACTCTTCAAACATCGGAAAATCAACCACCCACATAGGTGCCCACTCGGTGGTATACAAGGCTAAATCAGCACCAATTTTACAGCGCAATGCACCGAGTGCCTCAGAGACAATTTTGCCTTTGTCAGCACCAAAGAAGATGATATCGCCATTTTGCGCCTCTAAACGCTCCATCAACGCTTTACGTACTTCTAGAGGTAAAAACTTCACAATTGGGGATTGCAAACCTTCCTCTAAATCAGTGACATCATTGACTTTAATATAGGCTAAGCCGCGGGCGCCATAAATGCTCACAAACTTAGTGTAATCATCGATATTTTTACGTGAAAGCTTCTCTGCAGCACCCGGTACTTTCAGTGCAGCTACGCGACCTTTAGGGTCTTTTGCAGGAGCCGAGAAGACTTTGAAATCGACTTCTGTCATTAAGTCTTTCACTTCTACTAACTGCAAGGGTATACGTAGATCCGGCTTGTCTGAGCCGTATTTATCCATGGCTTCAGCAAATGTCATACGCGGGAAATCACCAAATTCAACATTCAGCGTTTCTTTAAACAGTTTACGAATCATTGTTTCAGTAATCGCCATGATTTCATCTTCAGACATAAACGATGTTTCGATATCGATCTGAGTGAATTCTGGCTGGCGATCTGCACGTAAATCTTCATCACGAAAGCACTTAGCAATTTGGTAGTAGCGGTCAAACCCCGATACCATGAGTAGCTGCTTAAATAACTGTGGTGACTGAGGTAGCGCAAAAAACTTGCCCTCATGGGTACGTGATGGCACTAAATAATCACGAGCACCCTCCGGTGTCGCACGCGTTAAGATAGGCGTTTCAATATCTAAAAAACCGTTATCGTGTAAAAAGTTACGAATTTCGGTTGTAATGCTCGAGCGCAAGCGCAAGTTGCGCTGCATATCTAAACGGCGCAAATCAATATAGCGATGCTTCAAACGAACATCTTCACCTACACTAATATGCGAATCTAATTGAAACGGCGGCGTTTGAGCCACATTGAGAATATCAATCGCTTTACCGTAAACTTCGATTTCGCCCGTGGCCATATTTTTGTTGGCGGTGGCTTCAGAGCGTGCACGTACAATGCCCTTAACCTGAATGACATATTCGTTACGAACTTTATCTGCCAGCTCAAAGTTGGCTTGGTCATCGGGATCGAACACCACTTGCACAATGCCATCACGGTCGCGCAGGTCAATAAAAATAACACCGCCGTGGTCTCGACGACGATCTACCCAACCACAAAGTGTTACTTCTGTGTCGATCTGTGCAGGGCGAACCGCTCCACAATAAATACTGCGCATACTCATTCCTATAATCACCTTCTCAATGGGTAAAATCACAAACTCTGCTTGTGTTTTAATCTATGTTTAATCGCAACCTTAGCTACTGCTGCTGGCGGCTTTGGGTTTAGCGTCAGTCTTTTTTTCTGCCTTGGGGGCGGTTTTATCGCCAGCAAGGTTCTTTTTGCTACCTGATTTAAAATCGGTTTCATACCACCCACTACCGCTCAGCCTAAACCCTGCGGCCGATACTTTTTTACTGAGCGACGGATTTGAACACTCTGGACAGTCAATTAATGGGGCATCACTCATTTTTTGCAACGCTTCTAACTCATGACCACACTCAGTGCATCGGTATTCATAAATAGGCATTACTCACTCCTACAGTCTTGTTAACAGCGCGTTTTGCTCAATCAATGCTCAAGCGTGCATCATAGCAAAACAAAAGTGCGGCATTATACATGAGCACACCCAAGCACAAGCAAGTGCTAATCACAGCAATCCTCAGTGATATACATCATCACGCCAGCGAGCGATCGCCCCTAAAAAAAGACTCTTTTGTCGCTTAACTATAAAAAAATCGTGTTTTAGCCTGTTTTATAGGGGTTTTTAGAATTTTTTATTGCTGCATAGGCTACTTTACTCTATATATACCGCAAAACAGCCAGTACCGAGGTTGTTGCGCGCGCCCCGCGCACCACATAATATATTTTAATAACAAAATTTTGATCATTGAAGCACACAAGAGGAAACCACATGCCACCACGTAAAGCGCCAGCCAAAGCCCCTGTCCGTAAAGCTCCGGCTCGCAAAGCTGCTGTCAAAGCTCCCGCGAAAGCTCCCGTGCGTAAAGCAGCTGCTAAGCCCGCACCCGCCGCCAAAGTAAAAGCGTTAAAAGCCTTACAAGAGCGCTATACTAAAACGGACATTATCAACCGCATTTGTGAAGTGACCGAGCTCAACCGCAAAGACGTCATTGCCGTATTTGGCGAACTCGATAACATTATTGAAGCCCACATTAAAAAACGTGCCGTCGGCGAGTTTACTTTACCTGGCCTGTTAAAAATTGTGACCGTTAAAAAGCCAGCAACCAAAGCACGCAAAGGCATCAACCCCTTTAATGGCGAAGAAACCATCTTTAAAGCGAAGCCTGCCAGTATTGCGGTAAAAGTGCGCCCACTCAAAAAACTAAAAGAAATGGCGCTATAAACACAATGACTATTTTGTGATTGTAAAAGGGGCGTTGCCCCTTTTTTTGTGCCTGCCGTTTTATGCCTGCTCTAAAAGTCACAACTTAGACGCTGACAAGCTCGCTAAGCTCACTTAAAATGACACTAACACCCCAAATGCGCTCACTGCTAGTTCATATTTAGCGCATTAGCGACACTCTACTTTTTGAATTCATCAACAAGCACATTGCTTTTACTAGGTGCCACACATTATGCGCGCAAGCCAGTTTTTAATCGCGACCCAAAAAGAAACCCCCTCCGATGCCGTTGTCATTAGCCACCAATTAATGCTACGCGCCGGTATGATCCGCAAGCTCTCTTCTGGCCTCTATTCGTGGTTGCCTTTGGGCCTTAAAGTGTTACGTAAAGTTGAAACAATTGTGCGTGAAGAGATGAATAACGTCGGTGCACAAGAAGTACTGATGCCCGTGGTGCAGCCGGCCGAGCTCTGGCAAGAGTCTGGCCGCTGGGAGCAATTTGGCGCAGAACTGACACGTTTTAACGATCGCCATAGCAATGACTTTTGCTTGGGCCCAACACATGAAGAGGTCATTACCGATTTAGTCCGTAGCGAACTCAAAAGTTACAAGCAACTCCCTGCAAACTTTTATCAAATTCAAACCAAATTTCGCGATGAAGTACGGCCTCGTTTTGGTGTCATGCGCTCGCGAGAATTCATCATGAAAGATGCTTATTCTTTCCATGTTGATCAGGCTTCATTAGAAGACACCTACCAAAAAATGCATGGCGCCTACTGTGCAATCTTTACCCGCTTAGGTTTAAACTTTCGCCCCGTAGAAGCTGACACCGGCTCGATTGGCGGTTCGGGTTCGCACGAATTTCACGTGCTAGCCGAAAGCGGCGAAGACGACATTGCCTTTAGTGACGGCAGTGATTACGCCGCTAATATCGAAAAGGCCGAAGCCCTAGCGCCGGCACCTAGCACAGAAGTGGTCAACCCCAATGCCGAAGATATCGCCACGCCAAACCAAAAAACAATCGATGATATCGCACAGTTTTTAAAAATCGACACCACCTCTATTGTCAAAACGTTATTTGTATTGGGCGAGAAAGACGACGACACAGGCAAGCAACCGCTTGTTGCGCTGTGCCTGCGCGGTGACCACGAACTTAATGAAGTGAAAGCCGAAAAAATACCCGAAATTGCAGCACCTTTAACTTTTGCCACCGATACACAAATTTTGGCTGCCACCGGTGTTGCGCCAGGTTCGCTGGGGCCGATTAACCGCGATGGCGCGCTTGCCGAGATAACGGTGATTGCCGACCGCACAGCCGCTGCATGTGTCAATTTTGTGTGCGGCGCCAATAAAGACGGCTTTCACACGTTAAATAGCAACTGGACAACCAATGCCAGCTACACACGTACTGAAGATATTCGCAACGTGCAAGCGGGTGACCCATCGCCTTGTGGTAGCGGCAACATCATCATTAAACGCGGTATTGAAGTGGGGCATATTTTTCAGCTGGGCGACAAGTACTCACAAGCCATGAAAGCTTCGGTATTGGATGCTAACGGCAAAGATAGCGTAATGACGATGGGGTGTTACGGGATTGGTATTAGCCGTGTTGTCGCCGCAGCCATTGAACAAAATAATGATGCCGCCGGTATTATTTGGCCTGAAGCTATTGCACCGTTTCAAGTAGCTATTGTACCGATCAACATCCATAAGTCAGAAGCCGTACGCGAAGCCTGCGAAACACTGTATAACACCTTAAAGCAGCAAGGTATCGATGCTATTTTGATGGACGAACCTAAGGCACGTTTAGGCAGTATGCTAGCCGATATCGAGCTAGTAGGGATTGCTCATCGCGTGGTTATCGGTGATAGAGGCTTAGAAAAAGGTGAGATTGAGTATAAATACCGTCGCGATGCCGAGTCAACACAACTTGAGGCCAGCGCGATTGCGGACACATTAATCGCTAAAATCACAGGCTAAATTACCTACGAGCTATAGACCGGCCATCGGTCACTGTCGCCAAAAGCCCGCGCCTAGTACACTGGCTTTTGGCTTTTAAACGCTTGTGTGTTTTGTGTGTGTCAAACGCGAGTCATTAAACAGCCAGCTACTCAGGCCCTTGACTGGCTGTTTAATATTCCTGCCAAAAGATCATTCTGTCATGACCTCGATAACTCCCAAAATTAACATGGTTGTCGGGTGTCTGGCTATCGGTATAGCTGCCGTCGGCATTCCAATCATACTGCAACCAAGGGAAGGTCGTTAAATCAATAAAGGTATTGAAGCTACCCACATTCCCCACACCAGGTGCGCTAAAACTATGCTCGATTTCACCGGCAATAAAAGGAACAACACCCGCTCCTAAGCCCGCATACTGCCCCACCGTTGAGCCACCACCTAACGTCACTGTTCGATTAGCAGACGCATTCGCTGTACCACTTGGATAATGAATAGCTGTTAGCGGTAACACTGTGCAGCTATCATCTTCATTAATGAGCCAGTCAGGGTTTTGCCAATACTCCACGACCAACGGTACATTCAAGCGATATGTTTCGGGGCCATGGGCATCTCCTAAGCGCAAGCGACCAAAGCGTAGCTCGGTAGCCTCAATTAACGCACTTTCAGCAGAGCCATCACCATCGCCATCGGTATTCTTACTCGCATTTTTAAGGTTACTATTATCCATATCATTAAAATACGTACTCACACCGACTGTTGTATAGGGCCCATCGGGGGCGCTCGCACGTGCAATATTAAACGTGGCATTCGCCGTGCCAGTACTACCCGACCATGACAAGCTATTGACCGTCGCCGCTAAGCGGTCGGTTAACAATGCGCCGGTATTATTGTCGCGAGCATAAAACTCAAAATCCCCGATCGTTAATTTGTTAAATCCACTGTGATAGTTTTGTAGGGTATTGTTATTCTTGCTTTGAGGGGTAAACGTAAATTCACCGGTAAAGTTTTGTTCCATATACGCAAAATCTAACCCCGTAGTGCATGCCGAGGCTAAGGTGCCCGAGTTAAACATAAACTTAGCCGCTGAAAAACGCCCTACCGGCTGCGAGTAGCTTTGACTGGTAGCCGTTTTATCCGCAGTTTTACTAAAATACTTGCCGTCGGTCACCTCAGCTTTAATTTCTATAATGCCTACCTCATCAAAATATAAGGTATCAGCACTACCGGTACCTTGACTAAACTGAGTAATAATATGGCCATTGCCGCCAGCCGCATCTTGCAAACCTGGGTTATTACCACCGGCAGGCAACAACAGCGACGCAGTCAATGTAATCGATTCGGGTGGGTTTTCGCTACCAATACTCGCAATAACGGGGTTATTAGATAGGTCAGCGCGTGTGGAGAGCCCCGCGGTATTGTGACCATCGGGTATCGTGTTACCATCAAGATCATCTTCGGCCTGCCAAGCTACCGCGCTAACAGTGACGCTAAAGGGGCTGCCTGCATCTTTAAACTTTGCCCCAGCTGCCGTCGTTGCCGATGGGTTACCACTCACAGAAACAAAATACCCAAATGGCGTATAGTTTTGATCATCTGCCGAGTCGCTGAGTACAGTTTGCGCAAAGCTGAGCGAATCGTCGGCAACACGCAATCTAAAACGAATGACGTCGGTGGTATATAAAGTAAACTGCGCACTACCATTCACAAAGGTTAAGTTAAAGTTGTTGCTCGCAGGCTCGCTATCAACGACCGTGGCTGTGCTGCCCGAGTTGTTATCGACCACTGTCGGCACCGCGCCCCCCCCATCACCGTCTCGACGATCGAGCCATATTTTTATATTGGTTTGGTTGTAGGTATTATTGACCGAGCAACTTCCTGTATCGGGGTCTACCGACAACATATCGAGACGCCAAATACCGGGTAAACCCACCGTGCGATTGCCGTGCGATAAAAACGTCAACTCAAACGTATTCGTCGTAAAACCAATCGCAGACGAGACACCTGTAGCACCAGCGAGCGATTCCACAACGGCCACTGTCAACGACTCCGAGCGCGGGTTTGCTAAGTGCAAAGTCACACTCCCTTTATCATCGGCACTAAAGGTATAAGTGGCTGTACCGCTATCGCTACTGCCAACGCTTAAGCTACCGTAGGCATCACCTGCAATACCGGTAGTCGCCCAATCGCCGTGGCCTGTGCTGGTGTTTAGCGTTACGGTGCCAACATAATCGGTAATAATATTACCGCTATCATTTTTAATGCTCACCGTTATAGCATGCGGGGCGCAAGTGCTAGCAGTACTGAGGCTGCTGACCTCAATACTGGCAGGAAGATACGCCGTAGAACACGTACGCGTATCACTCATGACACTTTGAATATGCTCGGCAGTCAGGGCTTTACTATAAAGACGTAATTCATCAATATCGCCCACAAAAGTGTCAAGTGCACCGTCATCGCGGCCAACCAATATAGCAGTATCGTTAACCTCAACACCCCCTGTATGCGTTTGTGCAACAATTTCTACACCATCGATATAAATTTTTTGCGAACCGTTTTTATAGGTCGCGGCAATATGCTGCCAAGTGTTTAATGCGACGGCATTGGGGGTTTTAACATTGTACCAGTCGCCATCGTGCCGCCAAAAATAGGCTAATTGGCCTGTGTTTTTCACTAAACGTAACTCACCTTGGGTATTTTTAGAGTATAGGTTGGTCGCATTAGCGCCTGGATGCTCATGAGGTCTAGCCCACAATACGATAGAATACTCAGTCGCCATATCCAGTGGCGAGTTAGGGCCTGGGTCGGCAATACTAAAGTAGCCATCATTGGTTGAAAAATCGGCATAGGCGCAGGTACCCGCCCCTACAGTGCCTACCGCCGGCGAGGTAAAGGCGCGCTGAGGTACGCCACCATCATTGACTGCAACACCGTGCAAACTCTGGCTTGCACTGTCTTTCATTTCGTTGGCAACTGCACGCCACTGTTCGTCTTCATCAAAGCGCCATTCAGCCACCAAATAATCGGCAAGTGTAGCGCAAGCACGGGTTTCGCCCATGACAGCATTCACCTCAGATGCATTTAACACTCGGTTATACAAGCGCAATTCATCCAGTGCCACGTTGGCTAAACGGCTATTGTCGAAGTTCGTCCCTATATAGACCTCATTATTGGTAATATCTGGTGAGCTCGCTAGCGCTAAGCTTTGAGCTAAAACCCCATCCACATAATAATTTTGCTCGCCATCGGTATAAGTCGCTGCAACGTGGTGCCATGTACCCACGGTCAGTAAACCTGGCGCTGACTCGTGCCCGACCCACGCCGATGAATAGGTATCCCACAGCCAGTTACTCAGGCCTCCTTCACCTGTCACCCGCAAACTATAGTTTCCTCCTTTAGTGAGTATCGCGCTGTCTACCCCCCCTGACGCCTTTAATTTAACCCATGCACTAATAGTGTATGACTTGGCATCAAGTGCCGAATCGTTCCCAGGGTCAAGTAATGTAAAAGCGCCATTACTACGCGAGCCATCAAAATAGCGGCACGTACCCGGCGAGCCATCTATTGCAGGGTTAACTGAGCTTGTGGGCGGATAGAGTGCTGTCCCTCCAGTAATACCGTCGGCATGCAAGGCATTACTGGTAGAGTCCAATAGCTCGCCGGCGGTACCATTATACTCCCACTGCTCAAAACTCCACTGCGCCACTAAGCTATCCGCGGTTTGCGGACATGTCCGACTTTGCGTCATTAGCTCGCTCACCTGTGCACTCGTTAGCGCACCTTGATAAATACGGAGCTCATCTAATAAACCATAAAAACCATAGGTATCACCCCCGCCATCGGCAATACCGCCGATATACAGTGGAAAGTCGGTTTCTAGCAGATCAACCGCTATACGGGTATCAGTTGCATCCGCTACACCATTAATATAGATGGTGCGTAAATTAGGTTTAATCACCACTGCCACGTGATACCACTCGCCCCGCGTGAGTGCCGTTGTCGAGTTAAACTGAAAGTTGGTGCCACTGTCTTTCCATCGAAAGCCAATAGTATTATCCGTTTCTACGAGCAATCGATAATTATCATGCTTGCGCACAATAAAACCTGCCTGCGAGGCCGCAGGGTCAATATTGACCCACGCACTGATAGAGAGCGAATCGTTCTCGCTCATATCCAAGACGGATTCAATACCAGGATCGGCCACATCAATTTTAGTATTGCCTTCGGCTAAAAACTCACCATAGCCACAGGTACCCACCGCGCCACTGAGCGCGGGGTTAACGTTGTGAGTTGTTGGCGTCACGCCCGCTTCGGCAGTACCATGTAGCTCATTGGGGCTGCTATCGCGCACCTCACCGGCCGAGCCATTCCACACAAACTCATCAAAGCGCCATTCGGCAATAAGCGCAGCAGGTTCATCAGGACAGGTACGCACATCATTTTTGAGCGTGTTGATTTGACTCGCCGTCAACTCACCGCGGTAGAGATTAACCTCATCGATGTAACCATTAAAATCGTAGGCGCTCAGTCCCGCTTCTTTACCACCGATCATGATAGGCGAGTCGTCAGTTTCTACACCGTTAACAGTCTGTGCACTCACCACATCTTGAACGCCATCCACATAAATAGTCCGCGCGCTAGGTGTCACCGTGACGGCAATATGGTGCCAAGTATTAATTGCCAGTGCAATATCTCCCTTAAGCGTCTGTGGACCGCCTTGATCACCCCACGATAAAACGACTTTTTTGGCATCGGATATGAGTAATTGGTAATTATTATTTTTACGTAATACCGTACCTGGCAACGCAGGTTCGCCATCTAAATACACCCAAGCAGCCATCGAATAGGCATCGCTGTCGTCAAAATCAAAGTCTGAATCGGTTCCCGGGTCGGGAATAACAAGCTCTGTATTAGTCGAAGCTTCAAACACCCCGTAGCGACAGGTACCAGTATCACCGGCCACAACTGGCGTTTCGTTAGCGGTAACAGGCGGGGTTTCGGCACTATTGGCCGCGCCATGGTAGCCATTCGTACTGCTGTCTTGTACTTCGTTGGCCGTGCCGTCCCAGCTTAATGCATCGAGTCGCCACTGGGCTATGAGTTCTGTCATACTGCCTGCAGGGCAGGGACGTGTGTCCGTATAAATGGCCGCGACCTCTGAAGCCTGTAAAACCCCCGAATAAAAACGAAATTCATCCAACAAGCCGTCTAATGAACGGCTATCAATCAAGTCATCGCCGCCTAAGAAAATAGTCGCGTTATTATTTTTCATATCCATCGCGAAGCCAGAGCTATTATCCAAAACGCCATTGATATATAACTTTTGTGCGCCATTGGTAAATGTGAGGGCCACATGCGTCCACGTATTCGCAGGCAAAACCGTTGTACTCGCCAAATTGTGCCACGCCACGCTATCAAACCATGATAATCGCACAGTCTGTGAAGGGGTTAATAGCACATCAAAAGAGTCACCTTTTGCCCATACCGTATGAAAGTCACTCACTGGAAATGCCGACGGATTAAGCCAAAAGCTAACCGATAAAGACAGCTGATCAAAATCAGAATTGTTACCGGGATCGTCTAATGTAATCACGCCATCTTGGGCACCATTAAACTGCGCATAGCGGCAAGTGCCCACACTCGCACCTAGCGCCGGTGTCGCGAGCTCTGTTGTGGGGTAATCGCCTTTAAGGGTCGAGGTGGCTGGATGAGCACCCGCGCTATCAAGCACTTCCCCTTCGGTACCATTCCAAAGGGGCTCGTCAAATCGCCATTCAGCAATCAGCACCGCGGCCTCAACAGGGCATGTTCGCGTCTGATTTTTGAGGTTATTTATTTCATCAATATTCAGGGCGCCTCTGAATAGGCGCACCTCGTCAATCGCTCCCTCAAACCCTGAGGCATTACCGCTGAGCGAATCGCCCAGCGTCACTTTAGCATTGTTCGTCTGTGTCGCTACAATCGCGATATTAGCCGTTTTGACGAGAGCTCCGTTAATATAGAGCTTTTGCTCATCTGGCGTAACTGTTGCGGCCACGTGATACCAAGTATCGAGGTTTAATATATGACTATCCGCTGCAACAAAATACTCGATATCATTCATCGACCATTGCAGTGTTAGGATTTTATCATTTTCGACGTAAAAACGGTAGTTTTTACCCTTGCGTAATATTTGACCTCGCGAGGTCGGCTCGGTATCGAGCCGTACCCAAGCAGCAATCGAGTAGCTATCGCTAGGCCCCATATCAAATACCGAGCTATCCCCAGGGTCAACGAGCTCAATATAAGAGCCATCGTTATCATCAAATACCCCGTAGTGGCAGGTGCCTGTACCGCCGGCAACCACCGGATCGGTGTTTGCCGTATTGGGCCCCAACACACCATCTAAAACCACTGTGGCGTGGTAATTATTACCGCTACTATCAAGAATACCGCCTAGCGAGCCATCCCAACTCAATTCATCAAAATTCCATTGCGCCACCAAAGCAACTGGCTCTGTACCGGCTGGGCACGCCCGTGTTTCATTCATCGCCGCGCTAATATCACTCGCAGTGAGCAACCCTCGGTAAAAGCGTACTTCATCGACATTAGCGCCCAAATCTTGCGTGCCATCTCCAATTTTAAACATTTCGGTATTGCCAGCCGCACCCGCCAAACTTCTTGACGCGCTGTTATCTAACATGCCGTTGATATAAATTTTTTGCTCGCCATCTTTGAATGTGACCGCCACATGGCTCCATGTATTGACTGGCAGTTTCGTGCTACTCCAAACCTTTTGATCAGCATCGCCATAAACCCATAGCTTTATGGCCAAATCCGTTTCTAAATAAAGCATGTAGTTGTTAGATTTCTCGAGTAATACGGCATCTATCGCTAACGAGGCGGCGGTAGGATAAACCCATGCCATGAGGGTGATTTCATCGCCAACAGCAAAATCTAGCGCATCGTTATCAGTCACAAGAATATTTTTAGTCACGCCTTCCACAAATTCGGCGTAACGGCACTGACTCGGTGAACCCGCTGTTACAGGATTGGCAAATGATGTTGTCGGTGGGTTCACCGTATTCGCCGCACCATGCAAACCATTACCGCTACTATCTAGCACCTCATTGGCAATACCACTATAAGCAACGGTTTCATCTAAGCGCCACTCGCCTACTAGCGTGGGCTCTGGCGAACTAACCGAGCAAGGTCGTGTCGTGTTCATTAGCGTCGATACTTCGGTAGCATCTAAAACACCTTGATACATATACACCTCATCAATCGAGCCATTAAAATACTCTGACGCCCAACTCATTGAAGCTATGTTAACCGGGTCGCTTGTATCAGCTAAGGATCCAACATGCGTACTACTACCGGCTACAGCTCCATTAATGTACAAATATTGCTGACCACTGGTAAAGGTGAAAGCAAGGTGCACCCAAGTCCCCACCGAAAAAACATTGCCGGTATCGAGGTACTGAAAAGAGCCGTCTATCTTTAGCCAAGCCTCTACGGTACCGTAAGGCGTCAGCTCAAGCGCAAAGCCTGCGCCCTTTTCCATGGCAAAAACATGGTCACTAGGAATCACATCAAGGTTAATCCACATCGCCACTGTGAAATTATTCATTAAATCTAAATTAGAATTAATGCCTGGGTCACTCACTGTGGCATAGCCATCATTGGCACCATCAAAAACACCGTAGCGGCAAGTACCTGGGTCGCCCGTGATCGCTGGCGCGGTTAGCGCATTACTGGGGTAGCCGCCATTGCTCACCAAGCTCATGTTATAGCCTTGGCCGCTACTGTCTTTAACTTCACCGGCGGTGCCATCCCAGACACTTTCATCAAAGCGCCATTCACCCACCAAGGTTGGCTCTGGCGAGGGGGTGAGCGCTGTACACGGCTGGGTACTGTTCATTAGCGCTGAAATTTCGGCACCACTAAGTACACTCTGATAAATATGCACTTCATCCATTGAGCCATCAAAATACTCTGATGCCCAACTGATTGAGCCAATATTAAGCGGGTCGCTATTATCGGCTAAAGTCCCAACATGCGCACTGCTACGTACCATAGCGCCATTAATGTACAAGTATTGCTGGCCACTCGTAAAAGTCAGGGCCAGGTGCACCCATGTACCCACCGAAAAAGTATCGCGCGGTGTATCGATATACTTAAAGTAACCATCAATTTTTAACCAAGCCTCTACGCTGCCATAAGGCGTCAGCTCAAGCGCAAAGCCTGCGCCCTTTTCCATGGCAAAAACATGGTCACTAGGAATCACATCAAGGTTAATCCACATCGCCACTGTGAAATTATTCATTAAATCTAAATTAGAATTAACGCCTGGGTCACTCACTGTGGCATAGCCATCATTGGCACCATCAAAAACACCGTAGCGGCAAGTACCTGGGTCGCCCGTGATCGCTGGCGCGGTTAGCGCATTACTGGGGTAGCCGCCATTGCTCACCAAACTCATGTTATAGCCTTGGCCGCTACTGTCTTTAATTTCACCGGCGGTGCCATTCCAAGCGTCTTCATTAAAGTGCCACTGCGCCGCCAGCGACGCATGTGCGCTATATGGCAAATACAGCGTAATAACCGCAAGAACAGTGGCTATACAACGAACAAGAAAAGTGTCTAGTAAACGCACCACACAAGCCTCGAATACAACAGTCTATTCAGCTTAGTTGAGCTTTGGCGCTTTAGAGACAAGTGCCTTATCAAGTGTGTACCCTGTGCGACCGACGGTTTGAAGGCTTAATTACGCGACTTTCCAACAACAGCGACCTAAGGGACAAGGAAAAAATACATTATCCAATAATACTTATTTTGTGCTTCCTCTGCTACGTTGCTCAAAGCCTTACGCGCCCCAGCATTCACCCCTTCGAGCGCTTTGCCGAAAAAACAGAACGCTACGTTTCATTGAACAAACTATTATTGCTTCGCCCCCAATAGCAAAAGTCACTCAAAAACCTTTACAGTGATTACAAACCTTCACAAAATAGGTGTTTACGCGTGTTAGACTCACACCATTTATAATAAGAGAGGCATTATGATCAGACACCTTATTGCAACCACCCTCCTACTGTGCCCCACCTTGGCATTGGCGACCAGTGTGCAGTTTCAAACCAATATGGGCGATATCGAAGTCGAGCTTTTTGACAGCGCCACCCCCGAGACTGTCGCTAATTTTTTAGCTTATGTCGAAGATGACAGCTATAACAATACTTTTTTCCATCGCTCGGTTCCGGGCTTTATTGTGCAAGGTGGTGGCTTTTATTTAAATGATGAGCAAAAAATAGCCCCTATCGCTAGCAAGCCTAATGTGAGCAATGAACCCGTTTACGCCAATGTTCGCGGTACTATTGCTATGGCAAAAAAAGGCGGCAACCCCGATAGCGCCACTAACCAGTGGTTTTTTAATTTAGCCGACAATACCGGCAACCTCGACAATCAAAATGGCGGCTTTACTGTCTTTGGTCAGGTGACGCAGGGCATGGCTATTGTTGATGCGATTGCAGCGGTCCCGCCGTCAAATCAAGGCGGCGATTTTACCGGTATCCCCTTAAAAGATTGGACAGCTGGCAGCAATGTCACAGAGCACCTGATTATAGTCGAGAGTATTGTGGTGTTAAATGCAGACCCTGACAGTGCAGCGAATCTTAACCCCAAAACCACAACGCGCACTCGTTCAAGTAGCGGCGGTAGCGGGTCGCCTTTATATTTGGCCGTGTTATTAATGGCTTTTGCCGCTCGATGCGTATTCAAAAACATGCACGCTCGCAAAAGGCGCTTTAAGGTTTAGCGCCTGCTTAACACTCGCGCCGCCGCAAATAACTGCCAAGGCGCGAATCACCCCTGCATGGGTTACAGCCACTAACGGGTTATTAGCCTCACTCTCTTCGTGACTCACACAACTCGCTAACCACCGCTCAACACGTGCAATCAATTGCGCAAAACTCTCGCCATTTGGCATACAAAAAGCCAGTGGCTCTTGCGCCCATAGGTCTAATTGAGCACGCTCAATCGCATCCCACGGCTGCAATTCCCAATCCCCAAAGTTCAACTCTTGTAAACGCACATCACTGATCAGCACTTGTGCTGGAAAGAGCGCTTGGGCTAACGCCACACATCGCTGTAAGGGGCTACTATATAGCCTGCATACAGAAGTGCGTAAACTAAAGCCGCAGGGTAATTGCTGATGGATCTTGCACAGCACCTGCGCGCTAGCCGCTTGCGCAAGTACATCACTTTGGCCATAACATATACCGCTCATATCGACCGGCATATGGCGAATGGCGTAAATTTTAACCGCCACTTTACACGCCCTGTAACGCTATAACCGCCAAATAAAACCCTACCTCAGATAACTGCTGCACGGCACCTAAGCCATCGCCGGTATAGCCGCCAATGGCTTTTTTTAACTGTCGTGCAAAATACACCACAAAGCCATAAGCCACTAAAAAAGCTAAAGCCATAACGCCTATAGTAAGTACTGTTGAATATACCGCCCACGCACTCACAACAATAACCGGGCAAGCAGCCCAAACCAAATTGCCGAGCGATATGCTGTGCGCCAAGGGTTTAGACTTACCAAAATCATCACGTACATAACGCAGTGTTGCCATGACCGCTAATGCAAACCATCGGCTCAGGCCCTGCCCCACGACCAGCAATAAACCTGCACTTAAAATACCGTACTGCTCAGCCAGCACCCACAACGATAAAAACTTTACCGCCAACATGCCCTGTAAACCGACCACCCCATATGTTCCTAGGCGGGAGTCTTTCATGATTTTAAGGACAGCCTCTTTGCTATAGCCACCACCTAGCGCATCACAGCTATCTGCCCAACCATCTTCATGAAAAGCCCCGGTTAAGTAAATGCAAAAACACAACGTAAGCACTAACGCAAGCGGCACCGGAAACAAACCACCCAATACACACCACATCAGCGCGCCCAAAAACCCAACCATCACTCCCACTAAAGGAAAGTAAACCGCTGATAGGCGTAATAAGCCATTATTAAAGGGCACCCACTGAGGCGCAGGTAAGCGCGTTAAAAAAACACTGGCATTAAAAAACAACACTAAAAATCGACGAGCCTTTTTTGTGAGTTTAGACCAACAACGCTCAAGCATTTTTGCCGCTTACGCCCGCTTCATCAAAGCTTGCCATCGTATTTAAAATAGCCACCGCAGAGGCTAACAGCGGATACGCCATGGCTGCACCACTGCCCTCACCTAGACGCATATTTAAATTCAGCAAAGGTTTAGCCTTTAAATACTGCAATAATAAAACGTGGCCTTGCTCGGCCGAGCTGTGGGTAAAAATACAATATGCCAACACCTGCTTATTCATTTGCGAGGCTATCGCCAAAGCCGCTGTGCAAATAAAACCATCCACTAAAATAGTCATACCTAAACTCGCCGCCTTTAAATAAGCGCCAACGAGCATCGCAATTTCAAAACCGCCTAATGTCGCCAAGGCGTGCAAGGGCGTTATTAATTGAGGGCGATGCAACACCATGGCCGCTTTAATCACCGCTGCTTTATGTTGCACGCCGTGCAAGGCTAAGCCGGTACCTGCGCCCACACACTGCTCAATAGGTTGCTCGGTTATCCAGTGCATTAAAGCGGCGGCACAGGTGGTATTACCAATACCCATTTCGCCCATCAATACGGTATTGCACCCTTGCGTAAAAACCGACTGCACCACATCAGCGCCGGCCGCGATTGCCTGCTGAGCTTGCACCAAGCTCATCGCGGGCTCGCATGCGAAATTTTTTGTCCCTGGTGCAATTTTTTTATTGATCAGCTTAGGGTGACTTTCGAACTCGCCAATGACCCCTGCATCAATCACATTTAAGGCCATATTATTTTGCTGAGCCAGCACGCTAATGGCTGCTCCACCAGCTAAAAAGTTAGTCACCATTTGCGATGTTACCGCTTGAGGAAAGGCGCTAATACCTTCATCACAAATACCGTGGTCACCGGCAAAAATTAATGCGTGGGGTTTTTGCAGGCTCGGTGTGAGTGTTTTTTGAATGAGGCTAATATGCAGTGCCAGCTCTTCAACGACCCCAAGTGAGCCCACCGGTTTTGTTTTATGATCGAGCGTGTATTGCACTCGCTCACGAAAGCTTTCATCTAAGGGGGCGATAACACCTATACCGCACTGCGCCAAATCAAACATTAATAATCAACACCCTTACGCGCTTTAATACCATTAGCATAAGCGTGCTTCGTGTCTTTTACCTCAGAGACGGTATCCATAATATCTTGCAAAGCAGAGCCGCCACCGCGCCCTGTGACGACAACGCTTTGCTCATACGGCCGTGCCGTTATAGCCTTTAAGATACTCGCCTCATCTAAATATTTGTAAGCGAGCATGTAGGTCATTTCATCAAGTACGACGAGGTCATGCTTGTCGCTGGTCAAATACTTTTGTGCCTCTATCCAAGTCGCTTCTGCCGCTGCAATATCGGCTGTGCGATCTTGCGTATCCCAAGTAAAACCCGTCCCCATCTGATAAAAATCAACGTGCGGGCAATGCTCTTTTAAATACATTTCTTCGCCCGATAATTGCGCGCCTTTAATAAATTGTACAACCGCGACTTTTTGGCCATAGCCTAAAGCGCGCATCACCATGCCAAAAGCACTACTGCTTTTGCCTTTACCATTGCCGGTTAATAAAACAGCGACACCACGTTCTAAATCGGCCTTTGCAATATTGGCATCGACACTGGCTTTTTGTTTTTCCATCGCGGCTTTATGTTTTGCGTTTTTTTTATCGTCTGTCATGGTATGCCTCTATAATTGTGCACATCCGTGTGCAAATGTGTGCATTAAAGTCATTCATTCAAAGCAGTTTAAAAAAGCGGCCTTAAAAAGCCGCTTTAAAAGCCAACTGCCAGTTTCTGCTGTCTTCATGATAGGCTGGGTTTAACGTGTAGGCCTTATCAAAGGCATTACCGACCTTTGCTTGCACCGACCATACATTGCTCACTTGGTAAGCGGCTGTAACATTTAAAATACCGTAACCCGCACTATAACCACTCGAGTCAACATCGGTAGAAACTTTGCGGCCCGATTGTATCTTAGATTGCAAACCCAAAGAGACTGGCCCTAAGGTTTTGAGCCAGCTCATGCGCAGCGTTTTTTTGGCGTGATTTTCTAGTGGCTTTTCTTGTGTGGTGGTATCTAAGGCCTCTAAATAATCGGTCGCTAACGTTAAGTGGCCTAAAAACCCGAGTTCAACATCCAGTGTTAATTCGACACCTTCAAAGCTTGCTTGACCGATATTAATCGGCGCCCATGTAGTATCGGCTTGCGGCACCCACTCAATCAGGTTAGTCACATCCCGGGCATAAGCGGCCAAAGCGAAAGAGGCACTCGATAAAGCCAATTTATAACCAACTTCAATACTTTCAGAGGCTTCGGGCTCTAAATCAGGGTTGCCACCATACGGGTAAAAAGCATCATTAAAGGTAGGCGTGCGAAACCCTTCGGCATAACGACTATAAAGTGTATGGCCACCACCAAACTCAAAAGAAACGGCTGCGTTAGGTGTGCTTTCCTGCCCTAGCTCACCCACATCATCACGCCTAACACCCAAAGCATAACCAAAACGAGCGATACTACCGGTTAGCTGAATAAAACCGGCTTGCGACTGACGACGCGAGATGGGCTCACCGTTTTTATCGATATAATTACCCGAACCTGAAACTGTCGAGATAACATTGTCATAACCCACCACCACCGTCTGGCCATAAGCATTGAATTCGTTCAACCACGATACCGTTTGATTAGTGGTTTTAAATTCACTCGGGAAAGGCGTGAGCGCGGGGTTATCTTCTTTAACATTGTTTTCATCTGTCGAGCGGCCAATCATAAAATCGGTGGTATAAAATGCATTCACCCGCTGAGTGACCGCTAGCTGATGGACCGACAATTTTTGATCAGAATAAGGTAAAGACTCGACATTAAAACCGCTATCGTACTCCGACTCACCACTATTGGTGAGGCTTAACACCTTGATTTCAGAATCTTCATTAGGTTTATAGTTTAAGCTAATCACACCACCTAAGCGTTCGTAGCCATCATCGTCAGCAATATTGTCAAGGGTGTTGCTACTAATAATGCTATTAATGCCTTCTGATCTTTCACGCACCACGGCAACCGCAGTATCTAATGCTTGGCCATTCACATTGCCCACAATCGCGGCGCGATGATAATTGTGACTGCCGTATTCCACGCCGGCACGCACGCCGGTCTTAGTGCCCGCATCAGCGTGTGTTGATATATTAAACACACCGCCTATTGCATCACTGCCATACAATGAAGACGCTGAACCGCGTAATAATTCGACTTTAGCCACTAGCTCAGGCGGAATCAGTGAATAGTTTGCCACCCCTAAGGTCGCGCTCGAAATGCGCATACCATTAACAAGCATTAACGTTTGAGCAGAGCTCGCGCCTCGCACTTGAACGCTCGCGGTAGAGCCCCGACTACCTGTACGCAGTACATCAACACCCGCTTGCAGCTCAAACATATCATTGAGGTCATAGGGCTGAATATTAAAAATATCTTGCTCGGTAATAATCGATGCCGAACCCATAACATCATTAATGGATTGCTCAGCGCGCGCAGCAGTAACAAAAATTTCTTCTGTGGGCGCCGCTTGAGAGGTCGCGTCATTTTCTGATTCAGCAGCATATGCAGCGGTATGACTCATCGCTACAGCAGCTATTAAGACCCCAAGGGTCGATTTTTTGTGATTTAAAAGGATCATAGCGTTCTCTAAAAACAGATGAGACTATGATGCTACAGGCAGGAATAGCCGAACGGGCGCAAATGATACGCAGGAACTGCTGATGTCGCCCACCGCAACATCGAGAAACGTTTTTAGGCCGGTATCCGGGCTTATGGTTTATGCAGTGACCTGCACAGCTTGCTTTGCCTTCCCATGTTTTAATTAACCCTTAAGGCTAAAAAAACACAGTGGCTCATAAAGCAATTCAACCCATTACCGTTGCGGGGGCAGCGCAGGACTCTCACCTGCTTCCCGTTTAACATCAAACGAGGCACCTAAAAACAGGCGCGCAGCATACTGGCGACAAGCACTCGGCGCAAGAGCTTTCCCATAATATCTAGGCAGTAAAAAATTCAAGCACAAAAAAACCCGCTCACCTTACGGTAAGCGGGTTTTAGAAAGCTAAGTGCCGTGAAACTTACTTATCTTGGCTTTCGATTTGCGCTTTAATCAAGTCGCCAATGGTTGTGGCACCAGAAACAGCCGCATCAGGGGCTTGCTTATTGTGCTCTTTAACCGCTTGCTTCTCATCAGCCACATCTTTTGCTTTAACAGAAAGAACGATAACGCGATTCTTGCGATCAACATTAGTGATCTTCGCTTCAACTTCGTCACCTTCTTTCAAGGCATTACGTGCATCTTCGATCTTATCACGGCTGATGTCAGACGCTTTTAAAGTCGCTTCAACATCGTCGGCTAAAGTAATGATAGCCGCTTTGGCATCAACTTCTTTAACAGTACCGGTAACAATAGTACCTTTGTCGTTCTCAGCAACATAAGCACTAAACGGATCTTCGTCTAATTGCTTAATACCTAAAGAAATACGCTCACGCTCAGGGTCTATGGCCAATACAACAGTCTCGAGCTCATCGCCTTTCTTGAACTTACGAACGGCTTCTTCGCCAGTCTCGTTCCAAGAAATATCCGATAAATGAACCAAACCATCAATGCCGCCATCCAAGCCGATGAAGATACCAAAGTCAGTGATAGATTTGATCTTACCGCTGATTTTATCGCCTTTAGCGAATTGGTTAGAGAAAGCATCCCATGGGTTTTCTTGACATTGCTTAATGCCTAAAGAAATACGACGACGCTCTTCGTCGATATCCAAGATCATCACTTCAACTTCGTCGCCTAACTGCACAACTTTAGAGGGGTGAATGTTCTTGTTGGTCCAATCCATTTCTGAAACGTGAACCAAACCTTCAACACCGGTTTCGATCTCAGCAAAACAACCGTAGTCGGTAAGATTAGTAATCTTCGCTTTAACTTTGGCGCCTTCTGGGTAACGACCTGTGATGTCGGCCCATGGATCTTCACCCAATTGCTTAAGACCAAGAGAAACACGATTGCGCTCGCGATCAAACTTAAGAACTTTAACGTCGATTTCATCACCAACATTAACGATCTCAGAAGGATGCTTAATACGCTTCCACGCCATATCCGTGATATGCAACAAGCCATCTACGCCGCCCAAGTCAACGAAAGCACCGTAATCGGTAAGGTTTTTAACAATACCTTTAACAGATTGGCCTTCTTGAAGGGTGGCTAACAACTGCTCACGCTCGTGAGAGTTGGCTTGCTCCATAACAGCACGACGAGAAACAACAACGTTGTTGCGCTTCTGATCTAACTTGATAACTTTAAATTCAAGCTCTTTGCCTTCGAGGTGCGTGGTCTCACGTACTGGACGAACGTCAACCAAAGAACCCGGCAAAAATGCACGAATACCAGCAACGTCAACGGTGAAGCCACCCTTAACCTTACCGTTAATAATACCTGTAACCACTTCTTCAGCTGTATGTGCACTTTCAAGTACTTTCCAGCTTTCTGCGCGCTTGGCTTTTTCACGTGAGAGACGCGTCTCGCCGAAACCATCTTCTACGCTTTCTAAGGCAACTTGTACTTCATCACCCAATTCTAAAGTCAGCTTACCGTCGTCATTGTAAAACTGCTCTGCGGGAATAACACCCTCAGATTTAAGACCTGCGTGAACAGTCACCCAGTCTTGGTCAATGTCGATAACAACACCCGTTACAATTGAACCGGGAACCATATCTACGGTTAATAAACTTTCTTCAAAGAGTTCTGCAAAGCTTTCGCTCATTGCGATACCTGTCATGTTTTTGCGTGACTCAGCATAAAAAAAGGATTAAGCCTAAGTTAATGCATTTTTGTCACTCACCGTGTTCCAGCTACACGGGTCTATGAATAAGCTTCATAATGGCAGCGGATGCTGGTGGGTCTGCCATGTATGAAATATTGAATATTTAAATACCCTTCACCTAAGAGAAGGCGCGCGGAATTTACCAAAAAAACCCCATAATTGCAAGGCTGACCCTCAAAAAAACGTGCTACTCGTTCGATATTCCATGCGGCACATGGCCTGCGGTCACATGCTCGGCCGCCGAATCACAATGACTGCGCTGATCATCAAAAAACACATCCGCACCATAAGCCTTTAAAAACATCCCCTTATCTAGTCCGCCTAAAAATAGTGACTCATCAATTCTCACCCCCCAATCTCGCAGCGTTAAAATAACTCGCTCATGAGCAGGCGCCGAACGCGCCGTGACTAAGGCAGTTCTAATCGGGCAGTCAGACTCCGAAAACTCCTGCTGAATAGCTTGCAAAGAGGCTAAAAAAGACCTAAATGGCCCTCCCGTTAAAGGGGTTTTAGCCGATGCTTTTTCGCTGCGCGCAAATGCCTCCAGTCCTTGCGCTTGATAAATACGCTCAGCTTCATCACTAAACAATACGGCATCCCCGTCAAATGCGAAACGCAGCTGCGCTTGTGACTCAGAAGTAGCGCCCGCAGACAGCAGCGTCGCCGCCGCTATTCCATGCTCGAGCGCACGGCCTACATCATCAGCATCCGCCGACAAAAACAATTGACTATTAAAAGGCTTAATATAGCGGAAAGGACTTTCTCCTCCTGTAAATGCCGCCCTCACAATATTCAAGCCATAATGATGTATAGAATTAAATACCCGCAGCCCTGTATCGGCACTGTTACGCGACAATAAAATCACCTCAACACATTCACGCCCTAGCAATTTATTGATCGCCAATAACTTATTCACCATGGCAAACGCCTGACCGGGTTTTAGCACGTCATTTTCATGCTGAATTTGATACTGCGAATACGCCTCTAGGCCCTGGCGCTCAAACACTTCATGACTATCACTTAAGTCGAATAATGCTCTTGAACTAATCGCAACCACGAGCTTTTTCGTCGCCTGCACTTGACTCACCCCATCCCCCCTCACCTTTGGCACCTTGGCTATTACGCACAATTGACCGAGTATAGCCTTAGGCATACCCTCACGCACGTCAACAACCATCATGTACGCGCACAAAAAAACCCGCAACAGCGGGTTTTTTTGTGCGCGTACATCACTTATCCTGAGAGTATGGCATCTGACGAGTCGCTACTCTAGCCACTCGTGGCTAGAGTGATTTCATCGTGCCTTTGGGCAAGACTGCATGTACAGCTGATTTTTGAAAGCGCAACTTAACGCCCTCACCCGTATCAACAGCCACGTAAGCATCATCGACCTCAACAACCTTACCGAGCATACCACTGGTAAGCACCACCTCGTCACCCTTAGCGATTGCACTCACAAGCGCCTCATGCTCTTTTTGACGCTTGCGCTGCGGACGAATCATCATAAAATACATTAATACAACCAAACCCACCAACATCAATAGCGAGAACATATCTCCGCCACCCTGCGGTGCACCTTGCGCGGTTTGAGCTACGGCTTCTGAAACTAGAAAAGACATTTTTGCGCCCCTTTTATATTAAACGGCAGTTAAAAAAGGCACAACTCTACAGAGTTTGCTATTAAGCATCAACACAAACTCTTCACCACAAAAGCAAAAAGCCCTCGAGGCGGGCTTTTGTTGACAGTCAATAGCCGCGATTATACGTAATCGCGGAATAATTTACGGAAAGTACTCGGGGATAGACCTGTCCACCGCTTAAAGGCATTAGTAAAGCTTGTACGATCAGAAAAATCGAGCGCCACCGAAATACCGTCAATACTCATATGCTGCTTAACCAAGTAGTCAACGGCATAATGAAAGCGCACCTGATCACGTAAATCAGCAAAGCTAATATCTTGCTGCTGTAACCGACGCTGCAAAGTGCGCTTAGATAAATTGAGTTCTTCAGCAACATCACCAATCCCGAGTGGCGCTTGAGCGATGCGCTTGCGCAACACTTCAACAACACGCGAAGGAATACCGTACACTTCAGGCAATCGCGACTGCTCTAAATACTCATCAAGCGTCTTGACAGAACCTAACGCGAACATTGCTTGATCGGTCATTTTGCGCTGAGATTGCGATTTATGTAAATCATTCATGCAGGCGACTCCTTCTGCCAGTAACTCAAGTGACTCAATGTCGGAAGATTGTAACTCTTTTGTCAAGTAGGATGAAGCGAAAAACACGACCGCGCAAGTCTCGCCTTTAGCCGTATACAGTGGCGCACCCACGTAACTATTGACGATATGACCATTGTACGTACATACAGGCACAGAGGATGGCGTAGGTATCACTCGCGCACTTACCTTGGGCTCTTCGTCTTCAAAGATTTCAGCGGCAAATGTATTCTCTATAGTGAGGTGCTGACCAACATAAAAGCTATCGGCATTATCACCTACCGCCATGACCTCAGCGACTTGGCCCGATAACGGCCTAAGCAACAAGCCATAATCCATACCAAACATGGCACAACCTAAATTCAAGTAGTGCATAACGCCCGAAGTACGCTCATCGCTGTGATTTGAGCGCACGAGCACCTTAAATAAAGCTTTTAAGCGTGATTCGGAGTCATTAAAGGTTAAACCAGACAAATCAGGTGTGAAGCCTGAGGCTGGCATAGAGTGAGTATGTATATGAGCATGAAGTTTCAAAGTTCCACCACCTGTAAGCATTAATCAAATTTAAAAATCAATCTAAAGTATCAATTTTCGACATGGCGAATTATGCGCCATATAAACAAAGGGACTAGAACGACTCGCGCCAAAATACGGCCTTTAGCGCCATTAATTGATATGTTACATGCCGACCATTTAGTTAACAAGTAAATGGATAACCCCAAAACAGAGTTGTTATTGGCAGAAATACACATACATACTCTTGAAAATACACTGGCGTCAAAAAACAAGTAAAGTAGTCCATACGCCAAATCTAATGAATAAAACCCATCAACACAAAGGTTTTTTTAATACAAACGTTTTATATTTAGATTTTGTGACGCGATATTGAGCGCCGCAACCCTGCTTAACAATAAGCATAATAGCGCCAAAAAAAACCCTTTGATGCCTTAATGGCCGCATTAATACGCAGCTTTTTGATTTGCAGCAAGCCGCTCACAATCAACAATTTACTTAAGCCTTAAAAAAATTTAAAAAAAAAGTAAAAACCTTTACCCAAAAGCTAATCAAAAAGCAAAAAAATAGCCCCTTCGCAGGAGCTATTACATCTAGACAACATTAACTACACGACCTTGGCTAGGCGGCTAAAACACAATGCACGATTCAACTGCCACTTTCAGCAATCAATGCAAGCACATCATCATGATGCGATTTTGTTTTAACTTTAGGCATAATATGCGCCAAGCGCCCCTGCTCATCAATGATAAAGGTTACTCGGTGAATACCCATAAATTCACGCCCCATAAACTTCTTCAGACCCCACACACCGTACTTGTCAGCAACGGCATGATCCTCATCACTTAACAAATCAAAGTTGAGCTCATGCTTGTCTTCAAACTTTTTTAAGCGCTCATAAGGGTCTGGACTGACGCCTAAGACCACCACATTAGCCGCTTCGTATTCGGCTTTTGTATCGCGCAGACCACAGGCTTGGGTTGTACAGCCTGGCGTCATCGCTTTGGGGTAAAAATATAACACCACCTTTTTACCTTTAAGGTCAGCCAGCTTAACGTACTCGCCTTGCTGATTTTTTAAACTAAAAGCCGGGGCTTTATTACCAATTTTTGGGAATTCCATTGCAGCTCCACTGTATTTTGGATCATCACGTTGAACAAATAACAGGTATAAAAAAACCGCAACTCAGTGCGGTTTTTAAAACTCAGCTCAAACACTTACGCTTAAGCAGGCAACAAAGATTTAACCGCGTTGCGCTCTTCTTTTAATTCGTCTTCGGTAGCTTTCATGCGCGCTTTAGAAAACTCATTAATCTCTAAACCTTGCACGATTTGCCAATCGCCGTCTTTACAGGTACAAGGGAAAGAGTAAATTAAACCCTCTTCAATACCGTAACTGCCGTCTGAATAAACACCCATGCTAACCCAGTCACCCTCAGGGGTACCTAGAGCCCAGTCACGGATATGGAAGATCGCTGCATTGGCCGCAGAAGCTGCAGAAGACGCGCCGCGGGCCTTAATGATCGCTGCACCACGCTGTTGAACTTCGGGGATAAAAGTCTCTTCATACCAAGCTGTATCCACTTTATCAATCGCTGCATCACTGCCCACCAATGCGGTGTGCAAATCAGGATATTGCGTAGAAGAATGGTTGCCCCAGATCGTCATCTTGGTAATATCGTTAATCGATGCACCCACTTTTTGGCCCAGCTGGGTCATAGCGCGGTTATGATCTAGGCGCATCATGGCGGTAAATTGACGGGGGTCGATATCAGGCGCGTTACGCTGTGCAATTAAGGCATTGGTATTGGCAGGATTACCAACAACCAACACTTTAATGTCGCGTGAAGCATGGTCATTAATGGCCTTACCTTGAACAGAGAAGATAGCGGCATTCGCTTCTAATAAGTCTTTACGCTCCATGCCTGGGCCACGCGGACGCGCACCAACAAGTAAAGCATAATCGGCGTCTTTAAACGCAACATTAGGGTCATCGGTAGTCACCATGCCCGCCAATAAAGGAAATGCGCAATCATCAAGCTCCATAGCCACGCCTTGCAGCGCGCCCAAAGCAGGCGTGATTTCTAGCATTTGTAGAATAATAGGCTGGTCTTTACCCAGCATCTCGCCAGCGGCAATACGAAACAACAAGGAATAGCTGATTTGGCCTGCAGCGCCGGTGACGGCAACACGAACGGGTGCTTTCACAATTAATCTCCGTTTGGGATAAAAAACTTCTAAATTCGACACAGTCAATACAACTGAGCAACCCTTTAGAAGAGGGGTTTTCGGGCAACATTATAGAGCATGCCCTTAAAATGTCATTAGGTGTTACAGTAAGTGCCTAGCCTAGGCGTATTTTGGCGTTCATTGCCATTAATGAACGCCTGTTATTACGTATTTTGAAGAAAAACCCTTGGGCTAACCTTGGAGGTAGCGTACTTTTAACGCCTCATAAACATCTGTTTGAAAAGTATCACTCGAGGCATTAAGTTCAAGCAACACTTCAACTAAGTGCTCGTTATCCTCTCGGCCCAACCAACGCTTGCGATAAGTGCCGTCTTTATAGCCATGATCTTGGCGAAAAAAATTCAACACATTTTTACCCACATACTGCACATAAAGCTGCTCAAAGCTTAAACCAGCAACTGCCATCACACGGCAAAAACCTTCCACATCAAAGGCCTTATCACTCAGCACTTTTGCGACAAAGGCTTCAAGTGCTGTTTTAAAGTCACCTGCAGCGCTAGCGTGCGCAGCAATACTCTGACTTAACGTTTGTGCAATCGCGTGAGCCTCCTTGTTGTTTTGCAGCAAGTCGCTGAGACCAAAGTGCCAAATATCCACCAACTCCAAAATCACCTGCTCCATATCGGGTGATTGCTTTTTCCACCACTTCCAACCGTAATGATCTAGCATCTCGGCACACTCAACCCAAATAGCGCGGTACCACGGGTAACCCTCGTCACGCCACTGGGCTGTTACTCGTGCATTCATGGCATCTTGCATTTCTAACATTTTTAATAATTGCTGCTGCATACTTTTCTCACTTAAACATTACTGTTTTATTGGCAACAGCACTTCAAACGTCACCGTTGCCAACCTATGACTACTCTGAGGCGCATCGCTATTTTCACTCTGCGCATAAGGCTCGCTAAAGGCGCGGATACTGCCCTGATGGAACGCACAAATCAAGCGGGCGACATACAAGCCCAACCCTAAATGCAACGGCTTGACTGCTTCGCTCTCACTGTGCGACTCACTCGCGTGTGTGCTTGGCGTCGGCGCTCTCACCGACACCATCGAGTCAAAAACCTGCTGCTCCATACCCTTTGGCAAAGCCGGCCCAATATTTCGGATCGATACCCGGATACACTCACCCCCTTGGTGCGCATCAAATATTCGCGTGCACTCAAAATGAATAGGCGTCTTATCAGCGGCAAATTGGCAGGCGTTTTCAATTAACTTATCAAACATTTGTACCAACAGCTCGGGCGCACCCTCAAGAGGCCAGGGCCCCGATTGCGCCGTACTGGCCTCATCAGAAATATGCGCCACAATCGTTTGCGGGGCATACACCTCTTGGTAAGCCGCCACAATATCACCGAGCAATGCCCGCATATCAACGCGCTCACACTCAACAGCCTCTAAGCTTTGCTCTAGGGCATTCGCAGCACTCATGGCGTTTAATGTACGTGATAACCGCTTAGCCCCCTCGCCAGCTCGCTTGACATATTGAGCTTGACCGTCATCGAGCCCTTGCGCACAAAGGTTATCCAATGAGCTTTGAATTACCGCTATTGGCGTCCTTAATTCGTGCGATAACTTAGCGGCCAAGTTGCGTAAGTACGCTTGCTGACGACTTAAACGCATCAACAACACTGACAAGCTTCGTGACAGCTGGCCAATTTCATCGGGGCTTTTACTGGCTTTAAAATTTTGTGCAATCAAGTGCATACTCAATTCACCTTGCTCACCTAGCGTACGCCGAGCACTCGCAGCTAAACGCCGAATACGCCATGAATGCAAGCTCGCAAAGCCCACCAAAACCAATACAACGACAATAGCGAAGGCCACACACAACAACACAAACTCACTGTACACTTGCGCGAGTAGGCTATCAAAACGCGACTCTTGCCTATCCATAATCAGCCAACCTAGCGGCTGATTATGGGCATCAAGCCCTAACGGGATAGTCACGCGTGCAACCGGTGCAATGCGATTAAACAACCACTGCTGCTCTTTTTGCTCTGCGAGCATTGGCACGTTGGGCTTGTGGTAAGGTTGTGCCGGTTTATTAAAAAAATACACATACCAACGCATCAGCCACGAGTGCCCGACCCCTAAGCTAGGCAGTCCATACCCTAGCGCCAGAGCCCCCACTTCGACGAAGGGATAGCCACGTGCATCAAACAGCATTAAGCGCTGCTCTGGGCCCAACAAGGGCGCAATATGACTGACATAGGCGTGCTCATAAAAAGCCCAGTGCATCGGCTGATTGTTAACCGAAGCAAACAGCGCATACCCCAACTGCGCACTCGCAAACGACAACGAAAAAGCCTTATTTTGCAATCTTGCAGGCAACTGCCATTCAATAGTAATAGCCCCGCTACTATCATCTATACGCCAAAAAGCCTCTGAGGCATAATCGCGCTGCCAACGCCCTTGAGCCGTCGTTTTGCGCTGCACAAAGCCACCACCAGAGCGTGCGGCCTGCAATTTAAACTGCTCATCATCAAACCGCAAAATAACGGCATCACTAGCCGCCTGTGGCTGATATAACACTGGGGAGAACCCGCTTAACCTAAAAGCCAAATACAGCGTATCGTCGGCGCCCTTTGCGCTTAACCACTGCGCCTGGACACCGGTGGGCAACGCAACAAAGCGTTGTGCTTGACACACCGTTAACGCACATTGGCCATTAAAAGCCGGCCATTCTGTCAAATAACCATCGACGAGCCTATCTGCGACCGCAGGCGGTGCAAACGTGGCGGGAAGCGCCTGATTTCGCACCTGTAGGCGCTGAATCAACACGGGGTTTTGCAACAATAACCTGCGCGTGTTTTCCGTAAGCTCCTGTAAATTGCTTAGCCGCATTTGGCGCAGGGTATGATCGACTTGCCCCATGTAGCGCAGCGCCAACCAAGGCAGTATCAATGTGAGCAAGCCTAATAAAAAAAGCTGCCGCTTAAGACTCATGAATTGCTGGGCAACCAGCGATAGCCTAGGCCATAAACCGTTTGGATAGCATCAAACGCGTCATCAGCTACTTTAAATTTTTTGCGGATACGCTTGATATGCGACGTAATGGTATTGTCATCAAGCACCACATTGGCCGCATCCATAAGCTGCTGACGAGTCTTGACATGACCAGGCTGAGAAGCCAACGCCAAAACAACCCAATACTCGGTAATGGTTAGCTCAATGGGGTGGCGTGCCCAATTGACATGCAAGGTTTGCGTATCAATCTGTAAAGAGCCGCATTCGAGCCACTGGCTTTTTTGTTGGGGGGCGCTCAGTGCATCTACCCGCCGAAACAACGCTGTAATACGCGCTAACATATGCACTTGACTAATATCTTTTGTTAAATAATCATCAGCCCCTAACCGCAAACCCAGTACACGCTCTAATTCGGTGTCCCGTGCCGTCAAAAAGATAATGGGCAGCACCGGCGCTTTAACCCGCAAATCGCGGCATAAATCAAAGCCGCCTTCGAGCTCATCACCCAAACCCACATCAATAATGGCTAAATCTGGCAGGCGCACGGTAAACGCTGTCATTGCCTCAGGCCGAGAGCGGTAATGACTCACATCATAGCCTTGGCGGCTCAAGGCATCGCAGTAATTTTGCGCTATAGCGATCTCATCTTCGACAATGGCAATACGTTTGGGCATACATACTCTGCATTTATATAAAACTGACAGTATATTATCGTCAGTCTTGATGGTATCCAGCGCTCAATACATAAAAGCTAGCAGCGAGATATCCTCGGTGCTAGCTTTTAGACGCTCTGATGAAGGCGTTAGCTTACAGTATTACGCACACTTAATGAGCACGTGACTCCAACACTTGAACCGCCGGCAGTTTTTTACCTTCAACGTACTCTAAAAACGCACCACCACCGGTTGAAATATAAGAAATGCTATCGGCTAAGCCAAACTTATCAATGGCCGCGAGCGTATCACCGCCGCCAGCAAGAGAAAATGCTTCACTGTCAGCAATCGCGCGTGCCACCACTTCAGTGCCTTTAGCAAACGCATCAAACTCAAAGACGCCACACGGGCCATTCCAAATCACTGTTTTGGCATTTTTGATGATTTCAGCAACGCGCTCAGCAGTGACTGGGCCGTAATCGATGATATCTTCGTCAGCTTGCACATCCGTGGCATTGCGCACTTCAACTTTAGAATCGTGCTTCCAGTCACTAAAGCTATCTTTGGTTATGCGTACATCAGTGGCATAAATCACCTCTGTTTGCTTGCATAAGCGCTGCGCTTCGGGAATAAGATCTTTTTCGTAAAGCGAGTTACCCACTTCATTACCGGCCGCTGCAACAAATGTATTCGAAATACCGCCCCCCACCACTAAAGTGTCTGCCACTTTCGATAATGCATCCAGTACCGTAAGCTTAGTCGACACTTTAGAGCCGCCCACAATAGCGACAACAGGGTGGGCAGGGTTAGCCATCGCCTTTTCTAACGCATTAAGTTCGGCAGATAATAGCGGGCCAGCACATGCGATTGGCGCAAAGCGCGCCACACCATGAGTCGATGCTTGTGCTCGATGCGCTGTACCAAAGGCATCCATCACATAAATATCGCATAAGTTAGCATAGGCCTTGGACAAGCCCTCATCGTCATTTTGCTCGCCTAAGTTAAAACGTACGTTCTCTAACAAAATGAGCTGTCCTTCAGCAATACTCACACCACTCTTCCAGTCGCGTACAACCGGTACTTTTTGCCCCAACAGCTTGCCTAAATGCTCGGCAACGGGCTTAATCGAGTAACGCTCTTCGTATTCGCCTTCTGTTGGGCGGCCTAAGTGGCTCATGACAATCACTTTGGCGCCAGCATCCAATGCTAGTTTAATAGAAGGCAATGCGGCGCGAATACGCGCATCAGAGGTAATTTCCCCGTCCATCAATGGTACATTTAAGTCTTGGCGAATTAAAATGCGCTTACCCTTGAGGTCCAGATTAGCCATTAATTTGATCGTCATAAGAATTCTCCCAAAAACCGGCAATGCCGGCAAAAATTAAAGTCACTGCAACACACAATAGCACTTAACACATATTATTAAAATACAGAACACAGGCAGTTTTTAACAGCAAAATAAAGGCACGCGGGTAGATCAAACAGGGGGTGAAAATAAAATGCCGCTGAGTAAAAAGGCGCCCTAAGGCGCCTTTTGATTTTATTTAATCTAACAGCTCAAGAGTCGTATTCACAACATTTTCAACGGTAAAACCAAAGTGCTCAAGCAACACATTACCTGGTGCAGACTCACCAAACGTGCTCATGCCCACAACAGCACCTTCTAGACCCACATATTTTGCCCAGTAATCCACATGCGCAGCTTCAATAGCCACACGCGCCGTTACCTCAATAGGCAATACCGACTGCTGGTATTGTGCATCTTGAGCATCAAAAACATTCGTACATGGCATAGATACAACGCGTATTTTTTTGCCTTTTGCGGTTAATTCAGTAGCCGATTTCATGGCCAAACCCACCTCGGAGCCGGTCGAAATCAAAATCGCATCAGGTGTACCTTCACAATCGCTCAAGATATACCCCCCTTTAGCTACATTGGCTAACTGCTCGTCATTGCGCGCTTGGGCCGTTAAACCTTGGCGGCTAAAGACAAGTGCTGAAGGGCCTGTTTGGTATTGAATCGCCGACTTCCAAGCCACCGCCGTTTCGGCAGCATCGCACGGACGCCAAGTGTTTAACTTAGGGGTCATACGCAAATTAGCCAGCTGCTCAATCGGCTGATGCGTGGGGCCATCTTCACCTTGACCAATAGAGTCATGGGTGTAAACAAAAATGTTTTGCGCGCCCATCAATGAAGACATACGCACCGCATTCCGTGCATACTCCATAAACATTAAGAAGGTAGCGCCATAATTAATAAAGCCACCATGCAACGAAATACCATTCATTAATGCGCTCATACCAAATTCACGCACGCCGTAAAATAGGTAATTTCCACTGGCATCTTCTTTAGTGATACCTTTGGAACCACTCCACAATGTAAGGTTGGAACCGGCTAAATCAGCAGAACCGCCTAACAGTTCAGGCAACATAGCACCGTACGCGGCAATCGAGTTTTGCGACGCTTTACGACTGGCGATATTCTCGCTTTTTTCTTGGCTTTCTTTAATCCAAGCGGCAGCTCTTTGTTCAAAATCAGCCGGTAAATCACCCTTGATTACACGGCGTTCGTACTCACTAGCCAGCTCTGGATAGGCCGCTTGATAGGCCGAAAATTTGTCGTCCCAAGCGCTTTGCGCTGCTTTACCCGCTTCTTTGCAATCCCAGCCACTATAGACATCAGCAGGAATCTCAAAAGGTGCGTGTGGCCAATTAAGGAATTCGCGCGCAGCCGCGATCTCTTCATCACCTAACGGGGCACCGTGACAGTCGTGGCTACCCGACTTATTTGGTGAGCCAAAACCAATAATGGTTTTAGTGCAAATCAATGTAGGCTTATTGGTTTCGGCTTTTGCCGCAGCAATCGCAGCAGCAATCGCTTCAGGGTCATGGCCATCAACCGCAGGAATAACATGCCAGCCGTACGCTTCAAAACGCGCCGGCGTATTATCGGTAAACCAGCCTTCAACATGGCCATCAATAGAGATGCCGTTATCATCCCAAAAAGCCACTAACTTGCCTAAACCTAAGGTACCCGCCAAAGAGCAGGCTTCATGAGAAATGCCTTCCATTAGGCACCCATCCCCCATAAATGCATAGGTGTGGTGATCCACAATATCGTGACCTTCGCGGTTAAACTGTGCCGCCAACGTTTTCTCGGCGATCGCCATACCCACAGCGTTAGCAATACCTTGACCCAATGGACCAGTGGTGGTCTCTACGCCAACGGTATAACCATATTCGGGATGGCCTGGGGTTTTTGAATGCAACTGGCGAAATTGCTTAAGCTCTTCGATCGGCAAATCATAACCGGTCAAGTGTAATAATGAGTAAATCAACATGGAGCCGTGGCCATTTGATAACACAAAGCGATCGCGATCAGTCCAAGAAGGATTGGTAGGGCTATGCTTTAGAAAGTCACACCATAAAACTTGTGCGATATCGGCCATACCCATTGGCGCACCGGGGTGACCGCTTTTAGCTTTTTGAACAGCATCCATACTTAACGCACGGATAGCATTGGCGAGGTCTTTTTTAGATGGCATTAAAGCGCTCCTAGATAGTTGTTTGATTTTTAACAAAGCAATTACGGCGCAGCCGCACCGCTCATCTGCATAAGCTGTCGATTCACCTGTAAACGAAAAGCATCAATCGCTTGTATCGCCTCTTCGTTACTCGTAATTCGACGGTTTAGATCGGATTTTAGCGCTTCTATATCGGCCACCAGCGCTTGACCTTTACTTAAAGCGCCTTGCTGTGACTCTTGTACTTCTGCTAATACCGCTAACTCACCTTGCAGCGCTGACAAAGAGGCTTGCAATGCTGCATTATTTTTTTTCTGAGTCGCTTTTAAGCTAGCTATTGATTTTTCTGCAGCGGCGACTTTTGTTTTGTTTTGCGCAATACTCTTGCGGTTGCGATCATGAGCTACGCCCCATAATTTACGTATTTCAGCGCTGTTTTCTTGCGTACTGGCATCTAGCGCTTTCACGCCGGCAGCAAGTCCTGCCAAACTTTGCGATGATTCATCACCGGTTGCGGTCAATTGCTGCTCTAATTGCACAATCCGCACATTGGCATTTTGTACCTTGGCCAACAAGCTTTCACTGGTGTGTATCTGAGTAGATAACTGCCAAAACAATAATCCCGAAACCCCCAAAGCAACCACCGAGGCCACTAAAGCCAAAGGCGCAAGGGGTGACTTCACCTCAACCACACGCTGACTCACTGGTGTCGGTCGCCTAGTCGTTGCTTTGGACGAGGTATTGCGATTATGAGCTGAGCCAGTATTCATATTAGGCTCGTCTAAAACAGCCGAATTGGCTAGAGGGCTAGATAATGTAGGTTCACGACGTTCAGCCATAAGCTCTCTGAGTCCTTAATACTATAAGACGGAAATGACACCCAGTATACAAAAAAAAGGAGGCGAAAGCCTCCTTTTAAATTGCGGTAACCAGCATGCTACGCTTACGCGAAGTTTTGGTTAGCAAAATCCCAGTTCACAAGCGCCCAAAAAGCGTCCATGTAAGTTGGGCGTGCATTGCGGTAGTCAATGTAGTAAGCATGTTCCCATAAATCAACCGTTAATAGCGGCGTGACGCCCTCATCGGTCAACGGTGTAGCAGCATTACTGGTGTTAACAATAGCTAACGACCCATCAGTTTTTTTAACCAACCACGTCCAAGAAGACCCAAAATTGTTAATGGCTGATTGTGTAAATTGCTCTTTAAACGCATCAAAGGAGCCAAATGCCGACACAATAGCGTCGCCTAATGCACCTGTTGCCACGCCGCCGCCATTAGGGCTTAAGCAATTCCAGTAAAAGGTGTGATTCCAAATTTGTGCTGCATTATTAAAAACACCGCCCGAAGAGGTTTTAACCACTTCTTCTAATGTTTTACCTTCAAATTCAGTACCAGGGAGCAAACCGTTCAATTTAGTCACATAGGTTTGGTGATGCTTGCCATAGTGAAACTCAAGGGTTTCTTCTGAAATATGAGGAACCAATGCGTCTTTTGCGTAAGGCAAAGCCGGTAATTCAATCGCCATGATGTTTGTCCTATAACTATTAATAAAAAAACAAAGTGAATAAAAACGGTAATACATGCGCTTGCATGCTTGATAGCAGCATTTGTACGTAGCTCAATAGAAAACAGGTTAAACCTTAACAAACTCAAGGCCTGAACGCCCACTTGGTTACGTATTGTAAGCTGCTTCAATGACACGCACACTACCAGATCCGCCCAACTGCCGCTAGAGTCTCGCTAAAATTCTATTGATTCTCATCGGTGCAATGATTTACCCGCACAATTGTCTTGGATTATCAGCAAAGAGTATTTCAGCTCTCAAGTGATAAACGCGCACTGAATATGCACTCAGTAATATCCAGCCCTAGCCCATACAACGCCTTTGGTGCACAACCTGACACCATCAATCAAAAATCTTCGTCATTGAGTACCAATAACCCTAGCGATACACGAGGTGCAATCCTATTAATCAAAAGATTGGCCTATCCTCTACCCATAACCTACCAAACACCGCAGCTTCTGCTAGCTTTAGAGGATACATTAATAATAATGCCCCCAACCCATTGGCCATGGATAGTGATAGGTAAAGCTCTCACTACTGGATTGGTTGTGAAGTTATTTGGAGAAAATACCATGCAGCGTTTTTTTATGGTTAGCGCCGCTCATACTTTAGGGCCTCTCACAATAAAGGAGTTTTTATGAGAATACGATATTCTCTTCACAATAAACTAATGCTCACCATGACCTGCATTATGGTGCTGGTTGCAGGTGCAGCCTTAACATTGAATTATAGCGCCAATAAAAAGCAACTCGCGCACAGTTTTGAGCAAGATACCGCAACACTGGTACAGCTCACTCGCATTATTATTAGCGAAGCGATGTGGAATAAAGACTTAGAGTCACTAAAAACCCTCAGCAACTCATTAGTGGCAACCCACTGGATTGCAGCCATCACAATCCAGGATGAACACGGTGCAGTAGTCACTCAACTCGGCACGCACAATGCCGCTTCGGCTTTTAAACATAGCCAAGCTAGCTTACCCATTACACGCAACAATCGCGTCATCGGTCACATCCGTTTAACCTTCACAACACACAAAAATGCAGCACTGTTAAGTCGCCAAAGTCAACAAAATGCCGCTACCGCCTTCATCGTGCTGCTCTCTGCATTGGTGTCCTGCTTTTTGGTCTGTAGGCGCTTTATCACCAACCCTATTAACCACCTAGCCAAGGCATTTGATGACATTGCGAACGGCGGTGGTGAATTAAGCCGCCGGCTACCCACCAATAGCAACGACGAGATCGCTTTATTGTGTCATAACTTTAACCGCGTCATCGAACATATCTCAAGCATTATTGGCAACGTCAATACGGTCACACTACAGGTTGCAGACAGCGTTAAAACCATGGTCAATGCAGCAGGTAATACTTCACAGCACACCGATAATCAGCTGCGAGAAATAGAAATGGCTACCGCGGCTTTAACCGAGTTAGCGCAGTCAGCCGAGCAAGTCGCGCAATACGCCAAAAACGCAGCCGACAAAACCACACATACCGCCAAGTTAGCTGATGAGAGCTCTAATGTTGTTGAAACATCGCAAGCAACTACCGCAAACCTATCATCGCAAATTGAGTCAACCACTCAGAAGGTCGGTGTTTTAAGAAATAAAAGCGACAATATTGGCTCGGTCATGGCCGTGATACGCACAATTGCAGAGCAAACTAATTTACTCGCCTTAAATGCCGCCATTGAGGCTGCCCGTGCAGGTGAGCAGGGCCGTGGGTTTGCTGTTGTGGCCGATGAAGTGCGCTCACTCGCTCAAAAAACACAGTCATCAACTGAAGAAATAGAAAGTATTATCAATGAATTACAAAAAGCCTCTGACGAAGCGCACGAGTCTATGTATGCCTGCAAAAACTCTGTCGATGCAACGATCAACACAGCCTACAAAGTCAGTGAAAGCCTTAGCCTGATTCGCACCAACATTATCGATATTAATGCCATGAATCAACAAATCGCTAACGCCGCCCACGAGCAAAACACCACATCCCATGAAGTCAGTAAAAATGTGGCTTCTATCTACGACCTATCACATCAAGTCGCCGAAAACGCAAAAATCGTAACCACCTCAAGTAACGAGCTACAACAAGAAAGCGGTGAGCTTCACGGTCAATTATCGCAGTTTAAGTTATAACTCGACACTGCACCTGCCCCTCGTTTAATATTCAAAAGCCAATCAGCTTTGCACTATGGGTGTGGGATGCTATAGGTGTGAGATACTATGGGTGCGGGATGCTATCGATGTAGAATACTATAGATGTAGAATACTAAATGTACAGTCGGAAATACGAAATAAATAACAGACTCACAAATTAAGAAGCTCATACCTCACTATTTTTGTCAATAGGCGGCTAAGCGCTAAAATCCGATGTTGGACGCGCTATTTTAGCGTTATTTCACACGGTCGACATAAACGCTGTGTATCCTGTTGAAATACCCCTAACAACCCCCACAAAGTAGCCAATATCAGCTCATATTGGGCTTAAATAATAACCAGCACAACTATATAACCAAGGCTTACCTTTAATGCCCACTACAGACACCCCCTTTTTGGACGCTCCCTTTTTGGACGAAGTCCAATGGACCCAAGAAGGCCTCGTACCCGCCATTGCTCAAGATGCCGCTAGCGGTAAAATATTAATGATGGCCTGGATGAATCGCGAAGCATTAATGCAAACGGCACGCTCTGGCTTTGCCGTTTACTGGTCGCGCTCACGTAAAAGCCTATGGCGTAAAGGTGAAAGCTCTGGCCACCAACAAAAAGTTCATGACATTCGCCTAGACTGTGATGCCGATGTTATTGTGTTACAAATTGAACAAGCCGGTGGCATTGCCTGCCATACCGGCCGAGAGTCTTGCTTTTATCGCATATTATCTGATAATCAGTGGGTCACCGTAGATCCTGTACTCAAAGACCCGAAAGAGATTTATTCATGAGCAACACGCTACAGCAATTGAGCCAAATTTTGCACGAACGCAAAACTAGCGCAAACCCCGAGCAATCGTACGTTGCGCTTTTACATCAGAAGGGCTTAAATAAGATTCTCGAAAAAGTAGGCGAAGAATGTACCGAAACTTTGCTCGCGGCCAAAGATGCAGCCGTTAGTGGCGATAACAGTGACCTAATCTATGAAACAGCAGACTTGTGGTTTCATTCATTAGTGATGTTATCGCACCTCGGCGAAGATGCAGACGCTATACTGAAAGAACTGGCAAAACGCTTTGACTTATCGGGGCTAGAAGAAAAAGCACAGCGTTCACAATAAAACGTTAACACAATCATCGGTTGGTGCCAGCCTAGGCGGCATCCGAATACAAATACTCTCTCTACACTACTCAAAATAAAGGTTTTTCTATGTTAAGTGGCATCGGAATTTGGCAGCTTCTTATTGTTTTAGTTATTGTTTTACTCCTCTTTGGAACTAAGCGACTCAAGGGCTTGGGCGGCGACTTAGGCGGTGCAATTAAAGGGTTTAAAAAGGCAATGACCGAAGAAAAAACACCCGAAGAACAAGAGCAAAAACGCGTTGAGGCCGAAGCTGACGAAAAAAATAAAACAGAAGCCGCGCAGTCAGCAGCAGAAGCCGTCAAAACGGACACTGCACACACCAAAACTGAAACCAAGTAGTCATCGCTGTGTTTGATATAGGCTTATTTGAACTATTAGTTGTAGGCGGTGTAGGGCTTGTTGTAATTGGCCCAGAACGCCTACCTGGCGCCATTAAAACCGGCGCTCTTTGGGTTGGGCGTGTGAAACGCAGTATCCTCGAAACACGCCGCGAAATTGAGCAATCAATAGGCGCTGATGAGATTCGTCGTGAATTGCGCAACGAAGAGATCATGGCCTCCCTAGAAAAGCTTCGCGAAGCGCGTACACAACTCGAAGAAGATATTAAAGCCCATACTTCGGGCAATATACTGGACCATCAAGATGAGGTTCATCAGGGCGATGAACACGGCGATGATAGCCACTATCATGATGAACACCACCACGATGACCATCATGATCATCACAACCTTGATCACAATGCAAATTACCATCACACCGATGATAACGACGACCACTGGAAGCACCAACACAACGAACATGATGACGAGCACTATCATCATGATGCTTTAGCCGACGACGCGCAAACCGCCCATCACAACACCGATGAGCAGCCAATCGAAGAGCACTCACCCACCCTCGCAAGCACCAAGGAAGCCGACAACTCCGCGGCCAAATCATAATCCATGACCGACCAGTTTGAAGAAGAACATGACTCTCAGCCTCTCGTTGAGCATTTAACTGAACTGCGCGATCGCCTAATGAAAGGCGTGGGCAGTATTTTTATTGTGTTTATTGCCCTTATTTATTTTGCGCGTGATATCTACAATTTTGTTGCCCAGCCACTGATGCAGGCTTTAGAAGGCACCAGCACCATGATTGCCACTGATGTCACGGCAACATTTCTAACGCCCTTTAAGCTGACTTTTTTTGTGGCTGTATTTATTGCTATGCCCGTATTGCTTTATCAGATTTGGGCTTTTATTGCCCCTGCGCTGTACCGCAATGAAAAACGCTTAGCTAAGCCTATTTTTGCCTCGAGTATTATCTTGTTTTATGTCGGTATTGCCTTTGCCTACTTCATTGTGCTGCCGCCAATTTTCATGTTTTTTAACGCCATAACCCCTGAAGATGTCGCTTTAATGCCTGACATTACAACCTTTTTGAATTTGGTCATTAAACTCTTCTTTGCTTTTGGCTTAGCCTTTGAGATACCCGTTGTAACAGTCATTTTAGTCACGGCAGGGATCATATCGCCCGATGGGCTCGCTCAAAAGCGCCCTTATGTAGTGGTGGCTTGCTTTGTCATTGCCATGTTAATGACGCCACCCGATGTCGTCAGCCAATCAATGCTAGCCTTCCCTATGTGGGGACTCTTTGAAATTGGTATCTTTTTTGGCCGGCTCGCCATCAAAAACCGTCCTCCTCAAGACCCGCAAGATGATGACACCACTAATGATGACAATATTGCAACCGACAAAGCAACCTCAGCCATCACACTATCAGGCAAGCACACTGATCACTGACTAAAAAAAGATTACCCATCACAAAAAGGGAATATCGCAAAAACAGTCATCAAAAGGCGCTAACGGTTACGTTAGCGCCTTTTTATATTTTACTCACTGTCGCTTTTATAGGCTACTCGGCTGTATGATTTATCCGGTATGGCGTACACTATTTAGACACGGCATTAGTCGACACCGTCCGATAAGACTAACCAAGAACCTGTCGCAACCAAATACAAAACTGCTGTGACCGGCGCATTAAGGTGCCTTGATAATAACGCGGTATAACGCTCAAGTACTTCGCGATACTGCGCTTTTTGAGCCGCTTCAAAGGCCGCAACACTTTGATGAGACTGCGGCTGACCCGTTTTATAATCCAGTAAATAAATTTGGCCCCCCTCTTCTTGCCACCATAAATCGATACGACAAGCCTCTAGCACACCCTCACTATTAACTCCCGACAACGCATACTCGCAATGTCGTATTTTTGCGCGCTGTAGCGCTACAATTAACGGTGAATCAGGTGCCAAAGCCGCATCGAGCAATTGCTCTAGTGCAGCAACAGCATTATGGCCACTTTCGGTATCGAGTGGCTTACCATGCAGCATGGTTAAGCGCGCCTGCCACGCCGAGTGAAAGGCCGCCCAATTATAAGCCGGGGCGCTATCAGCATTTAACGTGGTCAAAGCGGCCTCGATATACACCTCTAACACCTCATGTACCAGCGTACCCACACAGGCATTAATCGGTTGGTATTCGACCGGCAATGCTTGGTTACCATTAAACACTTGGGCACCATCGCCTGAATCGCTGTGTTTAACAAAAGGCAAGCCCCCAAAAGCTAAATCACTGCCTGCTTGCAGCACCCAATCACACGGCACCTCTGCCAAGCGCCGCAAAGGTATCGCACACTCTTGCGCGGTTTGCTCTAATGGCTCAACACTTTGGCAGCATACACTAAAGCGCTGGGCAACCGCAGGCCAAATATGGCTCAGCAAACTACCACCGGCAGGCGGGTTAATGACGGCATCGGCGCCCTCACCTTTTTGCTTGAGCACGGCGGTTAAAAACAAATGCTGCTTTGCCCGTGTACAGGCTACGTACAATAAACGGCACGCCTCTAAACGCTCGCGCTTTGCCTGCTGCAAACCCAGCCATTGGTACAGTGCGTCTTTACCTTGGCCGCGCTCGGCCATGGGGCTTAATAACCAAGTAGCAGCCTCTTCGGCACCTAAAAATTCATTATCAAACAATTGTTCATGCCAACGCATCAACGGGCTATCGGTTTGCCCGCTAGCACTACCTAGCCCCACCAAAAACACCGCATCAAACTCTAAACCCTTAGACTTGTGCATCGTCATCACTTGTATTTGCTCGCTGGCCTCAGGGTCGGGTAGCGCATATAGCTCGGTGAGTAGTTTCTCTAGGCGGGCGGGGTTTTGCTGCAAACTCGCTTCGTCGCACTCGGCTAAGGCTTCAAAAAAGCGCTCGACGTTGTTTTGTGCATCGGCATTTAAGCTGGCCGCCCCCCCTAGCGCTAACCACACGCCCTTGACCCAGTCAGCTAAAGGTTTGCGCGCGCGCTGGGCAAGGCTTACCGCCATTACGTTGGCTACGTGCAAAACCCGCTGATAAGCCGGCTTATTTAGCCGAGCCTGCTCGCTTTGAAGCCACTGCCGCATTTGCATATAAACGCTCTCACCCGCTTGCTCACGCAACTGTAGCAGCGTATTAAGCTCTACCGCACACCAAGGCGCCCGCAATAGGCTTAACCAAGCCACCGTATCACTGGTATTGAGCAGTGCGCGGGTAATCACCCAAGCATCTTGCACCGCAGGCACCGCAGCCAGTGGGTCTAGGTCTACGGCGCGGTAGCGAATGCCCGCCGCTTTTAAAGAGGGTAAAACAGCCGTTAACTGCCTGCGCCCACGACCTAAAATAGCTATCGTCGCCTCAGAGTTTTGCGCCAATACCGTTTGCATTTGCGCGGCAATCCAGTCACCTTCGGCTTTGGCCAAGTCGGCAGGCTCGGTATCGCCCACCCCACAAAAGCCCTGCACACGCACAGCATTTTCGCTATCGGGGTTAAACGCGACCGCCTCGCTATAAGGGACGGCGCCTAAATTAAAATCGACCTGCGAAGGAAAGGCATTATGAAAAGTGCTGTTAATCCAATCGACTACGCCGGCTGCCGACCGAAAATTAGTTCTTAAACGCAACGTCTCGAGTGCAATAGCACCTAACTGACCTTGCTCACTGCTGCCAACATCAAGATCATCTGCACCATTATCTATACTAAAATGCTCATCACTATTGCCGCTATCGCTACCCATAACATCATCACCCAAACAGCGCAAAAACAAGCCCACATTAGCGCTCCTAAAGGCATAAATCGATTGCATGGCATCACCCACGCAAAACAACGTACGCCCGTCATCGGCTTGCCAGCCTGCCGTCAATTTTTGTATCAGTTGCATTTGATTACTTGATGTATCCTGGAACTCATCGACCAACACGTGGCTAATACGGTGATCTAAGCGCAGGGCTAAGTCGGTAGGTTCATCAATAAAACCTAGAGCACGGTCGGCGCGCAGGCTCATTTCGGTAAAGTCCAACTCGCCCTCACTGGCAAACACCCATTGTAAATGCGCGACCAAACGCGGTAATAACTGCGTGAGTGCTTGCAGTATTTGCCATTGCTGTTCGGGGTATTGCTCGTACGGCAAATCAATCGCTTCTGCCAGTGCATCTAACAAGTCATCACTGATGCTTAACGTATCAATCAGCGCCTTAATGTCAGCTTTTATTGCCTTAAGCTCGGCCGGCTTTATATCATCAATTTTACTCGGCACGCCCTCGTTTTTAGTAAAACGCTGGCGCCATTTGGCTTTGCCCGCCGTGCCCGTGCCTTTAAGATTGTGGCCACTTAATAAAAAAGCCGCTATACCGCGCCACTGCGCTAAACCCTGTTCACTGGCATCGGGCAAAGCGCTTAGCTCGGCACATAGCGCTATGGGTGTTGCGCTATCGGCAGGTAAATTGCGCGCTGCAAACGCTGTTAAAGCTAACAGCTTAGGTGCCAGCTCGGTAGGTATTAAGGCTTTGAGCTTGGTAATATGGCTTTCGCGTAGCTGCGCCAAACACGCCTCTAATGTAAACCGTACGTCGTCTTGGTGGCCCAAAATCAGCGGCAACCACGCCGCACGTGTTTTCAATAACTCGACTAATAAATTTTGCAGTGCCTCTTGCCGATTATCTAGGTGCATCAATAATTGCGCCAAACTATCGGCAACCTCATCGCCGCCTTCGAGCTCAGCCAGTAAGCTTTTAGCGGCCAACTCAAACAACCGCTCGGGGTCATCACTTAAAGCCACGCCCGCCCCCATTTGAGACTGCAGCGGCAAAGCTTTTACTAAGCCGGCACACAAGCCATCAAAGGTTTTAATGTGAAGCCTGTGCGGGTTTTGCAACAACTGCCAACCATACTGCGCATCGGCATGCAGCGCAGCTTTAGCCAGCTGCCAGGTGTGCTGCTTATGAGGCTCGACGGGCTTGGGAAGTTCGGCCATTTTAAGCGCTTCTATCACCCTGTGCAGCATTTCGGCCGCCGCCTTACGCGTAAAGGTAATAGCAAGCACCTCTTCTGGCTTTTGCACGCGGGTTAATAACACCAGCACACGCTGTGTTAATAGCTCTGTTTTACCACTGCCTGCAGGCGCGACACAAATAAAGCTTTGGCTCGGGTTTAAAGCGCGCTCGCGCTGGGCGGCATCTATCGGTAGGCTCATAAAGCGGCTCCTTTTAGCTCGGTGATATTCACAGCATTGCCATCACCGGCTTGCGGCGCCGAGTGCTCCGCTATACGGCATAAACTGTGTAACTCACAATACATACAGCTTTGTACATTTTTGGGCGCCACAGCTGCATGGCCGGCCACAAAACTGGCGGCTACCGCTTGCAGCTCTTGCTGCCACTGCATTAGTACATCGGCAAAGGTATCGGGCCAGCCTTTACCGGCCTTACTGTCAGCGACATCGTTGAGCTCAGCAAATAAATGCGGCATTGCAGTCAAGCCTAAATATTTCATTTCTTGGGTGTTAACCTGCGCAAAAACCGCCGCCCCTACATCGGGTAGCGCGGTGGCATATAAAGGAATTTGAGGCTCATCAATACGCGGCCATTGCCAGCTTTTTAAGGTTGTTTTACCGGTTTTATAGTCAATAACGGCCAGTGTTTTACCGTCGGCTAAGCAATCGACTCGGTCCATACGTAAACGCAATTTAAGGCCTGCCAACTCTAACGGCAGCGTTTCTTCTTGGTGCTTTACGGTAAAGGGTTCGCGCAGGCGCTCAAGGGCTAGCCAGCTATCGACGCGGCTTTGCACCCTTTGCGCTTCCAGTAATAGTAAGCGCTCCCCTAAACGACGGCCTTTGGCTAAGCGTGCAATCGCCTCATCGGTGGCTGCAGCAATTAACGCTGCCAGTGCCTCGGGGGTTTGCGCTAATAAGTTTTGCTGCGTTTGTAAGTGTTGCCACAAGTGCTCGAGCACATCGTGGACTAAATTACCGCGGTCACGGTTATTAAGGCCATCTTCCATCGGCTCGATACTTGTCGCCTGTAAACGGTGCACCGCAAAAGCTTGAAACGGGCAAGCCGCTTGGCGCTTAATAACACCCACGCCACCACGCAGCTCAACCGGTGTGGCAATAGCCGTTGCTGTATCATCTTGCAGCAGTTGCAAGGGTTTAGGCTCCTTACATTGCCAAGGGTGTAACACTGGCGGCTCAGCCATATCTTCGGCTGTAAAGGCTTCAATTAAAGGGCTTGGCACTAAAGGCTCTTCGCCATTAAAAGCCGGATGACTCACTATCACCTCTTCAGCACTGGCGGTAATACGCTGAGTAATAGCAGCAGCATAATCCAGCTCGGCGGTGGCATTGGCTCTTGGCATTTTATGCTCACGCTGCAAAGCAGCCGGCAGTAATGGGTTGGGCTTTAATGGCTCAGGCCATGAGTGGGCATCTAAACCCAGCCACCAAATGCCATCAAACAACTGCCCTGCCGCCTCTAATACCCCCAATATTTGCACATTGGCCGGTGGCGTTTGCTTGTGGAAAGGGGCTTTTAAACTTTGCGTTAATAACTGGTGGGCACGCTTAAAATCTACCGCTCCCAAGACGCTATCGAATAAAGCAAACTCGGCCAAGGCATGCTGCCAGTGCTCATGCTGCTGATATTCATGCGAGCTTAACGTACGACTGCCCGGCCATGCCCAAGCCCTTAAGCGCTCACTAAAAAATACACACCACTGAGAAGGCAGCGCTTTTTTAGGTGGGCGCACCTGTAAGTGCTGGTAAACCTGCTCTAGCATCTCGTGCAACACTGCCAAGGGCGCCGTTTTTTGCGCAGCCTCTTTGCCCTGACTCTCTTTATTGGATTCCGATTCGGCGACAGCTGCGCGCGATAACTGCGCCTCTTGCCAGCGTTGATTTTGATGCGCCACCTCGGCTTTGAGTTGCAATAAGCTGGCGCGGTTTGTACGCCCGGCCAAGCGCGCCATTAATTGTGCACGCTCTTGCCAAAGTCCAAAATCCAGCACAAATGGCGACAGCATTAAGGCTTTTAGCTCGGCCACCGGTAAAGCCTGCCCTTGCCATGCAATTAATTGGCTAGCCGTTTTTATTAAAGGGCATTGCCCTAACGGCTCAGCCGCCGACACATTATACAAAGACTCATCAAATTGCCCTTGCGGCAACTGCGCATTAGGCTCAAACACCTGCTGAAAAACACGCTCAATATCGGTAAGCCGCTGCCCCAAATCAGGCACCACAACCGCCACTTGCTTCCCCCGGGTACTTTGCTCTAACGCCCAAGTCGCCGCCGCAAATACTTCAGACTTACCATTGGCATACTGGCGCCGCTTAGCCACAGGGTTTTGGCTGGCTAGCACTTGGTGGTGCGCCACCTCAACACCGGCAGCCACTAAAGCTTGCTCCAAGCGCTTAAGCGGTGTGGGCCACTGATCAAAACCGGTAAAGACTATGCGCTGAGGTAATTGCGCGTTTAACGCTTTTTGCTCAATGGCCTCTAATAAAAAATTATACGCATCTTGGCTATCGTATAATTTTTGCTCGTTCAACACCGTACGATACTCATCTTGCCAGCGCATAAAAAGCTCAAACTCATCGGTAAGATGGCTGGCGTCAGGCTCCAATACACCCCACATTTTAAGCAGTTTGTCGGCATCTAGCGCTGGGTCGAGCACATCGCCGGCGGCCCATAAATTATCATCGCGACTAAGCACTTGTTGCCAGAGCGCTTTTTTTTGCAGCGGGTTTATGGCTTGGCCTTTAGCAGCATAGGCCGGTAGCAATAACTGCGCTTTGCGCCACAGTGCATTTTGCCACAGCTCTAGGGCCATACAATCGAGCGGGGCAAAGGCCTCACAACCTTTATTGCTTTGGTAATTTGCATATTCACGCTGATAAAAGCGCACCAAACGCTGGTTGGGGCTACAAATAAAAACATCCCGGGTCAGTGCATCAAACCATGCGCTCAGGCCGTAATAATTCATGGTGTACTCAGTAGTTAAGTGGCTGTTTAAAATACTTAGGGGCGAGGCATAGTAGCTTGTCAATAAGACATAGCGTTCTGTTTTCTCGGCAAGGCGCTCGAAGAGGCGCATGCAAGAGCATGTAACGCTTTGAGCAACGCAGGTGAGGAAGCAAAAAAACAAGTATTATTGGGTAATGTATTTTTCACTCGCCCCCTATACCGATATATTACCTGCCTCGGGGCTAAATTACTTATAATGCGTGCACTCACCAACACTCAGTATCGCTTGTTGGCGCCTATTGTGGTGCCGCTCTAGCCAGACGCTTTATTATTGGATATTCATGACTTTCGACACTCTCGGTTTACATCCCAGTCTTTTAAAGGCCCTTAGCGCTCAACATTACACAGCGCCCACCGCGATTCAGCAGCAGGCTATCCCCTGTATTTTAAAAGGTGACGACCTACTCGCCACAGCCCAAACCGGCACCGGTAAAACCGCCAGCTTTGCCTTGCCCATTATTCATCAATTGGCTCAAAGCACCCGCAGTGGCGAGCCACATAAACGCAGGCCCAAGCGCTTTCGCGCATTAGTATTGGCCCCTACGCGCGAATTGGCCCAGCAAGTACACGACAACTTTGTTGCTTACAGCCAGTACCTTGATATTAAAACAACAGCCATTGTTGGTGGTGTCGATTACGCCCCGCAAAAACAAGCGCTTATTGATGGCACAGATATTTTAATCGCAACACCCGGCCGGTTACTCGACTTAGCCCAACAAAGAGCCTTACACTTTGATGCATTAAAAATGCTGGTCATTGATGAAGCCGACCGCATGTTAGATATGGGTTTTATTGATGAGATTAATAAAATTCTAGATAAACTGCCCGAGCAGCGCCAAAGCTTATTGTTTTCGGCCACACTGTCAAAAGGCGTACGCGCACTCGCCAGAACAACCATCGACAACCCACAAGAAATCACCATTCAACCCAGCCAGCACACTACCCCCACCATTGCTCAGTGGGTTGTGGCTATTGATAAGCACAACAAATCCGCACTGCTTAGCCACTTAATTAAAGAGCAGCAATGGCAACAAGGTTTGATTTTTATTCGCACACAACACGGCGCCGCCAAATTGGTGAGCCAACTAGAAAAACGCGGCATTATTGCCGAGGCCATTCACGGCGGCCGCAGCCAAGCTTCACGCACCCAAGCCCTTGCCGATTTTAAAAATGGAAAAACAGCCTTTTTAATTGCAACAGGCATTGCTTCACGGGGTATCGATATTCACCATTTAGAACGCGTTATCAATTACGACCTACCCGATGATGCCGATGAATATATTCATCGCATTGGCCGTACTGGCCGCGCAGGTAATGCCGGCGAAGCAGTATCACTGGTATCTAAAGATGACTTTAAACGCTTATGCGCCATAGAGCGTAGACAAAACGAAATTATAGAACGCCGCATTATTGAAGGCTTTACCGTCACGAAAGACTTACCCGCCTCTAATTTGAATTTTGTGATTAAAAGTAAAAGGGGGTTGTGAATTTTAGTGCCCGTGCACCGCGGCAAGTACATCCGTGTAGGCTTAGTCGGTATCCTTTGCTAGCCTAACAATATCGACTCAGCAGCACCTCCCATTATTCCTACCTAACAAAATAGCCCAAGTTATTAGCTTGGGTTCTTTATTCTTTTTATTGCGTGAATATGCTATTAGCGAGTATTTTGGCGTGGCGATATAATAGTCGATAAAACTTAGTATCATTTTCTTTTTGGCATGCCTGTCTAAGTAGATCTCTTCAGCGCTTTCATAAATTGGCTAATATCAAATAAATTGAGTCGCCACG
>NZ_LGAK01000027.1 GCF_001292705.1 Marinagarivorans algicola
CTCTATAGTCAGGAATACGCTGGCCTGCTAGCTCGGCTACCGAATCAATGTTAAGTGGTAGATGATGAATTGGGGAGCTGTCCCCATCTTGCGCAATATCAGCAATGCCATCCTTACCAAAGGACGCCGTAATATCAATTCTACCGTTGCTGTCGGCGTCAGCATTAATAGCTAATATATTGCCACTTTCGACCAAGTCACTAATCGCGTCATTATCTGAATCGAGATCGAGGTAATCTTTAATACCATCACCATCCGTATCGGCGGATGGTGAATTGGCGGTTGCCGTACTGGTATCATCAGTCTCTAAACTTTGCACAAAGCCATTGAGGCCATAGGCTGTTATATTGTCAATGCCGCCAGCTTCAGCAATGCTGATAACACCGTCGGCATTGCGATCTAAGCTTGTCGTCATTAAATCGACATTTTCAATAGCGTCAGGAATACCATCGTTATCGCTATCTAAATCGAAAGCATCAAGTAGACCATCGCCGTCACTATCGGCGCAGATATAAAAGTTAAACCGACCAGAATTTGTACTGCTTGCATTATCAATCAAATTAATATGAGAAATTTTGACCTGAGGTATGACCGTTGAGGCCTTAACCCTAAACTCAGCAAAAGGCGCAGATCCACCCGAACCTGCATTTTGGTTACCTACAATACGTAAAGTAGCTCCATTCGCCTCAATGGTGGCATTATTGGATGACTCTATAATCCAATAAAAATCACTGGACGCGCCCAAAGCCTCAAAAATAAATTCATCACTTTGGTTAATATTGGATTGCCCCATAAGAGTTGAGGCTTCAAAAACAGGTTGCTGTGCCACCAAGAACTCAACAAGTACTTCTTGGCCGTCATTAAGGTCGTATCCCGCCTCATCAGCAAAGCGTAGCAGGTTATCTTGGTTTTTTAGGGTCAGATCAGCAGCACCTCCTAGTGCTACAGGAGCATGGATTGTTACAACAGTACTAAGGGCATCGCCATTCATATTGTGCGTAAACGTGCCCGGCATATCGCCAACTCTTAGCGCTTGGCCGCCAGTAATCGATGTGGTGTCAATATTTGACACTTGGCACTCTACGCTATCGGGGATCCCATCATTATCATTATCAAGGTCGTCTCGGTTAGTAACTCCGTCGTTGTCAGAGTCAATAGCCTCCCTAAAGTCGACTTCATTCGTTGCCGTATTAGCGAGGTTATGAGTATCTACTGCGCCACTATCGAATTGATCATTCACATCAAAGCCATCATCAACCGCGCTACCTTCAAAACCATCATCTAGACCATCGCCGTCAGTATCTATATACATCAAACTACCTGCCCCAGCCTCATAAGCGTCTGCAATCCCATCATTATCACTGTCAGAGTCAAGGTAATCAGGCAATGTTTGCGAGCCGTCACCATCCATATCGCTCATATCGGTGTCGATAGGGACCAAACCCGTCGCACCATAAGCGAAAGGGATACCGTTGCTATTTACATCAGCACTGGTCATTAATGTGTTGTTGCTCGGCGGTATATAACTGCTACTGACTTGAGCTTCTACATTATCGGGGATACCATCATTATCGGAGTCTATATCGCGGCTATTAACCAAGCCGTCTCCGTCAGAGTCAATACTATGACAAGGTGTTACGTTAAACCGAAAATTATCTAGCGTCACAAAGCCATTCGCAGAAATATCTTCTGCTGCATAGAGGTATAAGCGCACGCGATAAGTTACACCAGGAGATAAGGCTAAGCCTACACCAGTGAAATTATCAAATTCATTAAAGCCCGTATCATAGGGATTAGTATTGGTAAACGTTGAGCCATCGACTGTGCGTGTTGTGACTTTATCTGAGGTTAAAATGACAGAGGAGTTAAAGTTATCCGCCGATATTTCTATCTGGTAAGTAAAATCAGCGTAAATAGGGCGTGCTGAATCATCTGAGATATTCTCACCTCTACCTCGGTAAGTACCGTTAATATAGGTAATCACATCTTGCAATAAACTAAAGCGCGGTGAGCTTACCGTATCGGTACTGGTGGTAAAGCCAAACTCAATATAATCGCCCGCTGCTTTTGCAGAGTCAGCATCCCCCTCGGTTGCACCCGAGACAAATATATAGCCGTGCCCACCCACAAAATTGGATGAAGCAACAGATTCATCAACCAGCCCCGGCCCAAAGAGTAGAGAAGGCGCATTGGGTAAATACCCATCAGTATTCACTGCGTGAGGCTGATAGCGATCAGTCTTTAACAGCCCAGTATTGCCATTAATGCTACTTCCATTGCTAGCATCAATAAGATTGGGATCCCAGCCAATATTATGCATCACTGAAGAGGCATCAAAGACACAGGTACTCTCGACAGTATCTAAGATTCCGTCATTATCGTCATCGTAATCAATCGCATCGATGATACCGTCGTTATCGCTATCGCGCGCATCGCCATAAGCCAGAGTTGAGTCATCACTATCGGCAATGCCGTCACGATCAGTATCGGTCGAATCGAGTACAATACCTGTTCTAGAATCGACTAAGGTAGCATTATTGTTATCGTTAGCTGCACCATCACTTTGAGCCGTTTGATAATCAAGGGGGCCCCCTGCAAGAGTATCGGTCGGTGTGAGTGTTATACCTGTATCAATCAAACCGTTATTATCAAGGTCAATACCGTCAGCCAAGCCATTACCATCAATATCGCTACTCGAGCCGCTTTCAATAACATCATTAATACCGTCATTATCAGAATCTAAATCGCGGTAATCCAATATGACTGCACGACTATCTTCATTTGCATTATCACTGTTAAGTGGTCTCAGTACCCCTCCACCGTCAGCACCGCCCTGAACACTATCCGCAATACCGTCTAAACCAACAGCTTCTGTATGATCAATTTGCGCATCATTATTTGTATCTACTGCCATGGCTAGCGCACTGCCACTTTCGATGAGATCAGGGATACCATCACTATCTGCGTCAAGATCTAAATAATCAGGTAAGCCATCAGCATCCGTATTAGCCGGAGCATTAAGCGCTGTTGCCGCTGTGGTATCATCGGATTCGAGTTGTTGTACAAAACCATTATTACCATAAGCGGTTAGGTTATCTGTACCGCCAGCCTCGGTAATATCAATAACGCCATTGAGGTCCGCATCAAGCGAGGCGGTTCCGGCTGTGGTATTTTCGAGCGTATCAGGGATACCGTCATTATCAGAATCCAGATCAAAGCGGTCGATAACACCATCGCCATCGGTATCGCCATTATTTAAAGCATTAGTATCTTCGTCGACATCGGTAATACCGTCATTATCATCGTCTAGGTCAATCGCATCTCTAATGCCATCGCGATCATTATCAGGAATATCACCAAAGGTTGTTGTGGTGTCTTCTATATCGGGAATGCCATCGCCATCGGTATCCGTGAGTGTATTTAATACTCCTGTTGCGGCATCAACTTTAATGGTGGTATTGTCATTAGTCGCCCCATCACTTTGTGGCGTTTGATAATCCAGTGCACCACCTGCGGTGCTATCAGTGGGATTGATCACAGCGCCTGCGTCGGCAAGGCCATTATCATCGGCATCAGCCTCGTCAGCTAAACCATCAGCATTAGTATCAGTAACACCCGCTTCTATGGTGTCGTTCAATCCGTCATTATCGCTATCTAAGTCGCGAAAATCAGCCAGAACACTAGCAGAGTCTTCAAAGGCTGCATCACTGTTAATGGGCAATGCCAGTGGATCACCATCGCTACCACCTTGGGCATCGTTAGCAATACCGTCAGCACCAATGTTTTTATCAGGCTGTATTTGGCCATCGCCATCGGTATCTAAGGCAATAGCGGCAAGGTTAGCGCTTTCGATCAAGTCCGGAATACCATCATTATCAGTATCTAAATCACGATAATCTGGAATCGGAAGCCCTCCAGTCTCAGTATCCCCATCGGTATTAAGAGGTAGCTGACTCACTGGTGTGCGGTGACTATTATTCTGTGCAATATCAGCAATACCATCATCACCTACTTCAATAGAGGGTAAACCGTTGGTAGGAGCGGTAATATCTATTTGTCCGTTATTATCGGTATCGCCACTAATTGCCAATACATTACCCGCTTCGATTAAGTCACTAATCGCGTCATTATCAGAATCTAAATCACGAAAGTCCGGCAATGTATCGCCATCATAATCCACAACAGCCACATTGGCAGAAGCACTCAAGGTATCGTCAGATTCAAGGCTCTGTGTAAAACCATTATTGCCATAAGCAGATGCGTTATCGGTACCGCCCGCTTCAAAAACGTCAATAAAACCATCCCCGTTGCTATCTAAGCTGGCTGTATTGAGTGCCACAGCCTCCCAGCTGTCAGGGATACTATCGTTGTCGCTGTCACCATCTCGGTGATCAGCAAGACCATCCGCATCTGTGTCTACTTCACACTGAACCTCACCTTTAAAGTTAATCGATGCGTAAGGCCCAATACCAATACCGATGGATTCAAAATGCAGCGCTTTGACTCCTTTAAGGGCGACATTCGGATGGGTAAACTCGATGCGTGCGGCACCTTGCGTCCAAACAGAAGATGAGGATGTCGGATTGGGATCCATTAAATAATCGCCGATAGAGTCTCCATTCACATCTGGACCACCTCTTATGAGACTTTCTACGTCATTGCCGACCGTTGGGAAACCTGCGATTGTACTATTGGGTGTGATAACATCGGGGAATATAGAGAAATCAGCGGTGTGAATCATTTCCCCGTCGCTTAAAATAAGGACAAAGCTACCCACCCCTACCAGCGAGTTCATATCACGTGCACCGATACTGGATATGAATGCCTGAAAGTTGTAGACAGGTTTTTCAAAGACATACTGGTAATAGCCAGCCCCATCAGTCTCATTAAAACCAAATCGATGATTGGGGGTAGATGTTAAAATACCGCCATTAGTCGCTGTAGCCTTTACATTAATGCTGCATGCCGTTGTCACTAGAGTGCTACTGGCTGATGTCGTAGAGTTAAAGGTATTTGTCCTTAAAGGACCTGTGACTAACTGAACCTGCCCTTCATCCACGTCAGTGATACCGTCATTATCATCATCAAGATCAAGTCTATCGGTGATACTGTCGCCATCAGTATCGAATAACTCTCTAAAATCAACTTCCGCAGTTATCCTGTTATCGATATGACGGGTATCTACAGCACCAGAATCGAGCTCATCATTTATATCCGAATCGTTAACACTTGCCCCTTCGAATCCATCATCTAGGCCATCGCCATCTGTATCAATATATAAAAGAGCACCACTACCAGCCTCAAAGGCATCACCGATACCATCGCCATCGCTGTCGCTATCTAAGTAGTCGGGCAGCGTCTGTGTGCCATTACCATCAGTGGTTGCACGGTCGGTATCTATTGGCGATAAACCCGCTGGACTATAAGCGGTAGGAACACCGTTGCTATCAACATCAGCGGGCGTGACAACGCCTGTATTCGTCGGTGTGATGTAAGCGCTAGTCAGCTGTGCCTCTACGTTATCGGGAACGCTATCGTTATCGCTGTCTATATCCAAACAATCAGCAATGCCATCGTTATCAGAATCAGGCTTGATCGGTAGCTGCACAGGATTTGTGAAGGTGTAGGCATAGCCGCCTTGGCCGCCCAAATTAACGAAAATGACCTCCATTTCATCACCGGCATTAACCGCAATACTGACAGGTACAGAAGGACCTGGGCGAGGGTCACTACTACCAGGAAAGTGATTAAAAACCGTTACACCATTGATAATAATACGAATGGCATCATCCACTTGCCGATCATTGACATCACCACCAAATGCAATGTTACCTGCTTGCGACGCTGTACGCCGGTGAACAACTTGATAATAAGTCTGTGTGCCATTAGTTGGTGTCGTCGACGGAACAAAGTCCACCAACCCTACCGTGTAATCTTCGCCTGACAAAACAACATTATCGGCGCCGCCAATATTAATAAAGGTGCTTGTTTGGCCAAAGCCTAAATAAGCTTCTCCGGTAAAGGTAGGCGCAGTGGTACTGTTATAACTGGATCCAGGAATACTATCCCATCCGTCAAAGTAAGTGACTGACCAATAGTCTTCGGGGAAGCCTGTATCCTCAACGCCGTCGGCTGTGGGGCCTACACCGGTATAGTCTTGGCATCCCTCAATAAGGTCCAAAATCCCGTCGTTATCATCATCCCAATCGCATAAATCAAAGATATTATCGCCATCTGTATCTGTATTACCGCACTGTGATAAGGCTTGCTGAGGAAGTACGAAAAGTAATGAAAGAGCTATACCCCCTATCCAATGAATTGAATATTTGCCAAAGGGGATAAATGCTTGCGCCTTAAAAGAAAACAGCATAAGTCAGACCTACATTAATGCAAAAACATAATGCTAAGCCTAGCTAAGATTGAAAAATTTCGCACACTTTTACCAATGCAGAAATAGCCAACCATGCAAAGATAGAGGCTCGCAATCTGATCAATTAAACGTATAAACTATTATTTTTTATAACATAATTGATGCAAGCATAAGAAAAATGTCTAACTAGTTTTAAAAAGCTTAATGCTCGCTCTAAAAAAATACCTAAAGTCATATAAAAAATAACAATAACACTTAAAACAATAAAGACCTTTCATTAAAAAATAAGCGTTATATTCAAATAATATAACGCTTATTTTTTAATATTTCCGGAGTATACAGGCTACAATCAACCCTATTAACAAGACTTTAGAAATGCTACAGCCAATCGACTCTAGGTCGCAAGACGAGGCTGTATATTAGAGCATTCATCAATACTCAACGTGCTTCATTCATGACGTGTTACGCTTTAAGCATTACTGTCTTTTTTCAGGGTATGAATCAAATCACGTAAGTTGGCGGCTTTTTCAAATTCTAAATTCTTCGCGGCATCAAACATGTTTTTTTCTAGCTCGCTCACTTGCTGCCATACATCCTTACCCATCAACTCCTCTGGAATAGCATTAACTTTTACAGCATTGCCTTTTTTACGGCCCACTTTAGCGCCGGGTATTCGAGCACCTTCTAAAATATCGGAAACTTTCTTTTTAATCCCTTTAGGAGTAATGCCGTGCTTTTTATTATGCTCAATTTGTTTGTGGCGACGGCGATCAGTTTCATCGATAGCCCGTTGCATAGAGCCTGTTACCTTGTCGGCATATAAGATACAGTGGCCATTAATGTTCCGTGCCGCACGACCAATTGTTTGTATTAAGGCGGTTTCTGAACGTAAAAAACCTTCTTTATCTGCATCAAGAATTGCCACTAACGCGACTTCCGGCATGTCTAGCCCCTCGCGCAACAAGTTAATACCAACTAAAACATCAAACACGCCTGCCCGTAAATCTCGAATAATTTCGACACGCTCAACCGTTTCAATATCAGAGTGTATGTAACGTACTCGCACACCCTGCTCTTGTAAAAAATCGGTTAAGTCCTCAGCCATACGCTTAGTGAGTACCGTGATTAATACACGATCGTCTTTCGCAATCGTTTTATGAATTTCACTTAAGCAATCATCAACTTGCGTGGTTGCCGGGCGTATTTCTAACTGAGGGTCTATTAAACCTGTAGGGCGAACAACTTGCTCGACAATATTACTGGCATGCTCTTTTTCGTATTTGCTAGGTGTCGCCGACACAAAGATCATTTGCGGAGCAGCATTTTCCCACTCATCAAAACGCATTGGCCTATTATCCAATGCAGAGGGTAATCTAAAACCATATTCCACTAGTGTTTCTTTACGTGAGCGATCGCCTTTATACATCGCGCCAATTTGCGGCACGGTAACATGAGATTCATCAATAACAAGCAAGGCGTTATCAGGCAGGTAATCATAGAGTGTTGGTGGCGCTAAGCCTGGGTCACGACCCGATAAATAGCGCGAGTAATTTTCAATGCCGTTGCAGTAGCCTAGCTCCTGCATCATTTCTACATCGTATTTTACCCGTTGCTCTAAGCGTTGAGCTTCTATGAGTTTATCGTTGGCACGCAAATATTCTAACCTTGGGCCAAGCTCTGCCTTGATGTTATCAACGGCTTCTAAAATACGCTCACGAGGTGTTACATAATGGCTTTTAGGATACAGTGTGTAACGCTGTACTTTTTGAATAACTTGACCTGTTAAAGGATCGAATAACGCAATATTCTCAATTTCGTCATCAAATAATTCGATGCGCAACGCCAAGTCTTCGCTATCGGCGGGAAAGACATCAATAATGTCACCGCGAACACGGTAAGTAGCACGATGAAATTCAATATCATTGCGTGTGTATTGTAACTCGGCCAAGCGCTGTAATAATGTACGTTGATTCATTTGATCGCCCAAGACTAAATGAATCACCATTTTTAAGTACGCTTCGGGATCGCCTAGGCCGTAAATAGCCGACACTGTCGCCACTACAATTGCATCTTCACGCTCCATTAATGCTTTAGTGGCACTGAGGCGCATTTGCTCGATGTGCTCGTTGACTGAGGCATCTTTCTCAATAAACGTATCAGAGCTAGGCACGTAAGCTTCGGGCTGATAATAATCATAATAAGAGACGAAATATTCCACCGCATTATTAGGGAAGAACTCTTTTAATTCACTGTAAAGCTGGGCGGCTAATGTTTTGTTATGAGCCATCACCATCGTGGGTCGCTGAACCTGCTCAATAACATTGGCAATAGTAAATGTTTTACCTGAACCTGTTACACCTAATAGTGTTTGGTGTGCAAGACCGTCTTCTATTCCCTCGACTAAGGCTTGAATGGCTGCAGGCTGATCACCTGCAGGCTTAAACGCACCTTTTACTTCAAAACGTTTCATTACATAACCTTTCATTGCACTTTTGACAGTGTTTATTCTTCTAGCGTATTCATTACGCCTACACTGAGTTGGATATTATTTTTGTCTAATTTCAAAACATTGATGTATTTTACTATTACGCGCAAAGTCTTTATCGATCGTTTCGCGAGTAATATCTTTTATCGTAAAATCACTCAATTCATCTATGGCTAACTTAAACGAGCGTAAATTGTTAGAAAAATATAAAACACCACCGGGTAGTAACACCTCCATGCAGCGCTTGATTAAAGCCACATGATCTCTCTGAATGTCTAATACGTCTTCCATACGCTTTGAGTTTGAAAAACTCGGTGGGTCAAGCATAATGACATCAAAACCTTCGCGGCAATTTGCCAGGTACTGACTGCAATCGCTTTGAACAAATTCATTAGTGGCAGTACTAATATGATTAAGGGCAAAGTTGCGCTCAGCCCAAGCTAAATACGTTTTGCTCATGTCGACACTAACTGTTTTTTTAGCCCCCCCCAATGCCGCATGTACAGTCGCTGATGCGGTATAACAAAACAAATTTAAAAATCGCTTACCGTAAACTTCATTAGCCATTTTTAACCGTAGCGGTCGATGATCTAAAAACAAGCCGGTATCCAAATACTTGTGTAAATTGACCCATAATCTGGCATTGCCTTCTTGCACCTGTATATCTTGAGCGTCAGCGTCTTCAAATTTTTGATATTGCTTATCACCTTTATTACGTTCACGAGTTTTTATCGCGATATCATCAGGTGTTATCTCAAAGACCGCGCACACAGCAGACACAATTTCATTAAATCGGACGCGTGCCGCTTGAGGGTTCACTGTTTTTGGCGCGGCATATTCTTGCAAATGAATATGGCCTGCATACCAATCAATAGCCGCTGCATATTCAGGCATATCGGCATCATAAATGCGGTAGCAGTCAGTAGGGGTATTTTTAAGCCATGGCTTTAACGCTTTCATATTTTTGCGCAATCGATTGGCAATCATTGTGGCGCCGTCACTCAATTTAACAATAATAGGACGCTCATTGGTTGCTTCTCCTTTGCGCAGGGTGGCTTCGCTGGCATCTAATATTTTGAATTGTTGCAATTCACAAGCAATGGCACCGTTAAAGAGTTTATTCTTTTTACTTGCCCGCATACGCATGTTTTGCGCAAGCTCGGGGTTACCGGTAAAAACCCCAATTGTCCAACCAGCAAAGTATTCTTTAGCCACTTGCGCCATTTGCAAGTAAGTCCCCTTAAGGGCTTCGATTTCTCCCAAACGCTCGCCATAGGGTGGGTTGGTTAATATTAAGCCCTTGGGCCACTCTGGGTCGCAACGCAGCTGACTCAACGCGTTATGCCCCACGCTAACGCAGTTTTGCAGACCTGCGCGTTCAATATTGTGGTTGGCCGAGCGCAGTACTGGTGGATGCATATCAAAGCCTATGATAGGCGGTAAAGGCTGAGTAATCGCTTGTTGCTGGTGCGCTTTCGCTTCTTTTAGCAAGGTCTCCCATTCGTAAACATTATGCACTTTGAAGTGCTCAAATGACCAATGTCCACGGAACATGCCAGGGGCTATTTTTAATGCCATTAAAGCCGCTTCGGTTAAAAAAGTACCTGAACCACACATCGGGTCTATCAAGCTGCCCCCTGCTGCAGCCACGTCAGGCCAGCCCATCCGCAATAAAATTGCCGCCGCTAAGTTTTCTTTGAGCGGTGCAATACCTTGCTCTTGCCTGTAACCACGCTGATGCAAACTTCCGCCCACAAAATCGAGTGCAATGGTCACAACCCCTTTGCTTAAGCGGGCATTGATACGAATATCTGGGTCTTGCTTGCTAACATTTGGACGTTCAAAACCTTCGTCACGCCAATAATCAACAATGGCATCTTTGATGCGTAATGCACCGTATTGCGTGTTGTTAATCGCACGATTAGAGCCTGTAAAATCAACAGCAAAACTGCTGCTTTCACGAGTTAGACTACGCCAAGGAATATCTTTTACCACGTCGTACAGGTCATCGCCTGTCTCAATGGCTTCTTTGCTTAGGCACCATAATAAGCGGTTAGCCAAACGCGAATTGAGCGCAATTTTATAACCCAGCTCTAAAGGCCCATCACAAGAAACGCCTGCAACAGTTGACTTACAATCTTGGCCTCCCAAGGCCATGATCTCTGTCAGTAATAAATCTTCGAAGCCCTTTGGGCAAGTGACAAAAAACTGCATATCGCTCTCTTTAATTAAAGTTCAACCTGTTTTTATAACAAGAAAGGCTTAAAACCCCCATTATTAGAAACAAATAGTCGTTCACTGTTATAAGAAAATTTGTTTTACTGAACATCCGCTTAAGCAGCGGCGCGTTTGTCACCTTAATGTAACCTTAGTGTATTAGGACACATAAGCTAACGTAGGCGTGCAAACGATTCTCTAACCTTTGATGTGAAACTAGTCTTCCATTACTAGATTAACTGAACTAGTACGTAAACAAACTAGTCCCTGAATTCAGGTTACAAACATGGCGCAGGTCAGCACACTTGAGCAGGCTCAATAAAACCTATAGCTAGCAACACAAACAGCAGCTAACATTTTGGGCGACATTGTAACGGCAACTGAGTAAGGGTTATAGCAAAAACACTTGAGAGGTATCTCTGATTTATGAAAACACAAAAACGTAGTCACACAAATCGCGCTTTTACCAAAGGCTACCAAGCCGGTGTTGCTGGAAAATCATGGGGTAATTGCCCATTTGAGTCCGGTGAACCACGCGCTAATTGGATGGCCGGCTGGCGAGATGGCCGAGAAGACAACTGGAATGGCTTTGGCCCCGCAGCGCAAGCTCAGCGCTTAAGTAATATGTGACTGACGCCCAGTGGGTAAAATCTCTTACTGTATCGTTTATGTAAATCACTGATTCGACGCAACTTACAGAGCACAATTTACAAGCCCTGATCAAGCAATGACAGTCAGCATCTCAATATAGAGTGATTGTAAGGGCACTGTAAAAAGCGTATACAATGAGCCTGAAATTTGCTCATTTAACCTATAAAAGGGCGATTGCCCTTTACGGTGGCCTGCCAGAGCCAAAATCTGGCACAATGCGACAAATCAAATAAAGAAGTAAATAAACATTGATAATATGAGGAGGCGAGTAACGTTTACCTATCGGCGCCGCAATACTCCGTGGTAAGCCAAGGCGTAAAAATCTACAAACCCATAATACGCCACAAGCAATGCATTATTTATGGTAACCATAAGCACATCACGTGCGGAGTTAAGCTGCGTTAAAACAAACTGAGAGAGGATATTGCATTATTTCGGGATACATCCGCAAAGTACTGGACTTACAGTACTGAGCTTACGTTAGTGTTTCTTGCTGCGTAAGATTAACACTTTAGCCATTCAATGCGAGGGTAGCTTATAAACAATTTACTGATACCCACATATTTACGCATACTCATTGTGCGTTGACCACTCAGGCTTCGGCCATTCCAGTCGCTACAAAGAGCGGCAGCCCCTAAGGTTTATATGGCCTAGGGGCTTTTTATTGCGCATACATATTAGAGATCATTATTGTATAGCGCGCATCGGTATTAACGAGATTTTTTGGCCATTAAGGCCTCGATAGCTTCGATTGTTTTTGGTACTGCATCGGTCATCACTTGATTGCCTGTTGCGGTGATAAGAATATCATCTTCTATTCGAACACCAATACCTCGCCACTTAGCATCAACGCTTTCGTCGTCGGGTTGCACATAAATGCCTGGTTCAATCGTCATTGTCATACCCTCTTCTAAGGTACGCCACTGACCATCAACCTTATAAGCGCCCACATCATGCACGTCTATACCCAAAAAGTGCCCAGCTCTGTGCATATAGAAGCGCTTATAAGCACCCGTATTTATCAGCTCTTGCACATCACCGTGTAATAAACCTAAGTCGACCAAACCTTGGGTAATCACTTGCACGGTGGCTTCGTGAGGCTCATTCCAACGATGGCCGGGCTTCATAACATCGAGCGCTGCCAGTTGTGCATCCAACGTTAATTGATAGAGTGCCTTTTGTGGCTCACTGAATGTCCCATTCACTGGAAATGTACGGGTAATATCTGACGCGTAAAAATCAAGCTCACAGCCTGCATCAATTAATACTAAGTCGCCCTCTTTTAATACCTGATTATTTTCAGTGTAATGTAGGATACAGGCATTATGGCCACCACCAACAATGGTGTTATAAGCCGCTGAGCGAGCACCATTCATGGCAAAGTTGTGTAAAATTTCAGCCTCTAGTTGATACTCAAAAACACCCGCCTTACAGTATTCCATGGCCCGAATATGAGACTGCGCAGCCAATAAAGAAGATGCCTTCATTAACGCGATTTCTTCTTCGCCCTTAATAAGACGCAAGCTGTGAATCAAAGCATCAATACTCGCAAACTCTGCTGGCGGTTGCGCACCAGCACGCACTTTAGCACGTACTTGGTTCAGCCAACCTGTCATTTGCTCGTCAAAATTGGCATCCTCGCCAATCGGGAAATACATTTTATCGCGGCCATCAATCAGCTTAGGCAGTTCAACATCGACTTCGCCAATGGTAAAGCTTTGGTCGGCACCAAAATGTGTCTTTGCGCCTTCTGGGCCGGCCATTATGCCTTCCCAAATTTCCATATTTTTATTGCGCTCGCGACAAAAAATAATGAATTCACCTTCTGGGCGGCCTGGCACCAACACCAAAAGCGCCTCCGGCTCTTCAAAGCCCGATAAATAATAAAAATCACTACTTTGACGAAAGATATAATCAGTATCTCGACTGCGAACCTTAGCGCTGGCAGCAGGTATCACAGCAATACTGTTGGGCGCCATCAGTGCCATTAGCTGGCTACGGTGTTGCGCTAATGCATGGGTCGAAAGAGTCATAAATTCTCCAAAACAAAAGGGGTTTAATCGTAATTAGGGTTATTGAGACGACTTAGTGAATATCACTGCTTTGATCTGCAGAGTCACGTGATGAGTTATGCTGAAACAAATATAAGGCGGCAATACGAACAAATTCACACAGCTCGGTATAGAGTGTTTCGTTTTCTTCAGTGTCTTCTAAGTCGGCATCTATTTGTGCGACTTCGGCGAGGCTCGTCAACATATCGGTACCATCTTCATCTAACTGTTGTGCATCGCAACCTGAGATCCCAAAGCCCATTAAAAAGCTTTGGCACCAAGCGCCTAAGGCTTCAGTTCTTTGCCCCATCGATACGGCATCATCAGGGAGTAGAAGTTTGTACCCGTAATTGCTGTCTTTTAGCGCCTGCTTGGCAATAATGGCATACGCACCTATCGCCTCTTTGTCTTCTAAGGTGCTTAAAGGCTCAGGAAGATCCATAAATTCCGTCGCGCAAGCAAGCCATTTATTGGTATCTAAAGGGTCTCCTCCAGCTAATAAACCGGTGACAAAACCTTGTAAATCGGCGGGAGTGTTAATCGCCCCTAGACGATATAAAAAGTCACTCCAGTGCTCCCAAGAATAAATAGCAGTAATATCGGTCATTTTTTGCTCCACTTTTGGCCCAATCGGCGTGCTGTACTGGGCGATAATTGCTCATTTTAAAAAAGTGTGCATGCTAACACGGGTATGCGATGCGATGCGCTAGCAATATGACAGTCAATCAACGACAATGTCTTTGGTCATTACATAGGCTCGACGAGTGTAGCTATGTAAGGCATAACGACACGGAGGCTTTACCTGTGCAACCATCTCCTAAGCAAGCATTAAGCGAACACGATGATATTATGCGCTCACTCGAAGCAAAGCTTGATGCTCTGATCGCCTACACACATACATTGGAGCGTCGCAATACATTACTGGAGCAGCAGCTTGAGCAATCACAAAAACGCATTCATGTTATTGAATCACAAAGAGCAAAGCTAAGTGAGCAATTGATGATGCTAGCAATTTCGCTAGAAAGCTAAAGCATCTCAAAGCATCAACACTACCGAATAAATGGCTGATTAGATGACACTAGACCCTATGCGCGCCCAAAAAGTACCCGTCAGTATACTGGGGCGCGAATTTGCTGTGGCTTGTACACCCAATGAGAAAGCCGCATTACAGCATGCGGCCAAAACTTTAGACGAGCGCCTAAAAACACTACGCAGCCAAGGTAGTGGAGCTGCGTGCAATTTTGATCAATTATTGGTCGTGGTTGCATTAAATTTATGCAACGAGCTCAACGTCAGTAATGCCCGCAGTGGCGAAACAACTCAACCACTACCAGGGCATAAACTTCAAGCACTTATGGATAAAATTGATAGCGCCCTTAACCCATAACCCACATCCGATAACTTATCCCTGATAACTTATCCCATAAGATCTGGCTGGATATTGCGTGATAAACACAAGTGCTTACAGCGCAATATTTAAACGCTGATACCCTCCATTCCAATAACACAGAGGTAAGGTACTTTGTGCATTGAAATGCACAGCAATGATTTCGCCGACTACAATATTATGCGTCCCTTGAGGCACGCTATTGACGACCCTACACTCAAAACTCACTGATGCTGACGTTAAGCGCGGGGTTCCCTGTATATCCCATGAGGCATCATCAAAGCGCTTATCTTGCTCAGCGGGATTGGCGCAGGCATTAGATAGGCTTTGTTGTTGCTCGGTCAGTAAATTGGCGCAAAACAGAGTCTCGGTGGTGAGCATACCGGCCATTCGCGCACTTTTATTCACGCACACCAGTAATGAAGGCGGGTTGTCAGTCACCGAGGTGAGTGATGATGCCGTCATCGCATGGGGTAAACCGCTAGTATCCTTGGTACTAATAACAGCCACACCACTGGCCCATTGGCGCATCCCCTTTTTCATCGCGTCCGCTAAATCCATTGGCACGGGTACAACATCTGACATAACTCAACCTTAAATAGACAAAACATTCATTATACACATCACACCTAAAAGACAATGCTAATAAACAAGCCTAGCGCTTTCTAACCTATTCGTCCGCAATAAAGGTGACTATTTTTCTATTTGATTAAGATCAAAGCCCCTCAGTATGGGCGCTCTATAATCTTCGGCCCCATGTACTGCTATACCCAAAACCACACACGGCTATGTCTATGTGCTAATCATATGCATACAGTTACCGTGTTTTGCAGTCACTACCTTTACTGACAGGGCTAACCATGACGCGCACTATTGATACCGCAAAACTCAAAGAATTAGACGGTAGCGTCTTTCAATACAACCGCTCAAACCACCCTGCACCGCTTTGGGATGATAGCTTAATTCGTCGACATGATTTAACCGGGCCACGCTACACCTCGTACCCTACAGCGCCACAATTTAGCGACGACTTCACTGAACAAAACTGGCAAAGCGCAATGATGCGAAGCAACGCAAAGGGCAACCCATTAAGTCTTTATGTTCACATTCCTTTTTGCGACACTGTTTGCTACTACTGCGGTTGCAATAAAATCATCACCGCCGACAAGAAGCGTGCCGAGCCTTATTTAAACGCGCTGCAGACCGAAATCGATATGCAAGCGGCTTGGGTCGATACACGCCGCCCCTTACTACAATTGCATTTAGGTGGTGGGACCCCAACATATATTAGTGACGACCAGCTCAAAGCATTAATCCGTAAAATACAGCAGCATTTTCATTGGCAAAGTGATGACTCAGGTGAATACTCCATAGAAATTCACCCACAAACCGTAACACCCGAGCGTTTAGGCTTTTTGCGAGAGCTGGGCTTTAACCGATTAAGCCTAGGCGTCCAAGACTTTAACCCACGCGTGCAAAGGGCGGTTAATCGATTTAACAGTGAGCAAGAAGTTAAAGACTTAATCATTGCCGCACGCCACTATCAGTATAAAGCCATTAGCTTAGATTTGATTTACGGCTTACCCCATCAAACGTGCGATAGCTTTGCCACCACCTTAGATCAAGTGATAGCACTACGCCCTGATCGCTTATCATTGTTTAATTATGCGCACATGCCTGAGCTCTTTAAAGTGCAGAAACAAATCGATGCTCAAACACTTCCTGAGCCCCAAGATAAACTGACAATGCTTCATGACTCGATCATACAATTAACACGTGCCGGTTATATCTATATTGGCATGGATCATTTTGCACTACCCGATGACGAACTTGCCATTTTGCAAAAGCAAGGCGCATTACATCGCAATTTTCAGGGTTATGCCACGCATGGAAACTGCGATTTAATGGCCTTTGGTGTATCGGCAATTAATGCGCTGGACAATACCTTTGCTCAAAATCATAAAGCGATAGCACCTTATATTGCAGCCATTAACTCCCAGCAATTACCGATTCACCGAGGCTTAACACTCAGTGATGACGACCTGCTCCGAAAAGCTGTCATCAATCAACTGATTTGCCATTTCACCCTCGATTACGCAACTATTGAAAAGAAATTCTCTATCCACTTTGCGAGCTATTTTGCGCCTGAGTTGGAGACCCTTAAGCATCTGGCTGACGATCACTTACTGGACATGCAAGCCTATGGATTTACCGTAAAAGCCACTGGACGGTTACTTATTCGACGTATTTGTATGGTATTTGACCGCTATCTTCAAGCCAATATTAACGGATCAAGGTATTCACGCATTATTTAATATCACTACGAGCAGGTTTCGTCGCTGGTGGCGCATTCATTTGGCGTTAATTTATAAACGCTTAGACTCAACGCTTACCAGTTAAAAGAAAAGAGTCTGCCATGAATATTATCAAAGTCACTGCATTGTGTTTAAGCGCTGCCGTATTGAGCGCTTGCGACGACCACTATCATGAAGAGCTAGAAGCGCCATACATTCATTACTGGGAAGTCGTCGATAGTTATGGCCATAGCAACCTTCGCTTTAACACCTTTCAAGAAAGCCATGGCGTTTTTTCGCAAAACTTATTCATAGACCCTTTACTTGATAACGGGTATTTTGAATTATGGTGGGATGTGAGTAGCTATGATGATTATTCGGCAGGTATTTATATCAATGACCGGCCAAGCCTCATTGGGGCTTATGAGCTCGACACGGCTTACTGCGGTTATGACCGCAGCTGTGATCACTCCGGTTTTGCTTACTGTCACTTTAATAGCCATACAGCCAACCCTTACCTCAATGGCTCAGATACTCTCTCTTGCTCTACACGAAGAGCAGATAATACACATTTTGATATCACGCCATTATTTACCGGCCATCCGAGTAATCTTTACATGATTCTTGAGGTGTGTGATAACGACTCGGGTCTATGTGACAGCCAAGCTCAAAAAGTTACCTTTGAGTAAATCACGCCATGCTCGTCATATGGGTCACTTTAACACTGCCTGTAATTGCGTAAAATCAATATCGTTACGACTGACCTTAACGCTTGGCATACCCACGCACCTTGCAGCATCAATATCACTTGAACTATCACCAATTAACAGGCATTCACTAGCCTCTAAATCATAATCGCGTAATGCTTGCTTAAGCATCCCTGGCTGGGGTTTACGACATTCACAAGCTTGCAAATATTGCCCCTGCCCTTCGCTTGGGTGGTGAGGGCAAAAAAAGACTGCTTCAATATGCACTCCGTGATCAACAAAACGCTGCTTCATCCATGTAGTTAACATTAAGAACGTATGCTCGGTATAAAAACCTCGTGCAATACCCGACTGGTTAGTCACTACAAAAATTTTATACCCCAACACACTAGCGCGACGACAAAAAGCAAAGATACCGGGTAAGAACTCAAAGTCTTCGATACGGTGGACGTAGCCTTTATCGACATTAATGACCCCATCACGATCTAAAAAAAGGCCTTTAGTCATGCGTGTTTTCCAGCGCTCGAGCCGCCTTATCAAATTGCTGCAACACGCTTTCAACGGTAATTTGCGCCATGAGATTATTCCCCTTTAATCGCCGACCCCATTTTAGCGTCATGGCATTGCGCCCCGTTTGCGCCAGCAGTACAGCATGGTAGACCTCTGCAACCAACCCTTGTGAGGCAAAAGGCCCTGTACGTGCAGGGTTGCTATGCGCATATAAGCCAATCACTGGGGTGCCTTGTGTGGTTGCCATATGGACAGGACCTGAGTCGGGACTTAAGACAATGTCAGCTCTTTTTAACAACGCCAGTAGTTGCTTGAGATGGGTTTTACCCACAATATCAATTGGCGAGCATTCACAGTTACGTTGTATGGCATGCGATAATTCGCGCTCTTGAGGTGTTGGCCCACCACACAAAATAATGCGAAAGCCTTGTTTCGCCGCATAGTCGATCACTTGCGCGTAGCGCTCAGGCAGCCAATTGCGCTCTGGATTACTGGCCCCCGGAGAAACGATAAATACCTTATCTTGGGCATCGATTTTATGACTATGACATAATGCCATGAGCCATTGCTTCTGTGCGCTAGCTATTGGGATATCCCACGTAGGAGTAAAGCGCGGTACGCCAATAGTATGAGCAAACGCCGCAAAGCCCTCTAATACATGCGGTCTATCTGGCGCTGGGGCACGCTCATTAACCACTAATCCATGTAGTTCTTTAGATAAATGGCGCGCAAAACCAATTTTACGCTTAGCACGAATACAAGCTGCGGCAAAGTTGGCACGTAAAGCCACTTGCATATGCAATAAGATATCAAAGGTTTCTGGCAAATCCATACGTAATTTATGGTAAGCGCGAAGGCCTTCACCCTTATCAAAGATAACGAACTTTACACCGGGTAAGCCTTGTAAAAGAGCGGCTTCTGTCTTACCAATCACCCAAGTGATATGCGCCTCAGGGTAAAAAGCCTGGATGGCCTGAACAACAGCCACTACATGACAAACATCACCAATAGCCGAAAGCCGGATAATACAAATTGAGTTAATGGGAGTCACATAGCGCCCTTGCAATATCAAAAGGCGTCAGTTTAACGAATCAACACCTAAAAGCCCAATCTAACGACTTCCAAGGCAAATCGATGCCTTAAATATCAACAGTCACCACACAAAATACTCAAAATAGCCTAAAAACGCACAGAGCTATCAGTACGTCCAGCAAGCTGCCGATCAACGTGTATTTTACACTTAGTTTACAGCACAATACCCACAGAGCGTATAGAATGGTTATTATCATATGACTAACTAAGAGCACACTCTTTATGAACACACAAAAACTCAGCCTCAGTGCAATTGCCATACTCGGCATAGCCTTAGCGGGTTGTGAAACAACAGGGGCTGTTGTCGGCGCTTCACAAAAAGGACTGGGTGCTTTGAGCTGCCCTGAAATCTATAACACTTTTAAAGCCTACGACAAGGATAAGCAGTCTGTCGATGCCGCTAAACAGCTATCTGCCGCGATTGGTATCCCTTATACCGGTAACGGCACTGGGTTCCACGATAAAGCCAAAACCGCAGCTAATCTTGCTCTAATGGCCCAAGGTTGTAACGCACTTTAGTCGGTTAAAAACCAAAAAAAGCCCACTATAAGTGAGCTTTTTTGGTTTTTTCGTCACTTTAGTTTTTCGTGACTGCTCATCAGTGCACTTATCTAGAGGTGCTCTGAGAGTTGTTCATACTCTTTCTCGCCTTTAAGCTTCGTCAGGCACCGCTGCGTCTATCGCGGTTTTTAGCTCACCCTTTTCGTGCATTTCAGTAATAATATCGCAGCCGCCAATAAGCTCACCGCCCACCCACAACTGTGGAAAGGTTGGCCAGTTAGCGTATTTAGGTAAGTTCGCACGAATATCGGGATTGGTCAATACATCAACAAATGCAAAACGCTGACCGCAAGCCATGACTGCCTGTGACGCTTTCATTGAAAAACCACACTGTGGAGCGTCAGGTGAGCCTTTCATATACAAAATCACATTGTTGTCAGCAATCTGATTTTTAATTGTTTCCATAATGTCCATCAATAACCTCACTAAATCTTAGTCAATAATTCAAGTATTAGCAGGCATTCTAGGCGATAGCATCAGAGGGCACAAGCGGCGTGGTACTATCGCCTTTTAAGAAAACGACTTTACATCTCTAAACCAGATAAAAGCCTGTTGTTCTATTCAGCTTCTGATCAGGTTAAGCCTCTGTATCAATATGACCTAGAGTTCGACGCTCTATCCCTTTGCGCATCTCATAGCGACCTCTATGCCTAAAGGGCTGCTTGCGGCGGTCATTATAGCCACGCCGCTCAGCAAAATAGTCGCCTTGACGATGATCCAACCTTTGCGCTACATGCGTAACAGGGATCACTTTGATCAGTCTTCGAATAGGCGTATGGGGGTGCGTTGGGTCAAAAGGAATCATATCTGCCCTCAGTATGTCATTTACTCACTGTATTAACGGCTTCTCCCCTAATAACTTTAAGCCCCCCATACCTCATGCTCGCCTTGCTATGTTACATTGTTATCTCGCAGCTCTCTGCGCAAAATCTTACCCACATTACTTTTCGGTAATTCCTTCCTAAACTCTACAAGCTTAGGTGCCTTATAAGCGGTTAGGTTTTCGCGGCAATAGCTAATCACATCTTCTTCGCTTAACCCTGGGTTTTCGGCAACCACAAATATTTTAACAATTTCACCACCTGAAGCTTGCGGCACACCAATCACCGCGGCCTCCATAATCTCGGGGTGAGTCATTGCAACATCTTCCACTTCATTAGGATAAACGTTAAAACCAGAGACAATAATCATATCTTTTTTACGATCGACGATTTTAATATAGCCATCAGGTTGGATAACCGCGATATCGCCCGTCCTAAACCAGCCTTCATCGTCTAATACTTCAGCGGTTGCTTCTGGTTTGCCCCAATAGCCTTTCATGACTTGTGGGCCCTTTACGCACAACTCGCCGGCTTCACCCTCAGGAAGTACGACGCCCTCTTCATTAATTACCCTCACTTGAGTATTGGGTAAAGGCGTGCCAATAGTCCCCATCTGAATAGCATCTATCTTATTACTACTCACAATTGGCGAAGTCTCAGTTAGGCCATACCCTTCTGAAATATTGCAATGTGTGCGCTCTTGCCACAGTCTGGCTGTTTCACTTGTCAATGCCATACCGCCGGCAGAAGTCACTTTTAGCGATGAGCTATCAAAAGAGTCAAATAAAGGGTGGTGCATCATGGCATTAAATAACGTGTTAAGGCCGACAAAAACAGTGATTTTAAAAGGCTCAAAGGCTTTGAATAATGCCGGTAAGTCTCTAGGGTTAGGAATAAGAATACTGTGTGCGCCGTTTGAAAAACCTGCCAATACATGTAAATTTAACGCATAAATATGGTACAGGGGTAAAGGCGCTGCAAAGGTTTCTACATCTGCCGAAAAAAACTCAGGCATATGTTCTTTCATTTGTACAACATTACTGTAGAGGTTGTGCTGCGTTAACATAGCTCCTTTTGCTAAACCAGTGGTACCGCCGGTATATTGTAATACCATCAGATCATCTGGTGAAGTCTCTGTCACAGTAGCGCCATGCTGGCTTAATAACTGCCCGCCTTGCTTCAAAGCGTCTAAAAAAGAAATGCTTTTGTGAAAGCTAAACGCAGGAACCATTTTTTTAACGTGTTTAATCACAAAGTTCACTAAACTACGCTTAGGCCAAGGCATAGAGTCCGCAATTTCCGTGACGATAACGTGCTCAATGGGAGTCTGGTCGATAATAGTCGATACTTCATGGGCGACATTGGCCAGCACAATTAAGGCTTTGGCACCGCTATCTTTTAACTGGTGGCATAACTCTCGCGATGAGTACAGAGGATTGACATTGACAACCACTAAGCCTGCACGCATTGCAGCGTAAATAGCGATAGGATATTGACAAATGTTAGGTAGCTGTAAAGCGATACGATCACCGGCCTGCAGTTTGAGCCCGTGAATAAAAAAAGCCGCTAAAGCAGCACTGCGATCGTCCACGTCCTTAAATGTTAATGTTGATCCTAAGCAGGTAAATGCGGCCCTTGTTGGATAGGCTTTAAAAGCATGCTCAAATAATGCTGAAGCTGTTTCTGAGTGTACGCTCACGGTATTCCTCTTATTATATTTTAAAGCGGTGACCTACCTTCAGTCACTAAGCTTATTATTTCAAACAAAACAAGTAACATTGTGCAACTGTCCATTGTATATAACTGTCCAGCTAAGCTGACAAATCTCACTTGTAATAGTGCTGGTTGTGTATTTTAGACGCCTAAACAAAGCGTTTATATTACACCTAGTACCGTAGTACACGAGTCATTTAACAGGCCCCGTTAATAAGCATTAACGCGCTCAACGGGGTGCCCTATAAACAGTGGCTGTTATATAACCCTCAAGATTACATTAAAACACATGACTATGCTGAACAAGATGCTTAAAAAGCGTTATATGACAGACAAAACAAGACGTATGAAAAGCATAAAGAAGCACTAATAGCTTAATTTGTATGGTTTTATCAGGCTTGCTATAATAATTCGCGCAGTAGTTGTTCGCACCAAGCATCAATGCGAGTATCGCTTTGCTCGCTTTGCTGGTCTTCATCAATTGCCAACCCTACAAAGTGTAACCCGTCAGGTGCTAACGCTTTAGACGCATCAAACTCATAACCGGTAATGGGCCAGTGCCCTACAATATGGGCGCCGCGCTCTTTCACTATGTCGTGAAGCATGCCCATAGCATCAACAAAAAAGTCACCATAACCAAATTGATCACCTAGCCCAAAAAGTGCTACTTTTTTGCCATCGTACCTCATGGCCTGCGCATCGGGCCAGAATTCCTCCCAATCAGATTGTATTTGACCAAAGTCCCATGTCGATATACCCAACACAATAAAGTCATACGCATCAAAATCGAGCTGGGTAACATCCGCAATATCATGTATCACAGCATCGTGCGCCACAAAGCGCCCAGCAATCCTCTCAGCAATCGCCTGGGTATTACCCTCGTCACTCCCAAAAAAAATACCCACTTTAGCCACAAAATTTACCTCTCATTTTTTAGCGCAGCTATTTTGGCAACTATTGCCGCCTAAAACAACCACTACTCCCCCAAACACATGTCACGTAATCAATAGTTTGTTTCATTTAGTCACAAATGACGCATAGAGCTGCCATTTAATTGACGTAAAACAACGTTCAAATCGTAAATAAAGCGCTAAAGATGGCATAGATATTGATAGGAGCAGGTGAAGTTCAAAAAACAGTCATCTTGATCGTAGAAGAATTGGAGTGAACCATGGTTTCGCTAACGCAACCACAGCACAAAAAATCACACGAAGATCAAACCCCTAGCTCCGAGCAGGCAGCGATTAAAATATCAAGCTCTTCGGCAACACTCAAAAACGCACTCGATCGTTGGCAAATACAATTAAATGCCTCTTTAGAATTGCGTGATGTGCTCAACTGTTTTTTTAATGGCGTTAATAAAATTGTACGCTGCGCAGGCCTCACCTACAGCCATAGAGCAAAGGGTATCGCACTAGAATTAGGTGGAAAGAAAATCCATTGTGCACAATATGCATTAAAGGCACGAGGGTATTCATTAGGCGATATTGTCTTTACACGAGCTAGACCTTTCAGCGATGAGCAGCTGCAGCAACTGGAAGAATCCCTGGCCCTTTTGTTTTATCCGCTGCGCAACGCTCTACTCTATAAAGAAGCACTTGATAACTCATTAAGAGATGCCCTAACAGGGCTGGCCAATCGCGCTGCTTTTGAGCTTTCCATTAAGCGTGAACTGGGTATGGCTAAGCGTCATAACTTACCGCTAAGCATGATTATTATCGACATTGATCATTTTAAGGGCGTCAACGATACCTACGGGCATCACGCGGGAGACTGCTTGCTCACGCATGTCGGTAAGGTACTCAAAAACATATTGCGCGAAACAGATCAGGTTTTTCGCTTTGGTGGCGAAGAATTTGTTATTTTACTCGCCAACGCTAACCTTGCTGCGGGCAATAAAGTGGCACAAAGAGCCAGAAAAGCCATTGCTAAAAGTCATATTCACGTGGGGAAGCACTTAATTGGGGTGACAGTGAGCATGGGTGTGAGTACATTCTGCGCAGAAGATGATCGAAACACTCTGTTTAAACGCGCCGATGAAGCACTCTATTGCGCTAAAAACACAGGGCGAAACAGAGTGAATACCGAATGGGACTTACACCACAATCCTGATAGTGCTCGATAGTCTTAGCGCTACATGATGTAGCGCATCAGATAAGATCTAAAAGAATGCCGAAAGTTGGATTGATGCAGGCTAAAGCTAGCGACCATAACGCGGGTTTTTGTTTGACTTTCGCCCGCCGCCTTTCAATTTACGTACGTTACGCTCTTTCGCTTGTGCTGTTTTAGGAACGAACCGTCGTTTTTCGGGGACCTCTAAGCCTGCTGTTTTATGCAACTCAGCAATCTCTTTATCATTTAGCTCAATCCACTGCCCATTGCGAACATAAGAAGGGATAAAGATATTGCCATAACGTACACGCTTTAAACGGCTGACCTTTAAGTCTTGTGACTCCCACAGGCGTCGCACCTCTCGGTTTCGCCCTTCCATCACGGTACAGTAAAACCAGCGATTTGTCCCTTGTGCATGCTCGTTGTTTTTGCTTTCTTGAACATCAGTAAACTTCGCAACGCCGTCCTCAAGTAGAACGCCATCAGTCAGAATTTTACGTATGCCTTCTGTCACCGTGCCATGTACACGCACCAAGTATTCACGATCAATATTTGATGAGGGGTGCATCAGTTTATTTGCTAGTTCGCCGTTATTGGTAAACAACAACAGGCCACTGGTGTTAATATCTAACCGCCCAACTGAAATCCAGCGACCACTGGGTAATACGGGTAAGCGCTCATAAACTGTACTACGGCCGTCGGGATCTTGTTTACTGCATATCTCACCTTCCGGCTTGTTATAAAGTAAAACACGCGTTTCTTCGCGTTGAGTTTCAGGCACTTTAAAAGAACGCCCAAGGTAGACGATACGATCGCCAGGCGCTACACGCACGCCGAGTGTAGCCAGTTCGCCATTGAGCATAACTTGACCGGCGACAATAGCTCGCTCAATGGCGCGGCGAGAATCAAAACCTGCTGTTGCAAGTACTTTTTGGAGTTTTTCGTTAACACTCATAAGGTGTGAGTTAAACCTCTGTTTTCTTTAGGGGCTCGGTGCTATCAGCAGCACTGAGAGTTGTTGCATCGCTTGGATATTATGCAATGTCTGGGTCTAAATGTTGTTCTTGCTGCTGTTGATCATCTGGCTCTTCTTGGGCGGGCTCTTCTTGTTCAATCTTAGCCCTATTCTTAGACCCGTTCAGGCCCAATATTTCACTACTGGGTTTATCAGCCACATCCAGCTTGGCACTAATAGTGTCAATATCTTGCAATTCAGCTAAGCTTGGCAACTGCTCTAAGCTCTTTAAGCCAAAATAATCTAAAAATTGGCGTGTTGTCGCATATAGTGCTGGCCGGCCAGGCACATCGCGATGCCCAACCACTTTGATCCACTCACGCTCACTTAATGTTTTAATGATATTACTGCTGACAGCCACTCCGCGGACATCTTCTATATCACCGCGAGTTAAAGGTTGACGGTAGGCAATCAGCGACAAAGTTTCGAGCAATGCTCTTGAATATTTTTGCGGTCTCTCATCCCATAACCTATTAACCCAGGGGGCCAAATCATCACAGACCTCAAAGCGCCAACCACTGGCCACCTCTTTTAATACAAAGCCTCGGTCATGCTGACCGTCACGAATACCCATCAATGTATCCATGATTTGCTTGCGTGTGGGTCGTTTATCTTCATCAAACAAAGCAAAAAGCCTATCAATAGATAGAGCTTCAGAGTGTGCCAATATAGCGCCTTCGATAACACGGTTTAAAAAACGCTGATCATGCGGATAGCTGCCCTCCTTTGCAACGGGAGGGGTTTGCATAGTAGGATCTTCAACGATTTCTGTAGGAGTCTCTGACATAATATCTTTTGCTTGGGTAAAGCGCACTTATTCTGCGCGGGCTTTAACATGAATAGGGCCAAAAGCTTCGGTTTGCACCAATTCAACTAAGGTTTCTTTAATAAGCTCTAAAACAGCTAAAAAAGTCACAACCACACCCAAGCGCCCCTCCTCTACGGTAAATAGCTGAATAAAAGGCACAAACTGCTGCCCCTTTAATGTTTCAAGCACTTGTGTCATTCGCTCACGCGTTGAGAGCTTTTCTCGGCCGACTTGATGGCTCTCGAACATATCCGCTCTACGCAGTACTTCACCAAGGGCAAATAGGAGCTCTTTCATATCAACATCAGGCTCGGGCTTGGTGAGATTGCGATCTGGCGCGCTGGCCTTCGCTATATGAATATCACGATTGAGCCTTGGCAGATCGTCAATATCTTCTGCGGCTTTTTTGAAGCGCTCATACTCCTGCAGACGTCTAATCAGTGTGGCTCTAGGGTCTTCTTCCTCTTCACCGTCTTCAGTGGGTGCTCTGGGCAACAGCATTCGCGACTTAATTTCAGCGAGCATCGCAGCCATTACCAAGTACTCAGCAGCCAATTCAAATTGAATGGACTCCATCATATCAACATAAGCGACATATTGTTTGGTAATCGTCGATACGTCAATATCTAAGATATCGAGATTTTGACGACGAATCAAATAGAGCAATAGATCGAGCGGGCCCTCAAAAGACTCAAGAAACACCTCGAGTGCTTGCGGTGGTATATACAAGTCTTTAGGTAGCTCGGTCATCGCCAAGCCATTGACCAACGCAAACGGCATTTCAGCTTGTGCTGGCACATCGCTTTTGGCAGTTGGTTGTTCGGCAGTATCGGTCAAAAAATGACTCCAGTGGATAAAACAGGCAAGTATAAACCCGAGCCCTGAAACTAACTACACAAAACTCACGGTATTTACAGGTTACCCTGTAACCAACACGCCCGATAAGTAGAAATACACAACAGCACTATACGGGAGGCTTTTCCGACGACTCAAAAAACTGAATAATGACATCCAAATGCCGATCGAAGTATTCAAAGCTATGATTGCCGCCAACTTCAACCCGCATTTTACAGCGCATATAGCGCGCCTGTGCATCCCGATAATCTAATGTTTCATCGCCTGTTTGTAGTAAAACATAATAATTTTGTGCACGTTTTATGGTTGGGCAATCATGATCTTGCAGGCACTGTAAATCTTTAGCCTCAAGAATATAGGTTTGCGTAGAGTAATAACTTTTGAGTGTTTGCCCTAAAAAATGCTGAAAACGCATGTGTGGTGCTACTGCTGGATTAACTAAAACAGATCGCACATTGTAGTATTCTGTCAGCCACGTGGCCCAATAACCGCCTAAAGAGCTCCCGATGCAATAGAGTGTTTCATTTGTGTGAACGAACTCTTGCATGATCTGCTGAAGCGTAGCTTTGGCTTCGCTTGGGTAAGCCGAAAGTTCGGGGCAAATATATTGCCACTGCGGCCTATGCTGTGTTAGCCAGCGCTTGACTTGTAATGCTTTAGTCGATTGGGGTGAGCTTAAAAAACCATGACAATATAAAACCGCTGGCATATCACGAAATAACCTACAGAGACTGCATGAAAAAGGGCCGTAAGATCTACACCCTCAAGTGAAGACTAATAGCCCGAAGAGCTAAGATCGACATTATATGAAAAGCCTTCTACACGATTCACATAAGTCCCAATACGACCATCGTCATGAAGCTCAAACACCCGATAGCCAGGCATTTTTTGATCTACTGTAAAATCATCATTGCGCGGCTTAAACTGTACGCAAGTGGAGGGGGTGGCAAATAATTCCACGGTGCCTCGGCGCATATAAAAATCTTGATGAACATGCCCCCATACCACACCCTTCACATTAGGATGGCGATCAATAATATCAAAAAACGCTTCAGAGTTAGCCACTTTATATTGATCTAGCCACGCGCAGCCCACGGGAACCGGTTGATGATGCATCATAACGAGTGTGGGTGACTCGGGTCGTATAGCCAGTAATTTTTCTAGGCGAATTAATTCAGACTCTGGTAGCTCACCGCGCTCTTCAAAAGGCACTCGCGAGCTTAATAAAATCATGCGCCAATCACCAACCCCCACAATATGGCTCAAAGGTTGTGGTAAATTTTTAACGCGCATACCGGCTGGATCATCGTGATTACCCTCTAACCATGCCAATGGCATGCCTGGAAGATACTCGCGTACAATCTGCACAAAGCGCTGATAGCTGGGGCGCTTACCGTCATTGGAAATGTCGCCGGTTGCTACAATTAAGTCAAAAGGCGCAGCACCTGGGTGTTTTTCATTAATAGCCGTCAGTACATCGCGTAAGCTTTGCTCGGTATTAATGCCGAGTAAAGACTCATCGCCGTCACTGCCTAAATGGCTATCGGTTATTTGTAGCACACGTAGAGCGCGCTCAGGAAGTTGGGTCACGTTGGCACCTAAGTCCATGACTGTTCACCTAATATTATTTTCATTACTATGTTATGAATTTTGCCCGAGCGCTACGGCTAAATCGATGCCCACAATAATGTTATGGGAGAGGATTCACAAAACCTGCTGGGGAAAGACCAAGTTTGCGACAATGTACCAACCACTCGCCTAAAAAGCGATTGAGCGCGAGCTTTTCGTCTCGATGATACATTTGCCTGTTGGGGTAACTATACACAGGATACCAGTATCGGTGGTTGTTCCAAGCGACAACTTCTGCCATTTTGGCGTCATGATATAACCTAACTGTCAGCTTTGGCGCGCATATATAGCTTTTTGTTTTTTCTGACTGTGAAATTTGCAGGGTGGTTGTGTAAGGTGCGAGCTCTATACGTGTCACATGGATGTGCATACGCGAATAAGGCGGTGCAACCGCGGCAATCTCAAAATGCCACTGAGTTTGCGCTTGTCGACAATAAGGAAACAAAGCCATACACAGATAAAAATTGAGCTCGCACTGCGTGTGGTGACCTTTTAGGCTTACCACATAATCATCGGCTAGCTTATTTAGCGATCGATTAAAGACAACCAAGCGTCAATCTCTGCATAATGGCTTTCTCTTGGGTTTATATTGTGTGTAATGCGCGAGCTTTTAGTGCTTCGCGATTCAGCGCTAACCACTGCAGGCCAATCAGTGTAGCAGCGTTATTCATTCGACTATCGAGCATAGCATCCAGTACTGGCTGAGCCTCAAATACACTGAGTAATATGTCTTCGTTTTCACTGTCTAGGCCATGAATGCCTCCCGCAAGACTCAAATCACACTCGGCACAATACAAATGAATTTTCTCATTGCAAGCGCCAGGCGTCGAGTAGTATGCCGTGATTTTATGTAGCGCTGTGGGTGTTAATCCCGCCTCTTCTCTAATTTCCCGACGAATGAGTGAATCTGGAGATTCATCAGGCTCAAGCATGCCGGCAACTACCTCCAAACACCAAGGTCCATACTCTGAGTCTAAGGCCCCTGCTCTAAACTGCTCAATTAAGCCGATCAAGTCATTTTTAGGGTCGAATAAAACCGCTGCTGCCGCTTCGGTTTTGGTAAACACCTCTCGCTCTATATTACGACTCCAACCACCACCAAACAAGCGGTGACGAAGAGTATGTACAGTCAATTCAAAAAAACCGCTAAAGGCGGTTTTTTTGCTGACAGTCTTTACATCGGCGCGTGTAAAACGCGCCGATGTAAAAGAGGCTGATTGCTCCTTGTTGTGACCCATCACACACTTATACCTTGTTGTAAATTTCACTACCGCCTTCGCGGAACTCTTGCGCCTTCGCTTGCATCTCCGCTTCAACGTCAATCATTTTAACCACCTGCTCCTCACCAATAGCACTGATGTCACTACCGTGCTCAGCGGCATAGTCTCTCACTTCTTGTGAAATTTTCATCGAGCAAAATTTAGGACCACACATCGAACAAAAATGCGCCACTTTTGCCGATTCTTTAGGTAGCGTCTCATCGTGATACTCACGCGCAGTATCAGGGTCTAACCCTAGGTTAAATTGATCTTCCCAGCGAAACTCAAAGCGCGCCTTAGACAAAGCATCGTCACGTAATTGCGCACCAGGATGCCCTTTTGCTAAATCAGCGGCATGCGCTGCTAATTTGTAGGTGATGATGCCAACTTTCACGTCATCTTTATTAGGAAGGCCTAAATGCTCTTTGGGTGTAACATAACACAGCATGGCACAACCGTACCAAGCAATCATGGCAGCTCCAATACCCGAGGTAATATGGTCATAGCCTGGGGCAATATCAGTGGTTAATGGGCCTAACGTATAAAAAGGCGCCTCGTGGCAAACTTCAATTTGCTTATCCATGTTTTCTTTAATCATATGCATAGGCACATGACCTGGACCTTCGATAAAGCACTGCACATCGTGCTTCCACGCTAACTTTGTTAAAGCGCCAAGCGTTTCTAGCTCGCCAAACTGTGCCTCATCGTTGGCATCAGCCACTGAACCCGGGCGCAAGCCATCGCCTAATGAAAAGGTGACATCATACTGCTTCATGATTTCGCAAATATCTTCAAAATGCGTAAATAAGAAGTTCTCTTTGTGATGCGCTAAACACCACTTAGCCATGATAGAGCCACCACGAGAAACAATCCCTGTAACACGCTTAGCAGTTAAAGGCACAAAGCGTAATAGCACGCCGGCATGGATGGTAAAGTAATCAACACCCTGCTCACATTGCTCGATCAATGTATCGCGGAAGATTTCCCAAGTTAAGTCTTCGGCTACACCATTGACTTTTTCGAGTGCTTGGTAGATAGGGACTGTGCCGATGGGCACATGCGAATTACGTACAATCCACTCACGGGTTTCGTGAATATTTTTGCCTGTTGAGAGGTCCATAATGGTATCAGCGCCCCAACGGGTACCCCATGTGAGCTTCTCGACTTCTTCTTCGATCGACGATCCTAGCGCTGAGTTGCCAATATTGCCGTTAATTTTCACTAAAAAATTACGACCAATAATCATGGGCTCAACTTCGGGGTGGTTAATGTTTAAAGGGATTACGGCACGGCCGCGCGCGACTTCGCTACGCACAAATTCAGCCGTGATTTCATCGGGAATACTGGCACCATAACTTTCACCTTTATGCTGCGATTCTAGCAGACCTTGCTCGGCCGCTTGTACACGCGCCATATTTTCACGAATCGCAATGTATTCCATCTCAGGGGTAATAATGCCTTGGCGAGCATAGTGTAGCTGCGTGACGTTTTGGCCAGCTTTAGCGCGACGCGGGCGATGCTGCAAATCGAAGCGTAACTTAGCGAGCTCTGGGTCGTTGAGTCGCTCATTGGTGAATTCAGACGAGTATTTTTCCAGTACTTCGGTATTCGCACGTGCTTCAATCCAAGGGGTGCAAATTTCTGGCACACCTTTACGCACATCGACGGTGACACTGGGATCGGTATAAGGGCCCGAGGTGTCATAAACCCGTACGGCAGGGTTGATTTCTCGCCCTTTGTCTGTGACCGTATCCGATAAGCTGATTTCACGCATGGGAACGCGAATGCTAGGCGATGATCCTTCTATGTGAATTTTTTTTGAATTGGGAAAGGGCTGAACCGAGGCTTCATCAACCTTGGCCGTTTCACTTAAAAATTCCACTACGTTGTCACTCATAATTCACCTATGTTGAGGTCAGTTTTCACTAAAGTCAGTGTTATTCAAATATTTTCTGGGTTGTAAAACCCTGCACAATGAAGAGTCTCACCAATAATGTGCAAAGTGATGTAAAGGGCCGTGTTCGGAGACTACGTTTAAACGCCCAGCCGCAGCTAATGCGCCTTGCAAATGGTTTTTGGCAGCACTAACCGCTTGCAGCAATGTTAAGCCTTGCAGAAGCCCTGCCGCAATGCCGCTGGCTAAAGTACAACCTGTACCATGCCCGTGAGGCGTCTTTAGTCGGGCTGCGGTGAATGCTTGTACGTTGATTTGACCTTCTGGGCCATCGGGAAAAGCCAAATAATCACTACATAAGCGGTTATCTAAGCTGTGGCCGCCTTTTAATAAAGCCGCCGAAGCCCCTAAATCTAAGAGTGTGCGAGCTTGTAGGTCATAGGTTTCGTGAGTATCCGCCGGTGGTACACCCAGCAACTGCGCAGCCTCTTGAATATTAGGGGTTATAACTGAAGCGATAGGTGTAAAAACCTCACGGTAAAAAGCAATAACCTCATTAAGGCCTTGGCCATCAGTACATAAATCGGCACCGGCACTGGCTTTAAAAACAGGGTCAATAACCACAGGTAAACCGCTGTCGTGCAAAAAATCGGCGACAATCTGTGCGATAGCTAAATTGCCCATCATGCCAAGCTTGACCACCCCTACAGTGTAGGTTTGTGTGACGGCGCGTATTTGATCGCGCACCAAACTCGCTGGCATCGCAAAAACACCGTCAACGCGGCCAGCGCCTTGTGCCGTAACGGCCGTCACGACCGAGCAGGCATAAGCGCCCATCGCGGCACAGGTTTTAATATCAGCCTGAATACCTGCGCCTGCGCAAGAGTCGCTCCCTGCGATACTTAGTACGACAGGGCTTTTTTTAATATCATGTAAAGTGGGGGTGCAAGGCTTTACCACAAATGCTCCAACGTCTGTAAGCCAGATTAGGTAGCATAGGACGGTAGGCACAAATAAAGCACATAAGCATATGCAGAAGAAGTGATCTCGTTCCCTACGCCGGCACTAACCGGATCAGGTCGACGGGTTTACTCTCAGCACACATAGTGCACCCCGACAAGACAATGGCTGTTACTTTACTGAGTTAGTTGATGAAGGTAAAGGCCAAATCATTATCCAGCGAATAAGGCGCCCCAAAAAGCACACTAAAGACTGATTTTTAAGACTGACCTTGCGACTTTATGGCCGGGAATAAGTTGTTAACAATAACAAAAATAACGCCAAAGACTTCTAATATTGTACTGGTGGTGTAAAAGCGTAAGGTTAATTCATCAAAGCTCAACCAGCCTAAACCATGGCCAGCAAAGACAATATTCATGACAACCAGTTGCCCAATTAAAATACCGATAAACCAGTAAGCATAGGTTTTTTTTAGCTTGCGATCAGATTCTTGATCGAGCTCATCCTGCGAGAGCTTAGGACTATCGATTAGCTTTGCTGCGTTTTGACGCTTAAACAGCGCGTCAGCGGTGGGTCTTTCCACTAGACCTTGATGGGTATTCATTTTATTTTGATCGATAAGTCATCTAAACGGTAACGCATAGCCGATAGTGATACACCGAAGTACTCAGCTAAGCCATACAAATTTGCCGTCTTTTTAGCTGCCATGTCACGCACTTTAGCCATCGGCATAAGCAAAGCGGCGGCAAAGCGATTGGCGCTAATTTCTTCAGGGTCTGTGCCTTGACTCGACATATCATTGCGATAATCCACATAGTCAATCACTTGATCTTCGAAATGGCCGCGCTCAAGGCGATACACATAATGCCCCAACTCGTGACTACAGGTAAAGCGCTTACGACTTGGTGAATCATCGCCGTGGAGCATAATGACGGGGTCTTGCCCCGCTTTTTTGAGTAACGCTCCAGCGATATCATCAGGCAATTCAGCATCAATAATACGAATTCCCATAGCGCGACCTACGGTAATCGGGTCAACCGGAAATCCTCTGCCGTGCCAATAGGTATCACGTACTTGGGTGGCTAAGCTTTCAGCGCCTTCAGTGGTAAGCTTTACATGGCTCATTGTGTTTATATTGCCTGTATTCATAGTGTCTATGACCTCCAAAGTTAAACCTTTAGGCTTAAATGCTTCATGACTCAGTTCTTAAGAACAACCTCTAGCTCACATCACGGTTAATATTGCTAGTGTAGAGGCATGAAGCCGGCGCCCTATATACTGAATAACGCCGGTTTGCGATATCACACAGCTCTTTATTGCGAAGGTGTCTCGAGTAATGTACGGTATTCTTTATCGAAGCGCTTGGCAACTTTTTTGCCGACACCGCCGAGTGTATCAATAGCGTGGCGTAAACGGGCGCGCGTCATATCTGAGCCCAATAAGGCCATGGCATCAGTGACCGAAATAGACGATGTGGTACCACTAACAGCCACAAATATAGGTGCTATAAAGTCTTTCATTTTAAGCTCCATAGCATCTGCAATAACCTTTAACGCAGGAAATATGGCGTCTTTATCCCACTCAGTTAAAGCTTCTAGCTGCCACAAACTAAATTGTAATACTTTAAGGCGCGCTTGCTCATCAATTTTTAAGCCATCAAAGCTCGCTGGTGTTAAGGGCAGATTACCCGCCAGCATAAAGCCAACTAATGGCATAAAATCACTTAGCGTATTCATGCGCTTTTGCACATGGGGTAAGACGGCTAGCATATTTTCGCGATTTAACGCCCACTGGGTTAAGCGATCTGCCAAAGCCTCTTCATTTAAGTCTTCTCTGATCCACAAGCCATTTAACCAATTGAGCTTTTCTAAATCAAATATGGGACCACCTAAAGAAACGCGCTGAATATCAAAGTTTTCTTGCATTGTTTGCAGGCTAAACTTTTCACTTTCATCGGGCATTGACCAGCCCATACGACCCAGATAGTTTAATAATGCTTCGGGCAAATAGCCCATGCGCTTGTAATATAAAATACTGGTGGGATTTTTACGTTTGCTGAGTTTTGATTTATCGGGGTTACGCAGTAGGGGTAAATGGCAAAAAACGGGAGTATCCCATCCTAAGTATTGATAAAGCAGCATATGCTTAGGAGCTGAATTAATCCACTCTTCACCACGAATGACGTGCGTAATGCCCATTAAATGATCATCGACCACGTTGGCCAAATGATAGGTTGGCATACCATCTGATTTCAATAGAATTTGGGCATCCACTTGCGACCAATCTAATGTAATTTCGCCGCGTAGCATATCGCTAACAGGGCAAGGACCTGCCTCTTCCGGGACAACCATGCGCACTACAAACGAAGAGCCTTGGGCTTCACGTTTAGCGACTTCATCGGCAGGTAGCTGCAAGTCACTCGGCTTTATGGCCGTATGAATACCCGCCTCTTGACGCGAGAGCCGCAAGGCATCTAGCTCTTCACTGGTGCGGTAGCATTTAAACGCTTTACCTTGTGCTAATAATTGATCAACGTATTGTCCATAAATATCTGCGCGCTCGCTTTGACGGTATGGCCCTGCATTACCGCCATTATCGGGGCCTTCGTCCCAATCGAGCCCCAACCAACGCAATGAATCTAAAATAGCTTGTTCAGAGGCGGGGGTTGAGCGCGCTTGGTCTGTGTCTTCTATGCGCAAGATAAACTCGCCGCCGTGTTGGCGTGCAAAACAATAATTAAAAAGCGCAATATAAGCGGTACCTACATGGGGGTCGCCGGTGGGGGATGGAGCAATACGTGTACGTACGGTCATAAAATATCCAATATTGGATGCTACGCTAAGCGCTGTAAGCATCTTTAATGTGAGCGTCATTTTGACGGCGATTATAGCCGATATCTCAATAAAATCAGCTGTAGGTCAATCGCTTAAGCCATAAAAACGTAAAAAACTGACTTTTAGAATGCTGAATACACAGCGCGCTCAGAGCTGGTAATTGCCGCTTGTAGCATTGCGCATTACACTGCACCTTCTATTTTCAATTTAACGCATAAATTATGACAACACTCGAACTATTACACAGCCGCCGCTCGGTTAAAGCGGCCGACATGGTAGCCCCTGGGCCCAATGCACAAGACCTCCAAGATATTTTACAAGCCGCTCATAGAGTGCCTGATCACGGTAAAATTGGGCCGTGGCGGTTTATTGTATTTAATGAGGGCGCACGCCAGCTATTTGGTCAAACACTGAAAGATATTTATGCGGCACAAAACCCTGAGGCTAGTGCGAAGTTATTAGAGCATCAACAAAATTTATTCTTGCGCGCGCCAGTGGTTATTGCCGTTATCGCCAGCCCCGATCGAGCGCATAAAGTGCCCGAATGGGAGCAACACTTAGCTGTCGGCGCAGCCTGCCAAAATTTGCTAATAGCAACCCATGCACTGGGCTATGTGGGTCAATGGTTAACGCAGTGGTACAGCTACAACGACGAGGTCAATCAGGCGCTTAAGCTAGCCTCGCATGAGCGTATTGCCGGCTTTATGTATTTAGGCAGTGCAACGCAAGCGCCAACCGAGCGCGAGCGCCCAGATCTGAGTGAACGTATAACCCACTTCCCCACAAGCTAAAAGTCAGATAATCACCCTCACATAAGAGGCCTCTTATGAGTGCTAACATCGAATTTCATTCTTTAAATATTTGCGTTTTAACCATCTCTGATACACGTACTTTTGATAACGACACTTCGGGCAACACGCTACAAACACTTTTGGAGGAAGCCGGCCATACGGTATATGATCGAAAATTGGTCAAGGATGATATATACCAAATGCGCGCTACCGTAAGCCATTGGATTGCCGATGCGCAAGCGCAAGTTGTCTTAATGACCGGCGGCACAGGGTTTGCCGGTCGCGACAGCACGCCAGAGGCTATTCAGCCACTGCTGGATAAAACCATCGACGGCTACGGTGAGCTATTTAGGCAGCTCTCTTATGATGATATTGGTACGTCAACTATTCAGTCGCGAGCTTTTGCCGGCTTAGCCAATCGAACACTTATTTTTGCACTACCTGGATCAACGGGTGCTTGTACACTAGGTTTTAGCCACATTATTCAACCGCAAATTGATAGCCGCACACGGCCATGTAATTTTTATGGTCAAATAAAATTTATACCTGAATCCATGCCGTAGCTCATTTTTCATTGATGGTTAAAACCGCACCTTATCAAAAACAATATTCCCCAACATTCTACGTAAACCTTAAAACACATTCTATTGACTCTAGCCATTAAGGAGCCGCTTTGCTTAGCATTCAACAGGTGCAAACACTATTAGCCCAGACCCCTAGCCTCAAGGTATCATCCATTGCGATTAACCTCGATGATGCACTGAATTACCGCATTGCAGAACCTCTTGTGGCACAACACAATGTACCGCCAGCGGCTAATAGCGCCATGGACGGTTATGCGTTGAATCTTGAAGATTTAAAGCGCAATCATTTTCAGCTGCCGATCAGCCAGCGTATTACCGCCGGTTGTGCACCGTTGCCATTACAAAAAAACACCTGTGCACGCATTTTTACAGGCGCGATGATTCCTGAAGGTGCAGATACCGTCATTATGCAAGAAAACACCACAATGACCGATAATGGCATCTTATTCGACCCCAATAAAGCCTATATTGCCGCCGATAATATTCGTCCTAAAGGTCAAGATATAACACTTGGCAGCTCACTCGCGACGACTGGCACCAAAATCACACCCGCGCTGTTAGGTTTGCTGGCTTCACAGGGATTCGCGACTATCAACGTGCAAGCTCCGTTAAAAATCGCATTACTAAGCACTGGAAACGAAATTGTTGCACCGGGTACACCTTTAAAGACAGGTCAAATTTATAACTCTAATCGCTACAGTGTGGGTAGCTTATTAAAGCAGTGGGGCCAAGTTGAGCTGAGCTATCTTGATGTTGCTGACACCTTTGAAGATACCTGCCAGGCGTTAAAGAGTGCCGCTCAAACACATGATCTCGTGATAAGTTTTGGGGGGGTGTCGGTCGGCGAAGAAGATCATGTTAAAGACGCCGTCGCCGCGTTAGGTCACGTTGAACACTGGAAGGTCAAGCTTAAGCCAGGTAAACCCCTGATGATAGGCAGGCTGAATATCACACCTTCTGTTGAGCCTAATAACATGTCGAGTCAGGTAGCTTGCAGTACCTCAAAAAGCGTTCCTATTCTTGGGTTACCCGGCAACCCGGTATCCGCTTTCGTGACATTTTTATTATTTGCTAAGCCCCTACTCACAGCCTTAACTGGCGGCACGTTTACCCCAGCAAGCCCCATACAAGCGCCTATTCACTTTGCTGTATCACGCCCTAAAAAACGGCCTGAATATTTGCGCGTCACCACCACCGACGGACAGCTAACGCCTTGCAACAATCAAAGCAGCGGGGTTTTAAGTTCATTATATGCGTGTGATGGCTTAGCTTTTATTCCGGAAGAAACACTTTTACACCACGGCGATAGCGTGGATTACTATCCGCTTGAAGTGTTAATGTCTCGCGCCTAGCCGCGAGACCAGTTAAGTGCCCAATTTCGGCACCTCTGAATAGTTACCATTTATTTAGCATATCATTCAACCCATAGGGAACGCCCATGACTTTGTCAGCTTCAACCGCTCATATAACAACGACCATCGAGAGCCTTTGGATATATCCCGTAAAGTCGCTGGCCGGTATTGCTCTAACGCAATGCGAGATAACCCCGCATGGCTTAAAAGGCGACAGGCAGTGGATGATTGTTGATGATCAAGGACTTTTTGTTAGCCAGCGCAAGTTACCGGTAATGGGCTTAATCAAGACCCATCTCGAACCCGATAACACATTAACATTATCGATTGACGAAGAAATAAGTGCGACAAAACCTGCACAGACGGCAACGGTCAAACGCTCAATCTCCCTTCACCCCGATGAATGCCAAACGCCTTGTCGCACTTGGGTTTGGCAAGATGAATGTCCTGCTCGTGAAGCGCCGACCACTGTTAATGCTTGGCTAAATCATCAGCTTCAATATAAAAAGCCTGTGCGCTTGGTGTACTTTGATAAAACAGGCAGTAGACCGCAAGATACCGCCCGTTTTGGCGACAATACCCCTTTTTTTGCCGATGCAGCGCCGCTACTTTTATGCAATAGTACAAGCTTACAAGCTTTAAACCGTGCTTTACAGCCTGGCAATACGAATGATCACAATGGTGATGATGACCTTACAATGGAGCGATTTAGACCCAATATTGTGATCGCGACTCAAACCGCCTTTGATGAACATGACTATACCCGCGGCAGTATTGAGCTGGAGCATCACGCACAGGCACAAGCTCCTATAACAGATACAACGATTGACCTTCAGCTGATTGACCACTGCCAGCGCTGCTCGATGATTACACTGAATCCTCGAACGGCTAAAAGCCAAAAGGCTGTGGCTTTATTTGACGCCTTAAGTCGCTTAAACCCTATGCCAAACAACCCTAAAGCCCCTGCTTTTGGAGTAAATTGTACAATCGATATGACAAACCACTCAACGCCGCCAACACTCAAACAAGGCGCGGCTTTTATGCTATCACGCTAAAATACAGCGCTTAAAAACCACGGCTCACGCCGAGCCCTAACGGTCCGTTTTTTAAGCCTTCGATGCTAGCTGGCTTAGGTTTCACATCCACTCAATGCATCACTATTTAGCAGTACCCGCATTAATTAGCCGCGTATGCAACACTATTTACGAGTGCGATCGAAGCGTTAACTTCATTTAACCCATAGACGACTATTCATCCATAGACGACTATAGATCGATATTGGTTTTATTCATTCAGATAGCCCCAATAGTCGGTGTGCTGTTCAAGAGTTGCTAAGACTCAGCTACACGCTAAAATAGCGCCTTAACCGGATAAGCGACCCGCAAAAACATTAAAAAGAGATCGAGCCATGCTTGCTGATATTGCTAAACAAATTGCTCAAGATGTATCTGGCGCTGTAGAGCGCGCAAAAGCGGATGCCCCCATCAATAGCACACAATTTCAAACATTACTCCAAAGCGCACTGCGTAAATGCAATGTTGTCACACGTGAAGAGTTTGATGCACAAAGCGCCGTACTCATGCGCACCCGCGAAAAACTCGAAGCTCTCGAAAAACAAGTAGCTGCACTAGAAGACGCCATTCATCAACAGGCGACATCTAATGATTAAAATAGCCACCAAGGAGCCTAAAGTAAAAGGTGATAGCTGGCCACTTTATCAGCGGTTATTTACTTACACCAAGCCCTATCGTCATTTTATGTTGCTGTGCTTAATCGGCTTTATAATTATGGCTTCCATGGAGGTCGTCATGGCCAAAATGATGGAGTATTTTGTTGATGGCCTAACCACCCGTGATAAACAATTGATTGTTTTTATTCCTGTTGCCGTGGTTGTCGCTAGAATTATCCATGGTGTAGGCACCTTTTGCGGTAACTATTTTATTAGCCGTGTGGGTTTAGGCGTAGTGAATGATATGCGTAAGGCACTTTTTGCTCACCTGGTGGCGCTACCTTGTAGTTTTTATGATGCACGCAATAGTGGTGAATTGGTTTCTTTAGTAATTTACAATATCGCCCAAGTGACAGGCTCTGTCACGCAAGCGGTCAAGATTGTTTTGCGTGATGGCTTTACTGTCATTGGGCTACTGGCTTACATGTTTTATTTAGAGTGGAAGTTAACCCTCGTATTTTTAATTATGGCACCCATGCTAGCGGGCTTAGTCAGCATCGCGAGCCGGTACTTTAGGCGTGTGAGCCGGAGCATGCAGGTTACCATGGGCGATATCAGCCATGTCACTAACGAAGCGTTACAAGGCTACAAGTTGGTAAAAAGTTATAATGGGCAGCGCTATGAATGCGAGCGCTTCAACAAAGCCAGTAACGAAAATACACGTTTAAGCACAAAATATGAGCGCGTTTCGGCACTGCAAGGCCCTATTTACCATACCGTTATTGCTATCAATTTAGCCCTCATACTTTTTTTAATTCTATTATTTTGGCAAGACTCTCCAGGCGCTGCGCTTTCTTATATTACCGCTGCTGCCATGATCGCCAAACCCATCCGTCAGTTAAGCTCAGTCAATGAAGTTATTCAAAAAGGCTTAGCTGCGAGTGAGAGTATTTTTACTGTACTCGATATGGAAAAAGAGCAATCTACCAGCTCCGAGCAAAAGACTCTAGATGTCTCACAGGGTCAAATAGACTTTCACCAAGTCAGCTTTAGCTACGGCGAAAAAAGAGCGCTCAACAACTTTACACTTAGTATTCAGCCAGGCCAAACGGTGGCGCTAGTCGGCCAGTCTGGTAGCGGTAAGAGTACACTTATTAGTTTATTACTTCGTTTTTATGAGCCACAATCAGGTCACATTACGATTGACGGGCAACCGATTAATGCTGTCACACTACAAAGCCTGCGCGCCCAAGTGGCGTTTGTGAATCAACAAACGACGTTATTTAACGACACTATCACCGCCAATGTGGTGTATGGCAGCGCAGCAGAGATAGACGCCAAATCGCTCCATCACGCAGCCGATAACGCTAATGCCATAGATTTTATTGAAGCGCAAGAATTAAAGTTTGATACTTTGATTGGTGAAGCTGGCGATCGATTATCGGGCGGCCAACGCCAACGCTTGGCCATTGCGCGGGCGCTATACAAAGATGCACCCATTCTGGTTTTAGATGAAGCAACATCGGCCCTTGATAATGAGTCAGAGCAACTGATTCAAGAAGCTTTAGAAACACTGCAGCAAGGGCGGACCACTATCGTGGTAGCTCATAGGCTCTCGACCATCGAAAAAGCCGATGTGATTGTTGCTATGCAAGATGGCAACATCGTTGAAACCGGCAGCCATCAAAGTCTGCTAGCACAACAGGGATACTACGCGTCACTGCATGCTAAACAATTCGAGGGCTAATTACTTCAGCATACTCATTGATATGGACTTTATGGTGTAAGGGTGTCGAGTTTGAATGTCAAACGCCACTTGAGCATCATAGGTTTATCTCTACTACACAACCTCATGATCAGTCAGCGCGCATATCACCAATACGGTTAATAAAGTCGCTGATTTTAGTCTGGCTACCATCGGTGCTATTGGGGTTACGCATCTCGCTGAGGCGATCAGCTAATTGGCCAACAATGGCTAGGTCTTGGTGCATTTGCTCGGCGAGTTGATTCGCCTTGTCCAACTCAATCATAAAATGACCCAGATCAACTAAAGGCTGATTAGCCGAAGGCTGTTTTGCAGCTTGACTGGGGTTATCGTAGGCGCTTTGCACCTGCGTGTTACTCGTTTGCGTCAGTTTTAATGAGAAGTCTTTGATTTCACCGGTATCAAAGCCCATATTCATGGCTTGATCAAAGGCTTGCTCTAGGTTGCCACCAAAGAAGCTCTCGGCCACGTTATTCACCTGACCGAGCAAATCATTTATCGCGTTGAGTTCATCCTCATCAAGCTCACCGTTTACGCTAAAAGCAAACGTATTTTGTTCGGCATAACTCACCTGAGAACCGCCCTCGCCTTGCTTAAACTCCCCCGCCTTTAATGCACTGGCTAAAATGTCAATTTTATCGCCATCGGCTGTTGTTAATGAAAAGGCAAAAGTGTTTTCTTGTGCCGCAAAACCACTGAAGCCCGCTAAGTTTTGCGCACCAAACACTGGGGCTGCAGGTGGTGTGGGCTCAGGCCTTGACTGAATAGTTTGCACAGATTGCTGCTCTACAAGCTCCGCTTGTGCTTCTTTTATTGCGGTACTGTCTAAACCGAGCTCATCGGCCTTGTCGGCTAAACCCGCTAGCACCTGCTCTTTCGTTTGCAGAATATCGCTACGAATCTCTCCAGTAAACTCGCTCATCGCTGACAACTGTTCAAAAGCCTCATCAAAGCCTTGTAAAAACCCCTCTAAACCTGACTCTAAACGCGATTGCAGCTCTTCTGGACTTGAGCCATCGGCAACATCACGGCCTAATTGCCCTTCTATCGCCGATAAAATAGTGCTAGCAAAGGCATTGTTTTGCCCGTTTGATGAGGTTGCTTTGGCTGTTTGTGTCGCCGCTGATGCCTCAGCAGCACCTAGAGCCGGCGCTTCAGATGACGAGGCACGCATGGAGGCTTGGCTCAGTGTAACATTGACACTAGAAGAGAGCTGAGCGCTGGGCTTAGCTTGTTGCCCGCCCTCGACAGGTGCTTTTGCTTGGCTTGGCAGCGGCTGAATACCTTGACTAGATTGCTGAAACGCCAACTGAGAATAGTGTGTCGTAATATTCATAAAACCCCTTACCCAAGTCGTGGAATCTTTTTGTCTGATTATTCGCCTGAGTGCTTGTTGTTGTGCAAATGTAAGCCGAGCTGAAGGCCACGCCGAGAGTAACCTCGTGTAACCTCAACGCTAGCGCAAACACATTGAAAGCAAAAAACGCTAATGCAAAGGTTTTCGGCGACTTAAACAAAAAGTTTAAGAGGGTTTTGGTCTTAGCGGCGTATTTTTAGTTTCGATACCCACTATACAGCTGTAAAAATGGGTCTTTCCTTAGCCCTTTCATCATTTAATTTAGTAAAAACCATGCCAGAAACGCCACTGTTCCGATGACAATGGCCGCACCGACCAGTAGCTTAATGCCATCACCTTGACTATCTTGACTGGCTTGTCGGATAGGCTTTGCTGCTACTGTTGCTTTTGGTCTAGCTGGCGGCGCTTTACGAACGGGAGCGGTAGTTGCTCGACGTTGAATGTGTTCGGGGGTCACCGCTTGTCTTATTTGCGTATCATCTAAGGCTGAACGCAATGTAGTCACCTCTTCTTTTTGCGAGGCTCCCTCTACACGAAACTTTAATGTATCAAAACCAATTTCATCGCCGTATTTCAATGTTACATATTCAATGCGTGCACCATTGACAAAGGTACCGTTCGATGAATTTAAGTCTTCAACGGTTAAAATCTCCCCAATAACGGTGAATTTGGCGTGCTTTCTGGAGAGGTGCGTCGCTGGAATACAAATATCACACTCTTTAGAGCGCCCCAATAACATTGAGCCGGCCAGTGCTATATTTTCACTTTTAGCCAACGTTGTATTGAGTGGTCGCAATTGCCATAAAATATCATCCGAGGCTGTACTCTCGGCTGTGCGCATCTGCGTTGCCTCGGTACTTGTCAGCATTGCCTTTTTAGCCGACTCCTGCTTGGGGTCAACAACCTGAATAAAGACTGTACCTATCGTTATCTTGTCTCCGGGCTGCAACGCTATTTCTTTGGTGACAGGAATATTATTAACACTCAGTATGCCATTTGTTGCCGTTTTAATCAGAGAAATAACGTCGCCTTCAACAGAAATCTCTGCGTGTAAAGGTTCAATATTGCGTTGAGTCAATACGCAATCACAGTCATGATGACTACCAAAAGTATACTTCGGTGCTACCAACCACATAGGGGGCTTAGTATTACCGGTAAAGCGCAGCTGAAGCATAAAATCATGTTCCTGGGGCAAGTGGGCTTTTTTCATATTAAGGCGCACTTTATAGCAAACACCTTTAATTACCACCAGCCGCATCACATTCTTGTATTTAAGAACTGACAGATGGGTATATTTGGTTTAGTCTCGTTCCTAACTACAACGAATATAGCGTCGCCTGAAGACCCATGCCTTTACCTTACTTTAGTGCTCAAACCAATGTTGGCCTTGTCCGCCGCAATAATGAAGACTCTATTTTAGAGAATCCTTCCTTAAAGCTGTGGGCGGTTGCTGATGGTATGGGGGGGCATGCTTCGGGTGAAATTGCTAGCGCTATTGCTAACAGCACCATTGAGCAAGCGGTCAGCGATGGCGCGAGTTTGCCAGATGCTGTGCAACAGGCCCACAAAGCGGTGCTCAATGAAGCTAGTGCGCGCCCGCAATATCGAGGCATGGGTTCGACGATTGTAGCTGTGCACTCTTCAGGGCATCAATATCAGGTTGCTTGGGTGGGTGATAGCCGTGCTTACCTATGGGGTCAATCAAACTTAGGACGCCACCTGGAGCAACTCAGTACCGACCACTCTTATGTTCAAATGCTCTATCAGTCGGGGGCGATTACAGCAAAGGAAATGGCCACTCACCCTGAACGCAATGTTATTACACAATGTCTGGGCTCTTTAGAGCTCAGCGCCTTGAAGGTGGATAGTGTCGATAGAGAGTGGAACAAAGGCGACTGGCTGATTTTATGCAGTGACGGCCTAACCGATGGTGTGAGTGATCAAGAAATATGCAATATCCTGAGTGCTCACGATCATATTCCTAGCGCAGTCGATGCACTGATGGCCGCGGCCTTAACTGCCGGTGGTCGAGATAATATATCGGTGCTCATTGTCAGTCGTCCACCGACGGGCTTTAGTCGTATACTCCGTGCACTAGGCGTTTAATACGCCAGCGGCACTCCCGTTGTGCTCTCTTTTTAGATTTCACCATTACCTGTTTTTATCAACCTTTCGCCTCCTGCTCCGCACAGCATGTTATCGCGTGCAATAATATTGTGCACATACAAATATTTAATTGTAAATCAAGACTCTAATTTGCTCTCTTTTAATACAAACATCCCCTGATAAATGCACTATTTTTGGGAATAAAGCGTGATTGAGTAACGATATTGTTTTTTTACAGTGATTGGCATACCCCATGCTTAGGACTTAGCGCTCAATGTTTAATAACCGCTAGCTATTACAGTCACTCACTCAAAACAGGTCGTTTATGAGCTCCTCAAAACTTAATATCATCGATTTTAGTCAGTCTAATATTCGCCTCTTACATTTAACATGGTTTGCGTTTTTTTTGTCATTTGTCGTGTGGTTTAGCCATGCGCCATTAAAACCACTTATTATGGAAGCATTTGACTTAACTGGCGGGCAATGGAAAGCCTTGTTAATTCTTAATGTTGCACTCACAATCCCAGCACGCATCATTGTAGGTATTCTTGTTGATAAATTTGGTCCGCGTATTGTCTATAGCCTTCTCCTTTTTTTATCCGGTCTCTTATGCTTAGGTTTTGCATCAGCGCAAACGTATGAGCAGCTCGCACTTACTCGTTTTTTATTAGGTTTTGTCGGCGCAGGTTTTGTTATTGGCATTCGTTTAGTGGGTGAATGGTTTCCTGCTCGTCAAGTGGGGCTTGCCGAAGGCATTTATGGCGGCTGGGGTAACTTTGGCTCAGCTGCGGCAGCTTTTACTCTACCGAGTATTGCCTTAGTTGTTTATGGTGGTGAAAATGGCTGGCGTTATGCTATTGCTAGTACCGGTGTGGTGGCTATGATTTATGCTTTTTTCTTTTATTGGCGCGCACGTAATACCCCTAAAGGCTCGACGTATTTTAAGCCTAAAAAATCAGGCGGCTTAGAGGTGAGTAACCGCCGAGACTTTTTCTTTTATCTGGCAATGAACCTCCCTATGTACCTTATACTCGGTGTCTTAGCTTGGAAGCTATCGCCAACGGGAGTCGGGTTACTATCAGCAACTACCACCAATATTTTGTATGCACTGTTAGTCGCCCTGTGTGCTTTCCAGTTTTCACAAATTTATAAAGTCAATAAAGAGATGCTTGCATCAGGTGGTGTTGAAGCGCATAACCGATATAAATTTAAGCAAGTGGCCATTTTAGATTGGGCTTACTTTGTGACATTTGGCTCTGAGCTTGCGGTGGTGTCTATGCTGCCCGCATTTTTTATGGAAACATTCGAGGGGGTTTCTATTTCAACTGCTGCGGCCTTAGGTGCCGCTTTTGCGTTTATGAATTTAATCGCGCGCCCTGGCGGCGGCTACTTAAGCGATAAGTTCGGTCGCCGTAAGTCAATGAGTTTTTTTATCATAGGTTTAAGTATTGGCTACTTTGTATTATCGCAGGTCAACGGTGATTGGCCTATTGTATTTGCTGTGTTGGCGGTCATGTGTTGCTCTTTTTTTGTGCAAGCTGGCGAAGGCGCTGTGTTTGCTATTGTTCCTCTTGTTAAGCGTCGCATGACGGGTCAAATTGCAGGCATGGCAGGTGCTTTTGGTAATGTGGGTGCGGTTACCTTTTTAACAGCGTACAGTTTTGTTGATGCTTCTACCTTTTTTATGATTATCGGTGCTAGTGCTTTAGTGGTATTTGGCATTGTGCAATTTTTAGAAGAGCCTGAAGGCCACATGGCTGAGGTTCATGCTGATGGTACGGTTGAGCGCATTCAACTCACCTAGTGTATTATTAGGTGCGCTCTGGTCAACAGGTTGAAGCTACGGTTTGTTTTACGAGTAACCTCCGATGAGACTTGCCCACGCTGTTACCGTAATTATTAGCAATAAAAAGGAGTCTAATCTCCTTTTTATTGCACCGGCTATTCGCACCCACATAACACCACCTCAACTAAATCGTGCATTGATTAACCCAAAGATAATTATCATTTTTGAACTAAGATATTCGGGGATGGTATAAAACAGCTATTGAAAATGGTCTATATTGACCTTCGGCATGATATATGCGCTTTAATTCGCGGTAATAAGGCGCAATGGCGACGTGTTTCGCTTAGAAATATCGATTACAGTCTGGAAATAATTCAAAAAAAAGCCCGCACAGCTTGTGTGCGGGCTTTTTGCGGCTCTGGTAATTTGAGCTCTGGTTATTTGAATGATGCCAGCAAGTCTTTTGCGCCCCAATGCGGGAAGTGCTTGCGCACAAGCGCGTTAAGCTCTATTTCAAAGGCGCTATAATCAGTGGTGGCCTTATTGTCAGTCTCTTTAAGGGTATGCGTTACCATCCCGGCGCCTACGGTGACATTAGTAAGTTTATCAATAATAATAAAGCCGCCAGTTGAGCGGTTATTGACATAAGGGTCGACCACAACCGCTTGCTCAAGCTGTACATCGACCAAGCCAATATCATTTAGTGCTAGGCTGTCCACTTGACTGTGCGCTTGAGTATTCACATCAATACGATGATTTACCCGACTAACCATGCCATTAGTGACTTTACCGGCAAACTTAAACTGGTATTCACGGCCTGCGGTCAGTGATTTTTCGGCCATCCACACGATATGCGCTTCAAGATTGTTGGCTACCGCAACATCGTCATCGGCTTTTACAATCATATCGCCGCGGCTGATGTCGATTTCATCATTCAGTGTTAGCGTTACCGCCTGCCCTACAAAAGCGCGGTCAAGGTCACCATCATGCGTCACAATCCGCGCCACCGTACTGGTTTTACCCGATGGCAGTGCTTTGATTTTATCGCCCGGCTTCACCTCGCCCGAGGCAATCGTGCCACAAAACCCCCGAAAGTTTAAATTGGGGCGATTCACGTACTGTACGGGGTAGCGAAAATCCTGCAGGTTTTTATCGCCAGCAATTTGCACTGACTCTAATATTTCCATTAAAGTTTCGCCTTTGTACCAATCGCTGCGCTCGCTACGATTGACTACGTTGTCACCATCTAATGCTGACATCGGTACAAAAAAGTACTCGTCAATGTTTAAATTTTTGGCAAACTCGTTGTAGTCCGCTTTGATTTTTTCGAACGCGGCTTCGTCAAAATCGAGCAAGTCCATTTTGTTCACCGCAACAACAACATGCTTAATGCCCAATAAAGAGGCAATATACGAGTGGCGACGTGTTTGCGTCACCACGCCATAGCGCGCATCAATTAAGATAATCGCCATATCGCACGTCGAGGCGCCGGTTGCCATGTTGCGCGTATACTGTTCATGGCCTGGGGTATCGGCAATAATAAATTTACGCTTAGCTGTTGAAAAGTAGCGATAAGAGACATCAATGGTAATGCCCTGCTCGCGCTCGGCTTGTAAGCCATCAACAAGCAACGCCAAATCGATTTTTGCGCCATTGGTGCCGTATTTGACCGAATCAGACTTAATTGCATCTAATTGATCTTCATAAATCATTTTTGTATCGTGCAGCAAGCGACCGATTAAAGTCGATTTGCCATCATCAACCGAGCCGCAGGTTAAAAAGCGCAATAGTTCTTTGCGCTCGTGCTGGGCGAGGTATTCGTTAATATCTGTAGAAATTAAATCGGACTGGTGACTCATAATTGCCTCTCGCTCAACCTTAGAAGTAGCCTTCTTGTTTTTTCTTTTCCATAGACCCTGAACTATCGCTATCGATAACACGGCCTTGGCGCTCTGAGGTTGTGGCTAACAACATTTCTTGAATAATCTCGGGTAGCGTGGTCGCTTCAGACTCCACCGCACCGGTTAATGGGTAGCAGCCTAAGGTTCGAAAACGCACCATTTTTTCTTCGACTTTGTCTTCAGGGCCAATGGGCATACGGTCATCATCCACCATAATCATCACGCCGTCTTTTTCAACTACAGGGCGTTTAGCGGCAAAATACAACGGTACCAAAGGAATACTTTCGAGATAAATGTACTGCCAAATGTCGAGTTCCGTCCAGTTAGATAACGGAAAGACTCGAATACTTTCACCGGCATCAACTTTACTGTTGTAAACGTTCCACAGCTCTGGGCGTTGGTTTTTAGGGTCCCAGCGGTGGTTTTTATCGCGGAACGAATACACACGTTCTTTGGCGCGCGATTTTTCTTCGTCGCGACGGGCGCCACCAAAAGCCGCATCAAACTTGTGTTTATTTAGCGCTTGCTTTAGGGCTTGGGTTTTCATGATATCGGTATGCTTGGCACTCCCGTGGGTAAATGGGCCAACGCCCATATCAACACCCTCTTGGTTGGTGTGCACCAAAATATCAAGGTCTAAGTCCTTGGCCATTTTTTCGCGGAATGTAATCATTTCCTTAAATTTCCACGTGGTATCAACATGCATTAAAGGAAACGGTAGTTTGCCAGGCGCAAAGGCTTTGAGCGCTAGATGCAACATAACTGCAGAGTCTTTACCAATAGAGTAAAGCATGACGGGATTATCGAACTCAGCGGCCACTTCACGAATAATGTGAATACTTTCGGCCTCGAGCTGCTTAAGATGCGTTAGCTTGTAGTCGCTAAGGCCGCTTTCTGGTTGACTAGATTCAGGCATTTTTGAGAACTCTTAAAAACAAAATAAGTGTCGTAACCCGTGCTAAGCGACGGCTTTTACGGATTGAATAACGAAATAGAACGCAGTATATCGCTAGCTGCGCTATTAATTAACTAATAAAAAGCGCTAAGGTTATAACTCATTATTACTAAAAGCAGCCTTAGCTTTAAGGTTAGCCTTGCGCTCATCCAATAAGTGCGTAAATTGATCGCGTGCCACTTTGGCGCGGCTAAATATTTCAGTCAGGCCTTCGCTATCGCCGTGCTCAATAGTACTGCGCAGCTGTGCTAAGTTGCCCGAAAACAAATCAATAGCCTCAAGTACGGCTTTTTTATTGGCCAGCATAATGTCGCGCCACATCACGACATCACTAGAGGCTATGCGGGTAAAGTCTCTAAAGCCGCCTGCGGCATACCGAAAAATATCTTCGTTGTGGCTGTCATGTGCGAGTGTATCAACTAATGAAAACGCAATAACGTGCGGCAAATGGCTTGTGGCGCCTAAAATAGCATCGTGATTTTCAATATCTAGCTCAAGTACTTCGGCATTGACTACCTGCCACATCGCCCTCACCAACGCCAAATGCCCGCTGCCGGTGTGCTCTGTGGGTGTCAGTATAATACGGTGATACGCATAAAGATCGGCTTTTGCTGCCTCTACGCCACTTTGCTCAGACCCTGCAATAGGATGCCCAAGTACCACTTGTGGCGGTACTTGACCATAAACCGCTTTGACATCACTTAACACACTGCCTTTAACACTGGCGCCATCGGTAATGGTTACTGCGGGGCTGACGCAGCTTTTGATATCCCCAAGTACCTGCCGTATGGCTAAGGTCGGTACCGCAATAAAAATCACATCGCCAGCACCCAACTTGGCCGCCACCTCGGTGATAGAGGCAAAAACCTCATCGGCAATACCGCGCTCTAATGCTCGCTGAGCAACCTCAGCGTTACGCGCAATACCCACGACCTTACGGCAAGCCTTAGCCTTTTGTAAGGCCAAGGCCAAACTACCTCCAATCAAGCCCAATCCAATAACCACTAACGTATTCACAACTGGCGTGCTTGCTATCGATTGAGTGACAGTCGGCTTGGTTTGTGATGCCTGTGAGTTAGGATCATTCACCCCCATAAAGCCCGACATGATTACAAAACACCTCGCGGGTATGACCCTAGCACTTTGATATCGGCGGCTTTTTTGGCCACATCATCCAGCGCCGCTTGTACTTTCGGTGACTCAATATGACCCTCAAAGTCAATAAAAAAGACATAGTTCCACGTCCCCGAGCGCGCCGGCCGGCTCTCAACACGCGTTAAATCAACACCATGGCGATGAAAAGGCTCAAGCATATCGTGGAGTGCGCCAGGTTCATTGCGTACAGCCACAATTGCCGAGGTTTTATCTTCGCCGCTAGCACTGGTTTTTTGCCCGCCCACAATCAAAAAGCGCGTGGCGTTATCGGGTAAATCTTCGATTTTATCGGCAATAATGGTTAAGTCATAAAGCTCAGCCGCGGTTTCGCCCGCAATAGCCGCGGCATTCCACTCGCTTTGCATGCGCTTTGCCGCTTCTGCATTCGACGAAACCGCTACACGCTCGGCATTTGGGTAATGCACATCGAGCCATTTGCGGCATTGCGCTAACGATTGCGCGTGCGAGTAAATGCGGCTGATACTGTCGACTTTTGTTTTATCGCTGACCATCAAATTATGATGAATACGCAATACCACTTCACCACAAATATTCAGATTAGAGCTTAAAAATGAATCGAGGGTATGCGTAACCACCCCTTCTGTGGAGTTTTCGACAGGGACTACACCAAACTGGCAAGCACCGGCTTCGACTTCACGAAACACCTCATCGATTGCCGTATGCGACACAACCTCGGTGCTATGACCAAAATGTTTAAACGCCGCTTGATGCGTAAATGTCCCTGCTGGCCCCAAAAACGCGACTTTAAGCGGCGTCTCTAAAGCCAGGCACGCCGACATAATCTCGCGAAATAAACGCGCATACTCTTCATTAGACAAAGGACCTTTATTGCGCGCCATGGCTTTGCGTAATACCTGTGCTTCGCGCTCGGGGCGGTAAAACACCGGTGCAGCACCCTCACTAAAGCGGTGTTTTACCTCGGCTACACGTTGAGCACACTCGGCGCGGGCACTAATGAGTGCACCAATTTCCTCATCAATGCTGTCAATTTTGTCACGTAATTTAGCCAATTCGGCGGCTTCTTGCGGGTTAGATTGAGACTTTAAAGAGTTAGTCACTATTCGCTCTCTCCGGTGGTATTTTGATCAGTGTTTGAGTTGATACTCGGATCAATATTGAGCGTATCGGTTGTCGCCTCCGTCACCGCATCAGCCTCTGGTGTCGACAGTCTTTGTTCGTCATTTTCTTCAATGCGCCCCAGGCTCACAATACGCTCGGACTCTTTCGTTTTGATCAGGCGAACGCCTTGCGTATTTCGGCTCAATACCGACACTTCATCAACGCGCGTACGCACTAAGGTGCCTTGGTCAGAGATAATCATAATCTCATCGCCATCAAAGACTTGTACCGCACCACATAACAAACCGTTACGCTCAGAGGTGGCCATCGCAATAACACCTTGCCCGCCTCGCCCTTTGGTTGGGAAGTCTGCTTGGTCGGTACGCTTGCCATAGCCGTTTTCACTAATGGTCAGTACCTTGCCGCCTTCTTGTGGAATAATCATTGAAATAATACGCTGGTCATCGGCAAAACGCATACCGCGTACACCTTGCGAAGTACGGCCCATTGGGCGTACGACTTCTTCTTTAAAGCGTGTAGCCTTACCATTAGAGGCCATCAAAAGCACATCGCATTCGCCATCGGTAATAGCGGTACCCACTAGACTATCGCCTTCAACCAAGTTAAGCGCAATTAAGCCGCTAGAACGTGGTTTAGCAAATTGATTAAGCGCCGTCTTTTTAACTGTACCTTTAGCCGTTGCCATAAAGATGTAATGATTTTCATCAAACTCTTTCACCGGTAATATAGAGGTAATACGCTCGTCTTTTTCGAGGGGCAATAAGTTAACCACAGGACGACCGCGGCTGGTACGCCCAGCAATAGGAATTTGAAACGTTTTCAACCAATACACTTTACCGCGGTTGGTAAAACACAAGATGTAATCATGGGTATTGGCAATCAGTAAATGTTCAACAAAGTCTTCGTCTTTGACGGCGGTTGCGCTCTTACCCATACCACCACGACGCTGAGCCTGATACGCATCGAGTGGTTGGCTCTTGGCGTAGCCACCGTGGGATATCGTCACAACACGGTCTTCTTCACTAATCAGGTCTTCGACACTCAAGTCGGCACGTGAAGCGGTAATTTCGGTACGACGCCCATCTCCATAGCTTTGCTCGATTACTTCAAGCTCTTCACGAATCACTTCCATCAAACGCACTGGGTTACCTAAGATCTCTAAGTATTCGGCAATCAGCTTGAGTTTTTCTTCGTATTCACCTAGAAGCTTGTCGTGCTCCATACCGGTTAAGCGATGTAAGCGTAAGTCGAGAATCGCTTGAACTTGCTCTGGCGACAAGTGATACAAGCTGCCGTGCAAACCAAAATTAACAGCCAAACCATCGGGGCGACAAGCATTTGCGCCTGCACGCTCTAAAAACTGACTCACCGAACCCACCGGCCAACCTTTAGACAGCAACGCATCTTTTGCCTCTTGCGGAGTCGCAGAGTTTTTAATGGTGGTAATCACTTCGTCAATATTGGCAATAGCAACCGCTAGGCCCTCTAATACATGACCACGTTCACGCGCTTTACGCAATAAGTAAATAGTTCGGCGTGTCACTACCTCACGGCGATGCTTGATAAAGTACTGCAATAGCTCAAGCAAGTTTAAAATACGAGGTTGCCCATCCACCAAGGCAACGGTATTAATACCAAATACCGTTTGCATTTGGGTTTGGGCATATAGGTTATTAAGCACAACATCGCCCATTTCACCGCGCTTAATCTCGATAACAATACGCAATCCATCTTTATCAGACTCATCGCGTATCTCAGAAATACCCTCAATTTTCTTGTCTTTGACTAACTCGGCAATTTTTTCAATCAGGCGTGCTTTGTTCACCTGATAAGGCACTTCGTGAACCACAATAGTTTCGCGCTGAGTTTTTTCGTTCACGATGACTTCGGCTTTGGCGCGCACGTAAATGCGGCCACGGCCCGTACGGTAAGCCAGCAATATACCCGCGCGACCATTAATAATACCGCCCGTAGGGAAATCAGGCCCGGGAATGTATTCCATTAAGTCATCAATGCTTAACTCGGGGTTATCAATTAACGCTAAGCACCCCTTAACGACTTCGCTGATATTATGTGGGGGGATGTTAGTCGCCATGCCAACAGCAATACCGCTAGAGCCATTGACCAGCAAATTAGGTACGCGTGTTGGCAGTACCTCAGGTATCATCTCTTGCCCATCATAGTTGGGCACAAAGTTAACCGTTTCTTTATCAAGATCCGCAAGTAAGTCGTGGGCTATTTTGCGCATACGGATTTCGGTATAACGCATGGCTGCGGCACTATCGCCATCAATCGAACCAAAGTTACCTTGTCCATCAACCAGCATATAACGCAATGAAAAAGGCTGAGCCATACGTACGATGGTATCGTAAACGGCTGAGTCACCGTGCGGATGGTATTTACCAATCACATCACCGACAACACGCGCCGACTTTTTGTACGGTTTATTAAAATCGAGGTTTAGCTCGTTCATGGCAAAAAGTACGCGCCGATGAACAGGCTTTAAGCCATCGCGGACATCGGGTAATGCGCGGCCCACGATGACGCTCATTGCGTAATCAAGGTAAGATTGCTTTAACTCAGATTCGATATTGACGGGTAAGACTTCTTTCGCGTTATCAGCCATAAGGTGGCGTAATCCTTATTGTTAGTATGATGAATAGAGAGGAATAAGGTACAGTCTCTGTGCGGCTTGACTTGGTGTTTTGAGGGCTGCTTTTGAGTAGCAGCCCTTTATATGCACGAGGTTTTGTCTTTTTATTTAAGGTAGAAAAGACAAAAACCAGCTAAAACGCGCTACAACGGCGCCAGAGGCTGTTTTGGTGAGTCATAGTAGCACAACCCCTAGGGTTAAAATAGCAAAACACCCCCTACAAGGCTCTCAAATCGTTTTTGAGCAGTTTTTGAAATGGTAATAAAAAATACAATAAGTCAAGGCCAATAACCGATTATTATCCGCCCAATAAAATCGCGTATTAAAAGAGATGGCCAAGCTGTTATAATTACGTTTTTTTTGCTTATAGTTTTTTACTTATAGCTTTATTTGGCTTGCACCTGCGAAAGTCGTCACCATTTATAAGTCATGCTGATTATTAACCGTGAAAGGCATCGCCTCAATTAGCAATTAAGGTGCTGATGAGACTTTACCGATTCGCCACGTCGCCGAGCACAAAGCCGAATGTTGTTTAAGTAACCCAAGCCAATCATTTATTAGCGCCCCATATCGGCACCTAACCCCATGTCGGCACTCAACCTGTTGGCATTTAAATAGCTACCAGACATAATCACTCAAAGAGCCAACGTATCACTCCCATGACACAAGATTGCACCAAAGGCTGGCTACCAGAAGCCCCGATCTTATTCTACTCTTCACTCGCGATCGAATACGGTGTAGAAGAAGCCTTAATGGTCAGTTTACTGCAACAATTACTACCGTTTTTGCCAGGCCAAAGCCAAGCACCACAAGGCCTGGAGCAGCAAGGTCTTACTTGGTATACCTTGAGCGAAGCTCAAATGCTCACCTTGGCGCCCTTTTGGCGCGCACATGATGTACAGCGCTTATGTACCAACCTTCGAGAGGCGGGGGTTATCTTCATTGCCTCGGCCCCTTACACGCAAAGTCATCAATTAAAATTTGCCTTCAAAAGCCCGCGTCTAACACAAACCATCACAACGGGTGAACCGCCTACTCAGCGAGCACAGCAATATGGCCAACCACAGCGTCACCCCTGCCCCCAGAACACTCAAAATAGCTCGCCTTATGATGGCCTTGCCGTGCACAACAACACCTTAGCGCCACACCCTACAAGCCCTAATATTATTGCGCCGCACTGGCAGCCCGCTCGCGACACATTGACGCAATTAGCACAGCACAATATCCCCGATACCTTTACGCTAAATCAAGTGGGCGAATTTATTACCTACTGGCGAGACCGCAAAGAGCCAGCGCGGTCGTGGGAAGCTAAGTTTTTTAATCACGTTATTCATAAGTGGCGCGACCACCAAAGTCAAAAAAATGCTCGTCCACAAAGCACCTTGATTACCAAAGAGTGGCGCCCCAGCGAAGACGCTATAGATGTACTGAGCCGACACGCCTCGATACCACGCGCTTTTATTGAGGACGCCATCCCTGAGTTTGTACTTTATTGGCGCGAACAAAATAGCAGCTGCGACAATTGGAATCGCCGCTTTCGCGATCATGTTAATCGCCAGTGGGCTCGTTTTAGCTCGACCATGCAACACGATACAACCCCAAAGCGCATCGCCGATGGCTGGCAACCCTCACGCGATGTATACGATGTATTGCGCCTCGCGAATATTGATTTACAATTTGCACAAAACATCGTGCCCGAATTTGTGATTTACTGGCGCGATAGCAACCAGACGCATACCTCGTGGAACACACGATTTTTACAGTATGTTAAGCGCTGCTGGGCTCAACGATCAGCCAACCCGCAGGTCGCCAACTCATCATCCACCAGAGATTTATCGCTTGAAGCACTCGTTACCGACAGAAGCTGGGCAAACTAACCCACACACCGAGCAGCAAAGCGCCGCTCACCGCGAACAACGCATTGATGCGATCAACCAAGTCTTTGCGTTATTTCGATTAAACTACCATGCACAATTTTTTAAGGCCTACACCACCGAAGGCGAGCTTGTACAGGTAAAAAAACTGTGGATGAGCGAGCTCGAACGCTTTACACCTAATACACTATTACTCGCCGCTAAGGCCATTTTAGAAACCAGCGACTTTTTGCCAACGCTCCACACTATGATTCGTCAATGTGAAGCCAAAAGTGAACAGGCACACCTACCCGATGTGCATACCGCCTACCTCGAGGCCTGCCGCGCGCCATCACCTAAAATTAACTATGCTTGGAGCCACCCAGCGATTTACCACGCCGGTAAAGCCTGCGACTGGTATTTTTTGCAAAGTAGTAGCGAAAGCATTGCCTACCCGGTCTTTAAGCGTAAATACCAAGAGTTGTGCGAGCGTGTACGCGGCGGCGAAACACTCACCATCGCAACACCGCCCACAATAGAGCACAACCCCGGCAAGGCTCCCAGCAAAGAAGAAAACCTTAAACACCTGGCGGCACTGCGCGCCAGCCTCGATCTTTAAGCTGACCTGACCTTGAGCAATAAAGCCAAGTGCTGCGCGCATACCGCCATGCGATATCAATTATTGGGTAAAACCTTAGGCTCCATGCTTCACGTTTTGTGCCGTAAATGGCTTAAGCTGTTGCTGCACTATGGCTTGTGGGTGATGTGCGGCCTATTGGGCACTGGCAATAATATGACCTTCCGCTATGCCCATGCCGCGATCAACTCAGCAGCAACACCAACATCATTTAAACCCCTTAACTATAGCGTTATACAAACCTACGCCCATCAACCCAAAGCCTTTACCCAAGGCTGGCTACTAGAAGGAGATGACTTTTATGAGAGCTCTGGCTTGTACCGTCAAAGCTATGTCGTGCGTTACAACCGCAACAATACAGTGCAACAAAGAGTATCGATACCCAATCATCTCTTTGCCGAAGGGTTAACGCTATTGAACAACGAGCTTTACCTTTTGAGCTGGCAAGCCGGACGCGCGTTAGTCCTTGACCCTACAACACTGCACACAAAACGCAGTTACCACTACCGTGGAGAAGGCTGGGGGCTGACCCACGACGGCCAATCGCTGATTATGAGCAACGGCAGTAATCAACTGCAACTACGCCACCCCAAAACCTTTAAAATAACCCGCCAAATGACCGTGCAAGGTGGTGCCTATGACTGGCAACGCCTTAACGAATTAGAATTTGCCAAAGGTATTATTTGGGCCAACATTTGGCAAAGCCCCATCATCGCTGCCATCGACCCCGACACGGGGGCTGTCTTAGGTACTGTTAATTTAAAAAAACTGGTTAAAGCAAACACCCAACACCCCAGCTATCAATCGCTCAACGGTATTGCTTATGATGCAAAACATGATGCATTTTGGGTCACAGGCAAGGAATGGCCTAAACGATACCTTATTAAAATTGACATACTCACGACGCCATAACGACAGCAAAATCGCATAGACCAAGGGCGAAACGATAATACTTTATCCAATACTACGGGTTTTCGAGCGCCTTACTGAAAAAATAGAGCCCGGCGTCTCATTGGGCAATATATTATTACCTAACGCCGAAGAAGAATATTTCGTAACGATTTAGAAATAACGAAATTGGGCAGTGATGAATTATGGTCTGGGTCGCTCAAGCCATCCATGGGCGCTATGTAAGCGCTCCGGGCACTTAAATATCCAGAAAATAATCCATCAGTACCCTATCAGGTGAATTTTTTCAGCTTGGCTAAATAGTTACAATATTTCTAACTTACACACAAAAAAACGCTCCCAATGCCACATTAAGCCTAAGCTATAATGACGAAGATGTAATGAATCAAAGGCTACTGATTAGGCCAATAGCTCGTTGGGCAAAACAATAGGTGCTTCATTGACTCAGTGTCATACCTTTTTATCTCTTATTCAGCGGCGACTACACCTCTATTGTTTGATAGGGCTAGCTTGCTATGCGTGTGTCGCCTTGGCAGTAAGCAGCCCTGCTGGGCTGTCGGACCGGCTTAATAGCACCGAGGAAGGCCGACACCTTTATACCCTTTACTTGCAAGCAAGAAACACCCCTGCCGCCACCAAACGGCAACTCATCGATTATGAAAGGCAGCACCCTCAAAATCGTCCCTTGCTACACGCGCTTTATGTGCAACTGGCATACTGCCGGCTTTACTTTCAGAGTGAAGACCTTGAAAACTATAAACCGCATATCCAAAAAATCATCGCACTTAGCGACAAACATAAAGCACCTTGGATCAAGGGCTTTGCCTATTACTGGCAAGCACGATTTGGGCATATTACTCACAACAGTGACATTGTAGAGAGTAACTTAGCACAACTTGCAGCGATTGCCGAACAAATTAATATTCCTCTATTTACGGCCATGACATTAGATTTGCGCGCCAATATTGAAAGCCTTAAAGGCAACAATCACTTAGCCATTGCAGACTATTTAAAGGCCTATACGCTATTTGAAGAGCAAGGCGATATCGGCTCAGTTGCGCGGATTGTCAGCAATCTAGCTACGCTTTATTTATACACGGGCGAGTTTGAAGAAGCACTAAAATACAGTGCTATTGCCGAGAACATGGAAAACGATATTACTCCCGTCAACTACCGTCAGCTCACCATTATTTTTAACAATCGCGCCTATGTTTTTGGTAAACAAGGTAAGCATCAAAAAGAACTTGAGGCCATGATGACGGCCACGCAATACTCAAAAAAAGTCGGCTCGCGCAGGTTGGAAGCAGCCATGTCCATCAATATCTCCGACACATACAATCAGTTTGAGCAATACGCGCAAGCCATTAAAATGGCTACCGAAGGTATTGCTATCGCCAGAGAGATAGAAAGTCACTATTTAGTGGCTGTTGGACAATCTAATTTAGGGGCTGCGCAATCAAAAGCGGGACAACACCAAGAAGGCATCCAAAACATTCATGATGCTCTAGCTTATTTTGAATCCGAAAAACTCGAACCTATTGCGGTAGAAACACTCAAAATGCTCGCCGAAGCCTATGCCGACACCAAAGACTATGAAAACGCCTTCATGTGGTACCTACAATACCACGAGCGCTTTACAAAAATGCAGTTCGACTTGCGCCAAGAAAAAATCATACACATCCAAGAAAAATTCGAAGCCGAAAAAAAACAAAAAGAAATATCGATACTCAAAAAAGATAATCAATTACAAACCGCTTTAATCGATCAACGCGAATGGCAACGCAACATAGGTATTGTGATTGTGATTATGGTCATTATTATCTTAAGTTTACTCTTTAATCGATATCGCCTATCTAAGCATCTCAATTTGCGCTTAGAACAATCCAACCTTAAGCTTTATGATCAATCGCATAAAGATGCTCTAACGGGTTTATTTAACCGCCGCTATATAAGAACCTATATTGATAATATATTACCCCGCGGCGATCGCCATATCACTAGCACACATTATTACATTGTATTGTTAGTGGATATTGATTTTTTTAAAGACGTTAACGACACCTACGGCCATCACATTGGTGACGCTATATTGGTAGAACTGAGCCAGCGTCTACAACACATCAACCGCAAAGGTGACATAGTGGCACGCTGGGGCGGTGAAGAATTTATTATCATCGCCGAGCACAGCAATGAACACCATCAACACAAGATAGCAGCCCGCATTTTAGAGGCCGTAAGAGCAAGCCCCTTTAATACCTCAGCAGGAAGCATTAACATTACGGTGTCTATTGGCTACTGTAAAGTCAGTAATGGTCAAGCGCTCAAGGAACACTGGGATAAATACACCTGTCTAGCCGACAAAGCCTTATACCAAGCAAAAGAAAACGGCCGAGACCAGTGCGTATCGGCAAAAGATGTCAGCTATGGCGCCTAGCCTTGAGGCTCAACGCGTGCTGCACAACGTCATATAACGCAGACCACAAATTAAGCAACATCCGTTATTTATTTTGGCTGGCAAGATACTCATTGTAAGTACCTTGAAAATCAACCATTTGCTGATTTTTAATTTCAACAACCCGAGTCGCCAATGACGAAACAAACTGGCGATCATGGCTTACAAAAATTAATGTGCCATCGTAAGCTTGCAGCGCGGTATTAAGCGCATCAATTGCTTCCAAGTCTAAATGGTTAGTTGGCTCATCCATAATTAACACATTCGTGTCTTGCATCATTAACTTGCCAAATAAGAGCCGGTTTTTTTCACCGCCAGAGCACACCCTCGCCTGCTTATTGGTATCGTCGGCGGTAAACAGTAAGCGACCTAGAATGCCGCGTACAGCCAGATCATCATGTTTAGGCGTACGCCATTGACTCATCCAATCGAAAATCGTCAAGTCGCTATCGAAATCGGCAGTAGCATCTTGCGGGCAGTAGCCTATTTCGGCGTTTTCTGACCATTTAATCTCGCCAACATTCACGCTGAGCTCGCTCATTAGGCAGCGCAAAAAGGTCGACTTACCGGCACCATTTTCCCCAATAACCGCCAGCTTAGCGCCCGCTTCTAAAATCATATTACCTTGACTAAACAACGTTTCACCATCAAAGCCATGCCCCACATTCTCCAGCACCAAAGCTTGACGGTGCAGTTTTTTATGCTGCTTCATACTGATCGATGGCGTCATACGGCTTGAAGACTTAACCTCATCCAGTTTGATTTTGTCCATTTTTTTAGCGCGCGAAGCCGCTTGCTTGGCCTTAGAAGCATTGGCACCAAAACGGTTAACAAAGTCTTGCAACTCGGCGATTTCTTCGCTTTTTTTGGCATTGCTCGATAGCAGTTGCTCACGAATTAGCTGGGAGGCCGCCTGAAAAGCTTCGTAGTTGCCAGGGTAAATTCGCAGCTCGCCGTAATCAATATCGGCCATATGCGTACACACGCTATTGAGAAAGTGACGATCATGGGAAATAATAATCATAGTCGACTTGCGCTGGTTAAGCACATCGGCCAACCAGTTAATGGTATGAATATCGAGATTGTTTGTAGGTTCATCAAGCAAAAGAATTTCTGGATCGGCAAACAACGCCTGTGCCAGTAGTACACGTACTTTATAACCTGGCGCCACCTGCGACATCAGACCAAAATGCAGCTCTTCACTAATGCCCGCTTCTAGCAGAATATCGCCAGCACGACTTTCTGCACTGTAGCCGTCCATTTCAGCAAATAACACCTCTAGCTCGGCCACTTTCATACCATCTTCTTCGCTCATCTCAGGCAAACTGTAAATGCGCTCACGCTCTTGCTTAACTTTCCACAGCTCGACATCGCCCATAATGACAGCATCTACGACCGAAAACTCCTCAAAGGCAAACTGATCTTGACTTAAGGTGCCGACTTTATGCCCAGGCGTCAACGATAAATTACCCGATGTTGGCGCTAGCTCGCCACTAAGAATCTTCATAAAAGTTGACTTGCCGCAACCGTTGGCGCCAATCAAACCATAGCGGTTGCCGTGACCAAACTGCGCAGAAATATTTTCGAACAGTGGCTCAGCGCCAAATTGCATGGTGATGTTTGCGGTAGTAATCAAAGTGCGAGTATCCTAAATAAAGTATTAAACCCAAACTACAGGGTTTAAAGAAACAGTAATAAACCAAGGCGAGCGGTGCATCTAACTGGAGAGTTTAGGGCATGCCAGAAAGGCAAGCTGGGGGAACATCCAAAAGCGGCAAAAACGTCAACAACAAGGCAATCATTAAAGGTCGTGCTATTTGGGCGCACTATAGAGATGTAACCCTCCGATGTCGAGACGCGCACTTCAATAATGAATGAAAAGTAACCAACTATGGTATTACGCATGCCAAAACGCTTATTTTAGGCCTTAAAATGAGAAGATGACGCACATTGAGCCGCTTTTCAGTGCGCCGCTCCGCCACCTCAATACAGCTTTTGCCTTAGCCTTGATTTACTAAACATAAGCCAAAGCGCACTGCTTGATTGTGAGGTACATTTATATTCGGCATTGGCCATGCGCGCAATGGGCTCATTTAGCGCTTTCATAAATACAACGTGTTACACAATGATAATAAGGTGTAGTGTCTAATGAAACCTGTTGGCTTCTCGCTTTCGTCATAATAACCACCTTATCGCTATCGGTTGAATTGTTTACTTAAGCGTAGAAATTGGTTAATTATTATGCAAATTTTTGAGTGAGTCTCCCTGCAAGTTTTAGTGAACCTCAAACCCTTTGTAGCTGCCCACTTTAGAGTTTTCTAAGCTGCCTTCGCGGCAGTGAACTTGCCCCGCAATACTTCGCGTTTCCGGTCGAATTTCTAAGCTGCCTTCGCGGCAGTGAACTTTTACATTTGATTGATTCATAAAGCCCCCTATTTCTAAGCTGCCTTCGCGGCAGTGAACATGCATTAAAAAAATATACTATTGTCGAGCATTTTCTAAGCTGCCTTCGCGGCAGTGAACGCTGAGCCAATCATTTAGCGCTTTTATGAGTTTTTCTAAGCTGCCTTCGCGGCAGTGAACCCAGAGGCTGTGTTGTTGGGTGCGGTTGCCATTTTCTAAGCTGCCTTCGCGGCAGTGAACTAGATTATGTTGTATCACTTAAATATAGCGATTTTCTAAGCTGCCTTCGCGGCAGTGAACAGTATTAATATCGTGAGTTATGAGGGTGTTTATTTCTAAGCTGCCTTCGCGGCAGTGAACTGGGAATAGTAGTCAGAAATTGGACCCTATCATTTCTAAGCTGCCTTCGCGGCAGTGAACCCCATAAAATTGCAAATAGGCGCACTATGGAATTTCTAAGCTGCCTTCGCGGCAGTGAACATACTTTGTAAGAGTGCTAGTTGCTGGATCAATTTCTAAGCTGCCTTCGCGGCAGTGAACCTAACTGGTTATTATTTGAATGATTAACAACTTTTCTAAGCTGCCTTCGCGGCAGTGAACCATATGCCTGTATTAGCCAGCTTTAAGCGTGATTTCTAAGCTGCCTTCGCGGCAGTGAACTCGCCCAGTGTGGGGAAGGCGACCCAATACTGTTTCTAAGCTGCCTTCGCGGCAGTGAACCCTAGACTGGTTCCAGTGATATCAACAGTAAATTTCTAAGCTGCCTTCGCGGCAGTGAACATCATCAACGATAAAGAGCGCGGTATTCGAGGTTTCTAAGCTGCCTTCGCGGCAGTGAACGCTCGCCCTGCGCCTGCTCTATTAAATTGGGTTTTCTAAGCTGCCTTCGCGGCAGTGAACTCAATAGTGCCTTTTGTTGCTTTAAAATGCATTTTCTAAGCTGCCTTCGCGGCAGTGAACTAGATTTTAGCGGCAAAAAAACAAGTTACAACAACCACTTACCCTTATTTTGAAGGTTTTACCCTTTGTTTTTAAGGTGTGTTGTAACCTGTTGATTTTATTACTTATTTTTAAAGAGCTTTTTTATTAGGTTATTTTGGGTCAAAAGGCGCTTAGCCTAGTTCAACCCCGCGTTAACGCCCTATACCACTAAAACCAAGGTACCGTTGCCGTTTGGCTCAAGCCATAGCAAGTAAAGGCACCCGTTTGAGGCCTATCGACTAATACCTGCGCAATAAACAGCTTAAACCGATGCTTGGCCTGTAGACCCTCTGGTACGACGTGTGTTGATTCGCTGTGCAGCACCACAAAGGGTAACCGCGATAGCTCTGCCTTAAAGCCGGTAAAATGCACTAAAGCCTGATCGTAGCTTTGGCCTTTGCGCTTGGCGCGCCTACGGGCTAAACGCTGGGGGCTCGTCACACATTGCTTACGCGCCACTTGGGCGTACTGTGTGTGTGCCGGCACCGACTTAATACTGCTGATATGGCAATAATCACTTAGCCGACTGAACCACTGAACCAAATCTAACTGCGTAAACTGAGCCTGTGAATCGGCAAATATACGCACTTTACGCCCTAACCGAGGCTGATCCATACTGTATTCAGGAAAGCAAATACCCAACGCGCTTTGCTCGCCAGCGGCCAAAGCCACTAAGGCTAAATGTAATTGCTGATACACTTTGCCCCATAAAAAGTAGTGGCCAATATCGTCATTGGGCAATAATGTAACTTCTACATAATACTGCATGATTTAATCCTTATCGCTGGCCCCAAATACACCACCACGTAGGAGTATGGCCATCACATAGTGCTCATCTTCTGTACGGGTTAATTTTTCGCCTAATGCGAAGGCATCAAAAAATGTGTAAAAATCTTGCTTGTCTTTGGGGGTACGATAAGCGCGGCCTAAATTAGTTACCGAACCATAAGGCTCTATGGCTATTGGCCCAGCGCTTTGCTCTATATCATTAAACTCGGGGTACCAGGTGTCTATTGAGCGCAGCGCATTGCCTATTTTTTGGGTGTGCATAGCGGCTATGCCATTGTTGCTGTATAAAATTTTGCTTTTCTTTTCTTTACTGGTGCTTTTATCGAGTACGAGTTCTTCACTGGGGTATACCTCTTGGGCTTTACCCACTTTGGCAAAGCAGTGTATTTCTAGCATTAAAAAATCATCTTCACTGGCCAGTGCCGTCGCTATGCGTGTCGCTAGGCTATTAACATTGTCATCTTGATGATCAAAATGCCTTGTGCTTATTTGGGTGGCATCAAATACCCATGCTTGCGGTGCCTTTTCGTTGAGTGCATTCACCTCTACCGTGATGTTTTCGGCCCCTAAGCGGTTGCGCCATAAAAAGCGGGCATTGGCTATATTGGTGGCGTAGCGCTTGGCCAGCTCGATAAAACCATGCTCATTAATATAGTCTTTAACGGCTGTGCTATAACTTTGCTTAAATTGCGCATTGTTACAAGCCGAGGGTTTTTGTACACCGCCTAATACCTTGAGGGTAAAGGTTAGCTTCAGTGTATCTTGCTCGGGCAATAATGCGCAGGTATCGACACGCTGTAAATTAGGCTTTTCGACTTCTGCATTTAACTTTAAGGGGTCATTTTTAACCGCTGCTTTTAAACGGTTTGATATAGTGCCGCGCACTGATTTTTCGGTGAGGGCCAAAGCTTGCACTTCATGCCGGTTAGCCCATGTTGTGCCGTACATATAGCCATCTGATGGCACTAGTTTTTTCTCGAATGACAAAACCGATGCCACTGCATTTTTATTTTTAGCCATGGTTAATTTCCTTTACATTGAGGGTGTATTAAAAAAATTGTGATATATCATTGAGTGTATTATTCGTAGTATTGTGCTGGGTTTTACAGACATATACGTCATTTTCTGGATTGTCCTCATAGCGCCACAGCAATTCATTCATAGACTCTATGCGGTATGCCATTTTAAATTCGCCCAACGTCACCACGGCCTCGGCGAAGCGATGCGGGGTGTCTGTATCACGCTGATTAAGTGCTTGCCCTAGCGGGCTAACACCTTGGTAACCTACCGCAATAGGCACCAACCAACCTTTGTTTTTACGCATTGCCTGCCAGGTCACTGTGTTATTGTGTTGCGTACAGGTATGGTGTACAGCCACATTATCGATAAGTGCTTCAAGGGCATCTTGCCCTTGCGCCATGGCCTGTTCCATGAGTTCGCGTCGCTCAACCAGGACATAGCCGGGCATTAATTTACGCATTAACTTTGATGTGTTTGCGGGGCTATCGGTATTGGTAAAGTAAGGCGTTTCAATATTTAAAATATCCCCGCCGGCTATTTTTAACTGGCCATTTAAAATATGCTGTATCGTTGTTAAAGCCGCCTCTTTTTGCTCGGGCGCTATACCGTGATACTCCACCACTAAGGTGACGGTTAAATGCGCCCTGGCCTCTTCAATAAAAGACGGTCGTTTGCCGTCTTTTTTTAAAGGATTACCTGTGCCTATAATCGATGATACAAAATCACCACTGCCGCGATGTGTTTGTAAATCAAACTGATGCGACACCACACCTACGCCGGTAAAGGTTATTTGGCTAAAGCCTGCTTTTTGGCAGTGGCGCTGTAACGCATGTACGGCGCCCAACCATGCGGTTACCGCAGGAAAACCAATCGTAAAAGGGCTCGATAAAGCATTGGCGTTTTGTACTTTAATGCGCGGTAAAATTAAAAGTCGCGTTAAGTCATTCATCGTAAAAAATCCTTATTGTCGGCGGCCCACTGTGTCATCATTTGTTTAAGGGCTATAAACTCTGTATCGCCTAACGCCATCGCTTTATCGCCTAGGCTTTTAGCGTAATACTGCATACACCAGCGCACACATTCATGAATAATATCCTCTAACCAAGCATCACTGTTTTCACGCTCATCGCTTTTATGGTGGCATAACCAAATCACTTGCGCCGCTGGCAATGCTGAGCCTTGTTGGTATTGCTCGCTCGCGACAGCACGCACCGCATGTACGGTATCCATAATATTCAGCACAATGGTTTTAATCGCGTTGTCGCGCGCAAGCAATAATGTTTGGCGTGGAATATCGCCACCGGTTGCTATACCCATGACTTTATGCAAATACTTAAAATCATGCTTAAAAGACCAAGGATTAAGTGATGTGGTAAAAAAGTTACTGGTAGGGAAGCGTATATCACGTGCCTGCATATGCGGTGGTGTACTGGCTAATAAATGCGCCTTGCCGCCATTTTGATTATTAAATACACTGATATTTTGCTGATTATTGCCGCCATACCCAATTGTGGTTAAGTCATAAATTTCACGGTAGCCTTCGGGGCTATATTCGTTCGCCTTTTTTAGGGCGCGTTTTGCTTTAACGTCATCGCTAAAACGCAAGGTATCTAGCCGCTGGCGCAACTCAAACAATATTCCCGAGTTAGTTAGCACCGATAACAAGTGGTAACCCTGTGCTACAGGAAAGTAAATTTGCTTTATTTTTGAACTCGTAATCGCCTCGCCAGCCGAGGATTGTACCATTGCCAAAAAACCTTGTTTAAGCTCATCATAAGAGGCCGTTGGTATTTTTAATAGCGCTTGGGCTTGTGGGGTGTCGCCTTGAATGTGCTCAAGCACGGTGGCTTCATCGCTTAAGCGCACATTTAAAAATTTATACACATCCAGCGCTGCGGCATTACCTAAGGCATCGGGTTGTACAGCCACATTACCGGTGCGCAAGTAGCCATCGCTATGCTTGGGGCAGTTTGCAATAACCGATGTGACATCACCGTTTTTATTTTTGCGGGCACTGGGGTGGCTAAAAGTACAAGGGTGCGTGGCGATAGATATTTGCCCTGCCCGTTTTGCCGCACTAGGCAACCAAGAGGCTAACGTAAAAAAGTCTTGGCACTCTTGCGTTTTACTGGCTAACACCTCGTCTGAGTCACTCGTTTTTGTTTTATTTTTTAACCAAGCTTTTTTGCGTTGATCAAAAAACTCTTGCAATGATGGATCAAGCATATTCAACTCCTTGGATTGTATGAAATGGAGTGCATCACATAAATGAGTGTGCGCACTGTATTTTTATTTTTTTGTTTTAAAAAAACCTAGCTGAGGGCTGTATTCATAGCTGTCTGTTTCGTTATAAATAACTAAACTTAGCTCGCCATAGCGCAAGCTTGCCCACTTGAGCGATAACCCTTTATTAAGCGCTTGCGCTTCTAATAATTGCTCGTAATCTCTGGTCAACCATAAACGCTGCTGTTGCTTTACGGTTAAGGTACTGGGTGTAATACTGTATTGCAGCTCACATTTAACGGGCTGGCCGTCTTCGTCTTTTGTTGCCCAATAGCCACCTTGGCGACCCCACACAAAAAATAATTTTACTGCCGCTTTAGATCGCCTAAACACCTGAAACACTTGCGGCAAAGCCGTTAACCACCAAGTATGCTCTAGGTAGCCCTGTACATTATTAACCCTTACATTAGTATAATTTGTTAATAATTGCTGGGTTGCTTTATGCTCTATGGCACTGAATAGTTGGTTGCATGCTTGAATGGTGGGCACTTGTATTCGGGGTGTGGCATCGAGCTGCTGAGCGGTTTTAGCGACATCAATAATTAGGCTTAAGTCGTGCGACGGCAGTGGCGGCAAACCCTGAATGTCATTTTCATAACCGGGCCTGACAAAGTATTGCGCGCTGGGCTTAGCCTGCGCTAAAAAGGCTTTCCAGTTATATTGCAACAACCCAATATTTGGGTTGGTCACCTCACCTTGCCGATGGCGATGTACGCGGCCTGCGAGCTGAATGATCGAGCGGTAAGATGAAGGTTCAATAATCGCCCAATCAAAGTCGTGGTCGCGCCCTACCTCTTCTACAGGGGTTGCCACTAAAATAAACACCATGTTTTTGGCGGCACTGGCATTAATATGCGCACGAATAGTTGGGTGACTAAAGGCTTTAGGTGGCTGGCCTTTTTGCTCTTTGCGCTTTAATACTGCATCTAAGTGTTGTTCTTGTGCGTGGCGCATTAATAAAATTTGCTGGCTATGATAGGCCATCACCCTAATATCGGTATCTGCGGGTAGATCTGCCGTGAGTAAATATTGGGTTAGCGCCACACAAGGATTGATATTGGCGGTACGCACGACCCCAAAAGAGATGTTTTTGTGACTGATGGCATCTACAGTATTGTGCTGATGATGTTTGGCAATGACAGCCTTTAAAATAATCGTAAAGTATTGCTCTTGCTTAGTCTCTTGAAACTCTTGTTTAGAACCTTGCTCAGATGTATTTTGCGACACATTGATATCACACGCCACAATATCGGCTTTACGCTTTGCCGGCTGGGTAGCTAACTTGGTGATGCGCTTATTAATAAAAGCCGCATGGCTTTGCTCGTACTGTTTAACGCCCGCTTGTGCACTGGTGAGCGTTGCAATGTGGCTATTAAATTCATCCGTCCATATACAACATACATCGGGGGCTGCTTTTTGACTGAGACTAAACAGTTGCCACCCTGAACGGTATGCATTAAAAAAACCTTCGGCTAAAGCCGGTGGAATGGTCGCCGAAGAAATCATGACTTTACGCCCTAGCATACCGGCCAAATGAACAAGCCGTGCAATTGCGGCTAAATCTTCACCCGTAAAGTCATCGACTTCGTCTATGACTAAATCAGATGATAATAATCGCAACGCTGGTAATATATAGCGGCCGCCGCGTTTTGTTTCGGTGGCTCCCATCATATGGTCAATGGTACACGCTAAAACAGGAGCATATAAAAATTTACGCGCACGCTCATCGATTAATACTGTGCTGAGGCTGCCTTCGGGGAGCACACCGGTAAAGTCAATATCGTTATCGAGTAATGCCTCGAGTGATTCGGAACCGGCATCTTCTATGCTTATAACGGAGGCATTCGAATGCTCTTTTTGAGCCGTGTTATGTAGCTCTAATACCGCCCTAGAGCCAATCAGCACGGCAAGCTCATCATTACTTAACCCAACCCTGTCACGGTATTCGTCACCGGTTTGCAATGTGAGCGTGCGTAAGCCTAGCGCCAAGACAAACCGTAAACTATTGCCTTGAGGTGATAATGCTTGCATTATTTTTGCATTCGCCAATGTTTTACCGCAGCCTGTACTGGCCATATTGACAATAAAAGCACCCGCTATAGTCGTTCTTTTTTTGCGCTCTGTAATAATATTAACCGCTTTTTGTTGCCACAAAAATTGCCCCGTACTGGGTTTACGTAATGCACGGTTATCAAAAACAGCCGTCGCTTCATCGCACTCTAAGCGCTGCACACTGGGCAATACATTAGCAATGTGTAAAGCATGTGTTTTAACCCCCACTAAATGCTCATCGAGCTTTTGCTTTAATGTATGGGTGGCTCTATCTGTATTAGCAAATAAGCCTAAATGCGAGGCCCACTGAGGGTTGTTAGGTTGCGAGGAGTAATGATGATCGCCTAACATCAGGCATAAACGTGCATGGTGAAGTATTAAGCGTATCGTTTTATTGGCCATGGCTTGCTCAAGTAATGGTTCTAACGAGTGCAGCTTACTCGCCCAGCGCTTAACATCTTTTATCCACAGTGCTGATTGCGTCATCAAACCCTTCGGAAATTCAAAACACCCCGCTACGCGCTGATTAAAGACGGCCTCATCTTTTTTATTTTCATACCCCCACGCCTGAGTCACTAACGTTAAGCATTGGGCTATTGAACTTGCCGTATACTCTTTAAATTCGTTAAGGTCATCAAGATTGTGGCTAGGCAAAGGCAAGCGGTGATGCGATACAATCAACCACATTAATACTTGCGCGGTATCGTCGTGATTCATAAACAATTGACTGGGCTTATTAAGAATATTTTGTTCAATGGCCGCTTCATCAATATGGCCTTTGGCGAGCTCATTTAACCAATTTAATTTTTGTGACTGGCAATGTCGAATAAAAGCATCCAGCAATACACAAGATATCCATTCATGCCGAATAGGGTCGCCGGTTGCGCCTTTATACCCGGGCTGTAATTTTTGCTGAAAAATCTGGGTTGCCTTGCCCCAATCATGCAATAATGCCGCTAATGCCGCTAACGCACGAATTAAAGGCAGAGACTCCCAATGGCTTTCTGTGAATTGGAATTTACGCGCCGTGCTATTGACCGGCACCCTCCCCTCTGCATTAAATTTAGCCCGATTACCCACCACCCACAAAAATTGACTGCGGGCCCGTGACCGTATCCAATGGCAACTGACAGCCGTACTTTTACTCGCACTTTGGCGCAACATTTTTTTAACGGTGATTAATCCGTCTTCTGTAATTACGGTTTGCCAGGTATTATCGCCAATACGGTTAGCAAAGGCATCAAGCACACGACGCGTTTTTTTGAGTGCATTTTTTTGGCACTGACTCACAAAGGTAACCATCATAAAGCTTACCTCCCTTTAATTAAGCCGCTTAAGCTGCAAAAAGCTAAGCATTAAAGTTACGCTTAAAGATTGCCTGCCATAAATCATCTTGTGACACATTTTTATCTTCATAGCTTCACCCCATAATCATCTTGCGGGTTTAACTCTTCGGCCTTGCCTTGTAGTGCTACTAACTTGACTTGCTCAAATAAAAAATCGAGGGCTTTGTGTTTGGTAAACATTTGCAGGCATTGCTGGCGAAACTCTTGCTCGGTGGCATTTTCTTGTGCGCACATAAAAGCCGTAGGCAATACAATGGCATCTTTAATTAAATCGGCAACATCAAAGACCAAAGCGCCGCGGCGTGTTTTACCGTGCATTACGGCAAAAGCATGCGGTATACCTAACACCCATAACGTACAGGCCGCTAAACCATACGCCAAATAATTACCGTGATTTAAAAAACCATTGGCTTTATCAGTGGCTTCGCGCTGGCGTGTAAAGCCTTCATGCTTTGTCGTGTTAGCAGCAATTTTGTAGAGTGTTTTGGTTAACCTTGCCTCTTGCAGCAGTAAGTCGGCCGATTTTTGGGCGGTATGAATGACGTCGGTAAATTGCGTGAGCGCCTGAGCAATAACAGGGGCTTCACTATTAAAGCCTGCTGCGATTAAGTCGCGGTCTTTACTCCATACTGTCTGTAAAAAAGTCATGCGCGCTTGCTGTAAGTCTTTGGCAACTTCTAAGCGCTTTTCCGCTTCAAACCAAAAGCCCATCCAACCTTGCAAATATTGTGTGGGGCGGTATTCGCTTTGTGGTGTCATCCACTCAACCTCAGCGCCCATATATAAAGGTGTACCGCCGCCACTACAAAAACCTATCAACACACCCGCTTGCGCTAGCATGCGCACTGCCGCTTGAGTAATAGAGGTGCCCGCACCCAATAATATAACCGTGGTATTGGCAATAGGAATATTCCAATACTGGTTTTCAGCTTTGGCTTCTTTTAAATACAAAACACGGCCGTCTTTTTGCATTACGCGGCAATACTCTAAGTAATACACATTTGCGCGCTTTGAGTGCAAAATTGCTTTTAAATCCGATGGCGCTAAATCTTTCATACCCTCCCCCCTTAATGCGACATACCCATCACATCAACACACTAACGTATTCACAACACTCTACGAATAACATGAAAAATAGCTATGATTTTTTATTGCTATTAAATCTTTACGCGCCAAAAATATATTTTTTATGCCAAAGAACCTAAAGGTACAAGCCACTCATTCATCAAGCTGAGCAACCTTATTGGATAGATACTCATCAATTATTTTTAGGGATTTAGGCGTCGGGCTTAGGAAAATCAAGGAGGGGGTGAGCGATATAATCGCGTATATTTTTATGCAGGGTAAAGCTAAAGCCGCCCGCGTTATCTATTTAGGGCCTTAGCAGCAGGCAGGATACCGATAAAGTCTGCAGGGAGTACTTGCTGCGTGTCCTGAATGAATGTCGCGGGTGGCACCCCGCCCCATAGCGCCGCGATCCCGACCAGATAATCATGAATAAAGGCACAATATCATGCAGCATTTACCGAGCGGGCATAGCGTTTTTAATATCCATATAAAAATTTAAGCGTGCTATAAGGCGCCTAAAAACCGCCCCCCTACAAGCGCTTAAAAACATTACCCTGAATAACTTTTAAATAAACATACGATAATACAATACTTATACAATATTATCGGGGATGGTATAAATTGATTGCTTAAACGCCACAAAAAACGGCGCTAGCCGGTATACCTGCTAGCGCCGTAAGATTTAACGTTTAATCAGTGACATCAAACAAAAACGACCTTGTCCCCCTCTAAAGTCCCGGTAATTGTTGAGCCAGGCAAAAATTTACCGGATAACACGCCTTGAGCTAATGGGTTTTCGATCATTTGCACAATGGCTCGTTTGAGCGGGCGGGCGCCAAATACAGGGTCAAAGCCTACCGTAGCGAGTTTGTCCATCACTTCATCGGTGAGTGCTAAGGTTAAGTCACGATCCGCTAAGCGAGCGTCGAGCAATTGAAGCTGCACACTGGCAATGGTTCTAATTTCTTCGCGGCCTAAGGGGTGGAAAACCACGGCCTCGTCAATGCGGTTAATAAATTCTGGCCTAAAGTGCTGCCCTACTACTTCCATAACCGCATCACGCATTGCAATGTATCGGTAGTCATGTACTTCGGCGGCGGCTTGTGGCTCGTCATCAAAACTGACCATATCGAATGATTTGTTATTAGCGAGCTCTTGAATTTTTTCACTGCCCAAGTTGGATGTCATAACAATCACGGTATTTTTAAAATCTACCGTGCGGCCTTGCCCGTCAGTTAAACGGCCATCATCTAATACCTGCAATAAAATATTAAAAACATCTGAATGCGCTTTTTCGATTTCATCGAGCAATACCACCGAGTAAGGCCTGCGACGCACCGCTTCGGTTAAATACCCGCCTTCTTCATAGCCCACATAGCCAGGAGGTGCGCCCACCAAACGTGCGACCGAATGTTTTTCCATAAATTCAGACATGTCAATGCGAATAATAGAGTCTTGTGTGTCGAATAAAAACTCAGCCAATGCTTTACACAATTCGGTTTTACCGACACCGGTTGGGCCTAAAAACAAAAACGAACCATTCGGGCGATTAGGATCAGCAAGCCCCGCGCGGCTGCGACGCACCGCATCGCTGACCGCTTTAATCGCCTC
>NZ_LGAK01000028.1 GCF_001292705.1 Marinagarivorans algicola
GTCAGTTAAACGGCCATCATCTAATACCTGCAATAAAATATTAAAAACATCTGAATGCGCTTTTTCGATTTCATCGAGCAATACCACCGAGTAAGGCCTGCGACGCACCGCTTCGGTTAAATACCCGCCTTCTTCATAGCCCACATAGCCAGGAGGTGCGCCCACCAAACGTGCGACCGAATGTTTTTCCATAAATTCAGACATGTCAATGCGAATAATAGAGTCTTGTGTGTCGAATAAAAACTCAGCCAATGCTTTACACAATTCGGTTTTACCGACACCGGTTGGGCCTAAAAACAAAAACGAACCATTCGGGCGATTAGGATCAGCAAGCCCCGCGCGGCTGCGACGCACCGCATCGCTGACCGCTTTAATCGCCTCGTTTTGCCCTACAACACGTTTGTGCAATAAGCTTTCCATGGTGAGCAACTTATCGCGCTCGCCTTCTAGCATTTTAGATACAGGGATACCTGTCCACTTTGACACAACCTCGGCAATTTCTTCATCGGTTACACGATTGCGTAAAAGCTTCATGTCGAGCATTTCGGCTTGACTGGCCATATCGAGCTGTTTTTCTAGCTCGGGGATTACCCCGTATTGCAACTCAGACATACGGCCTAAGTCGCCGGCTCGCCTTGCCGATTCAAGGTCAAAGCGCGCTTGCTCTAGCTGAGTTTTTACGCCTTGCGAGCCTTGTAAGGCCGCTTTTTCGGCGCGCCAAATTTCAT
>NZ_LGAK01000029.1 GCF_001292705.1 Marinagarivorans algicola
GGTATTCATTAATTGAAACGGCCAAAGCCAATGGTCTCGACTGCTATGCCTATTTAGAGCATTTACTCACTGAGCTGCCGAGAAATAATTGCGATATTGAAGCGCTGATGCCTTGGTGCTTTAAGCAAGCATAATTGCGCTAGGTGTGGTTGGCTGGACGCTTACCATCTTTTCATGCATTATCGGTGGCTCAACTATGATTTCTAAAATATTCTCAAAATACTGCTTATCATCAACATTCCGTTTATTCATAATTTTGTACAGAGAACGCTCAAGTCAGTACCAATCTACCGCGTGCGCTTCCTGTATCTTTATCATCACTCTAAGCATCAAAGTCATGCTATGAAAAAAATCGTAGCTTGGCCTCCATCATGAATGCTACAAACATATTTATACCACTCACCCCCACCCTATTGATCGAGGCGTGTAAGAGACCTCGCTCGAAAGCGGCAATGTTATTGTTGGTGAGCACTATCAAGGCCTATCAATGAATATTCGTCACAATGCCGATGACTCATTCTTAGTTTACAAACGCATTCAAGTGAGCAAGCTTTAGTGTGCCTACATGCTGCAATTACTGCACATTGGCAATCCACAATGCTTTTAAGTGCAGGGGGGGGGTAGGTTGGTGAATGCGCTCTAGGCGCTCTAGGCCTTTTTTAAGCTTAAAGGCTTCATCACTATCGCATGGAGTACTCAGAAACAGTTCAATTTGATCATGCAACTTACCTATGTGGTAAATCACTTCTTGCATCATCAAAAAAACATCTTCTACTTCGCGATACGCATGCGTTAGCGCTTCGGTTTCGACTTGGTCTAGCCAGCGCATATATGCCGAATTAATGATTCCTGATTGTGTAATTGAAATATTAATGTGAATAATACTGTTTTGTAGCGCAAATACTCGCTGGTCACCGTGCCTAAAGCCAACGTCTTTGGCGAGCTGATCGATCACATCAACACAACCGCCAATGTAGGTATTGCGCTCGCGTACGGCTTCAATTAATAGTGGCATTAAGCTATCAGGGACCGCACGCACCTGCGAGGTGGGCAAGGCTTGGAGCCATTTAATGCACTTTTTACCCAGCACCCCAAAGCGACTATGCCCATTCATTTGAATCATAGGGATAAGGTCGCGCAATGGTCGCTTACCGGGCTTTAAACGCTTGATATACATCGCGTTGATAGCATCTAAAAAAATTAAACACTGCCCCAACCGACTAATCGTATTACCCACCTTGCCCGCGGGGTAACCGGTGCCGTCGAGGTTTTCGTGATGTTCGGCAACTGCACGCAATACATCATCGGGCAAGCTGGCTACGCGCTTTAACACATAAAAGCCCACTACACTGTGCGTACGCAACACCCGTAACTGCCGATAATTAAAGTGTCTATCGCTTTTCACATAATCCATAGGAATATGTAAAAGGCCTATATCATGGCTCATAGCGGCAATAAAAATATTGAGCACATCGCTTGCGCCACGTTTAAGTAGCCCCATCAATGTAGCACCTAGCCAAGCACCAAATAACGCTTGCTGATACACCGCCGGCAACTGCTGCTTAAGCACCGTCAGCTGCAACATTAAGCCGCTCATTGACGCGACCTGCGCAATGCAGCGCTTAAGCTCAGCCCAATCACCGTATCTGTCGGCAAATTCGGCAATTGCAGGGTCATCGTCGATCAATGTACTAAAGTCTATCTGTATAAGCTCGGCACTGAGCGGTCGCGCTAATGTAATCGCATCCAGATAATCAACGGGCGCCTCACCAGTGCATAGACTATTGACCACATTCACATCAAAGCGCTGACCCGCCCTCATCATCGCTTTGCCATTAACTACTACGGGGCGCTTGAAAGTCACCGGACTATGCTCATTAAATTGCACAAGGTGCTCAGCAAAATAGGTAAGGTGACTGTGCGAGCCACCCGAAAACTCAGACATAGAAGCATTAACTGTAGACATAAATTACCTTTGTAGACATAAGCGGCCTTACATGCTGGGGGCGTTTAAAATGGTCATCGGTAATACAGTAAAAAGTACCACTGCCAGTCAGTATAGACCGCACTAGCCTTGTCGGCGCCCCTCTCATCATTTATTTAGCCGCCATACTTTTCGCCAGCACAGCCTTTGTGCGCAACAATACAAACATCCACGGCACAACGACCCGAGCCAACGCTGTGATCATAAGGCCAGCAGTATCAAAAGGATCTCAATATGTTGTCATCTTGGTTGGCACAAACAGCATGTTAACTGCCATAGCGGTCATTATTTTACTCAGGCCGCACTTGTATGTGGTACTGGCTGGGGGTAAAGCGCTTAATACATCCTCAAGAGCGCCCCAGCAAAGTCCTAAAATTCGCTTTAAAGTAGCACCCGCTAGGCATGTCGCCGGCGCGCGACTCACATGCGCATCGACGTGCGGGAGCAGGCAGCGTAGAATACTACCAGCCCTTAAACCGATGTTTTTATAGGCAAAAAGACTTGATTTCATAAAAATAATGACAATTCGCATAAAATTGCGCGTTTTTCACCCTTAGTGCTTGGCTATAAGCTCAACTTAAGGCAGAATTGCGCGCTCCGACAAAACCGCCTATAGCGGTTGAGGTAGCGGCGCAGTCTCATAGCGCCAATTAGCGATTAATAGAGGACTCCGCCGAATGGCAAAAGAAGAAAATTTTGAACTAGAAGGTGAAGTGGTTGATACCCTTCCCAATACCATGTTCCGCGTTAAGCTCGAAAACGATCACGTGGTAACCGCTCATATTTCTGGAAAAATGCGTAAAAACTACATTCGCATTTTGACCGGCGACAAAGTCAAAGTAGAAATGACACCTTACGACCTAAGCAAAGGCCGTATTACCTACCGCGCTCGCTAGTACGTAAAATGCGCCAGTCATCACTACGAATTGCGACCGACTGGCCGCCCTACGTACCGAGGTAATACCTGACTTGAGTTTTACCCCCAAAAAAGGGCGCTTTACGCGCCCTTTTTTATATGACTATTCTCGGTGCTTTACCCCCCTCCCAAGTTTACCGGTAAAGATTAATTGAACACCGACTTGACTGAACACAGGCTTGATTGAACATCGACTTATTTTTAAGCCGGCTCTAGTGCTTTATCTGTATCAAGGACAATTGCACCATCTTTCATATCCGCATGTACGACCCCGCCTTTATCAGAGAGCTTACCAAAAAGCACCATTTCAGCTAAAGGCTTTTTAATTTGCTCTTGAATAATTCTAGCCATTGGCCGAGCACCCATTTTCTCATCATACCCATTAAGCGCCAACCACTTACGCGCTTCGTCGCTTACAATCAACGATACTTTTTTATCATCAAGTTGCGTTTGTAGCTCGACCAAAAATTTATCAACCACCGTCTCAATAACATCTAAACTGAGCGCACCAAACTGAATAATTGCATCCAAACGGTTTCTAAATTCAGGCGAAAAACCTTTTTTAATCGCCTCCATCGCGTCGGTTGTATGATCTTGATGAGAGAAACCAATCGATGCACGACTGGCTACTTCAGCCCCGGCATTCGTAGTCATGATCACAATTACATTGCGAAAATCCGCTGAGCGCCCATTATTATCGGTCAAAGTACCATGATCCATTACCTGCAACAGCAAGTTAAAAACATCAGGGTGCGCTTTTTCGATCTCATCCAATAGCACAACACAATAAGGGTGTTTCGTGACTGCATCGGTTAACAAACCACCTTGATCAAAGCCCACATAGCCAGGCGGTGCACCAATCAAGCGCGATACGGTATGACGCTCCATATACTCGGACATGTCAAAACGCAATAACTCAACGCCTAGCGCCTTAGCTAACTGCTTACACAATTCGGTTTTACCAACGCCGGTAGGGCCTGCAAACAAGAAAGAACCAACAGGTTTATCACCTGACACCAGCCCTGCACGCGATAGCTTAATTGCCGATGATACAGCGTCTACCGCATCAGATTGGCCAAATACCGTCATGCGTAAATTATCTTCAAGCTTGCGCAAAACGTCCTTATCTGAAGAGGAAACCGTCTTGGGCGGTATGCGCGCAATTTTAGCGATCACATCTTCAACATCTTTTACGCCAATTTGCTTTTTGCGCTTGCTCGGTGCCAATAATTGCTGATAAGCACCGGCTTCATCAATTACATCAATCGCTTTATCGGGCATAAAGCGATCTGTAATGTATTTACTCGCCAGCTCAGAGGCTGCGCGCAAAGCAGCGTCAGTGTATTTAAGGTGATGATGATCTTCAAATCGACTTTTTAAGCCTTTTAAGATTTTGTACGTGTCATCGACAGAAGGCTCTTCAACATCAATTTTTTGGAAGCGACGCGACAGTGCGCGATCTTTATCAAAAATGCCACGGTACTCTTGGAAGGTCGTCGAACCGATACACCGCAAGTCGCCATTAGTTAACAATGGCTTAAGGAGGTTTGAAGCATCCATAACACCGCCCGAAGCAGCACCCGCGCCAATAATGGTATGAATCTCATCAATAAATAATACCGCATTATCGCGTTTTTTAAGCTCGGCAAGCAGCGCTTTAAAACGCTTTTCAAAATCACCGCGGTATTTAGTTCCGGCTAATAACGCACCCAAATCGAGTGAATATACCACGCTATTGGCCAACACCTCTGGTACTTCTCCATCGATAATTTTTTTGGCTAAACCTTCGGCAATTGCCGTTTTACCCACACCACTCTCACCCACTAATAACGGATTATTTTTGCGGCGACGCGATAGCACTTGCACTACGCGCTCAACTTCTTGATCGCGCCCAACAAGCGGGTCAATTCGGCCATTGCGCGCTTGCTCGTTTAAGTTCGTCGAGTAAGAGTCGAGCGGATCCGTTGCCGCCCCTTCACCAGTTGCTCCCATGGTTTCATCATCTTGATGCTCCTGATGGCCTTCTCCACTGTGGTCAGACTGCCCCCCACCGGAAACTTTGGTAATACCATGAGTGATGTAATTCACCACATCAATACGCGCAATGCTTTGCTGCTTAAGATAGTAGACCGCTTGACTTTCTTGCTCGCTAAAAATTGCCACCAGCACGTTGGCACCGGTCACTTCATTTTTACCCGAAGATTGCACATGAAATACAGCGCGCTGAAGCACACGCTGAAAACCTAAGGTAGGCTGCGTTTCACGCTGGTCATCCGTTTCGGGAATTAGAGGCGTTGTTGAGTCTACAAATTCGAGCAGCTCCTGCCGCAATATATTTAAATTAGCGCCACAAGAGCGCAAAACCGCAGCCGCTGACTCGTTATCGAGTAACGCTAGTAATAAGTGTTCGACGGTCATAAATTCGTGCCGCTTAGAGCGTGCGCCCTTAAAAGCCGTATTTAACGTCATTTCCAGTTCTTTGCTCAACATAATCGCTCTACCTTATGTTCTAAGGATCACCATCCTCTACAACGTCTATTTCGCACAGCAGCGGGTGCTGATTTTCCCGTGCATATTTGTTCACCATCATGGCTTTAGTTTCTGCCACATCTTTCGAAAAGATGCCGCAACACGCTTTGCCTTCGGTATGTACAGTTAACATAATGCGAGTCGCCTTTTCTGAGTCCATCCCAAAAAAAAGCGCCAGTACCTCGACCACAAAGTCCATGGGCGTATAATCATCATTGAGCATGAGTACGCGATACATTGGAGGACGCTTAAGCTTCGGTTTTTCTAATTCAACCGCAACATCACCGTCTTGACCTTCGTGATCTAAAGCTGCCTTTATTTCACACCTTCTACCTAATGGTAGCTGAAGTATTTCTAGATTACCCATGATTCACACACGTCTTAATTAAGAAAAAACGTTGTCAATATTACCTCAGTTCTCATCAAGTTGTGCATCTACAAACGAATTTAACAACGAAAACTTGACAGTTACAGTGAAGTTGATTACAAAACGTACAGACATTACCTGTTTCGATAATTACAAATAATTTTTCGTGATGGCAATGCATAAAATAATAAAAAAATGTCGCATCTGTTGTGCCGTGCAATACCGCACAAATAACCAAAAGGTCTCAAAATGCCAAAAGGTATAGTGAAGTGGTTTAATAATGCCAAGGGCTTTGGCTTTATTGTGAGTGAAGACGCTCCCGTTGATATATTTGCACACTACTCGGCTATCAATATGGACGGGTTTCGTACGCTAAAAACAGGACAACAGGTTGAATTTGAACTTGAGTCGGGTGATAAAGGCTGGCACGCTTTGAATATTCGAATACCTAATGATACCCAACACTCGATGCCAGCCACCCCAGTCCAGCCCAGCAATAACGCACAAAACAGCATTGAGCAGCGCCTTCAGAGCCGCCTCTCAACCAATGAGCCCGCCCATTACGCGTCGACGGCCAAGCATCAAATTCACACCGAAACCGAGCCTGTTTAGCCTACAACAGCTCACAGGCACGGCCATTTAATTTTTTGGCACTGGCACTATTGCCCGCTACAATAGTGCCAAATTTCTTATGCGCCTTATTTATGCCCATCTTGCTACTAGTTAATAAACCTTTCCAAACCCTATGCCAATTTACCGACAACGAAGGCCGCGCCACCTTGAGCCATATTGTCGATACTCGGCGATATCCCAAGTTTTATACCGCCGGGCGCCTAGATTATGACTCTGAAGGCCTGCTGGCACTCACCAATAACGGCCGCTTGCAAAATCAACTGGCCAACCCACAATTTAAGCTCCCTAAAACCTATTGGGTACAGGTTGAAGGAGCGCCTAACCCCGAGGCTATTGCACAGCTAGCGCAAGGGATCACATTAAAAGACGGCCCCACTAAACCTTGCACAGCCAAAATTATTGATGAGCCCAATATTTGGGCGCGTACCCCCCCTATTCGCCAGCGCGAAAACAGCCCAACACATTGGCTAGAAATTGTATTAAAAGAAGGTCGTAACCGCCAAGTACGCCGAATGACTGCCGCCGTAGGCCTACCCACATTACGACTGATACGCAGTCAAATTGGCCCTTGGGGATTGGAGCATTTAACGCCGGGGCAAAGCCGCGAAGTACAGGTAAATGTTACCCACGAGGCACCAAACAAAAACCGTAAACCCAAAGGCAAAGCAAGTGCGGGCGCCAAAACAGCCTCTAGGCGCCACAGCGCATCCAATGAAGGTACATCTAAGAAAGGTGCATATAAAGGTACACCTGATAAAAGCACGCCTCACAAAAACGCATCCCGCACAAGTACGCCAGCCAACACCACAGGCCGTACAAAATCGCCCAGCTATCAAAAGCCTACCGCAAGACTGGCAAAAAAGAGGCCTCGCTAATGTCATTTGCACCGCATGTTACCGTTGCAACCATTGTGACCCAGCCATCAGCCAACCATGAAACCTTGTATCTTTTCGTCAAAGAGCACGCAGAAGGTCGCGTGGTGTACAACCAGCCCGCTGGGCATTTAGAAAACAACGAAACCCTGATGCAGGCCGCCATCCGCGAAACATTAGAAGAAACTGGCTGCCATATTGCCATTGATGCCTTGCTAGGCATAAGCCATTATGTCGCACCGAGCAATGCACAAACTTATATCCGATTTACCTTTATTGGCACTTTACTTAAGCAAAACCTGACGGCAAAGCTTGATCAAGGTATTATTGCCGCCCAGTGGTTAACCAAAGCGCAAGCCATCGCTAAGCAAGATGCTCTACGCAGCCCGCTAATTCTTAACGATATTGCTCGTTACGAGCAGGGCGAAACCTTACCTTTACATACGATTTACAACCATTTATAAGCTGCGCGTTTGCAGCCTCCTAACATTGCGAGCCTAATATTTAATGAGCACCACAGCCACCTCTCGTTCAAACACTAAAGTCATTGTCGGTATGTCTGGCGGTGTTGACTCCTCTGTATCGGCCCTACTGCTTCAGCAGCAAGGCTTTGATGTGGAAGGGCTGTTTATGAAAAACTGGGATGAAGATGATGGCACCGAGTATTGCACCGCCAAAGAAGATTTGGTCGATGCGCAAGCTGTATGCGACAAGCTCGGTATTACCCTACATACCGCCAACTTTGCGGCCGAATACTGGGATAATGTCTTTGAATATTTTTTAACCGAGTACAAAGCCGGCCGAACCCCTAACCCCGACATTCTATGTAACCGCGAAATCAAATTTAAAGTGTTTTTGCAATATGCCGAGGCTCTAGGCGCTAACCATATTGCCACCGGCCACTATGCCAAAACACACACCGTAGGTGGACATACGCAATTACTCAAAGGGCTAGACCCCAACAAAGACCAGTCGTATTTTTTACATGCAGTTGCAGGCCAAGAATTTGCCAAAACGCTATTCCCTATTGGCGACATCGAAAAACCACTGGTGCGCGCACTGGCTGAGCAACACGGTCTAATTACTCATAATAAAAAAGACAGTACTGGCATTTGCTTTATTGGCGAACGTCGCTTTAAAGATTTTTTAGCCCAGTATTTGCCGGCACAGCCAGGCGCCATTGTCACCGAAGATGGTCGCGTTATTGGTGAGCACCAAGGCTTGATGTACCACACCATTGGCCAACGCCAAGGCCTGGGTATTGGCGGCGTGGCCGGCGCCCCCGAAGAGCCTTGGTATGTCGCTGTTAAAGACCTCGACAACAATCAACTGGTTGTTGTGCAAGGTAAGTATCACCCCCTATTAATGGCCGACACGCTGTATACCGAACAGTGTCACTGGATCAACCCCCTCGAAACCGTTGGCGGCATTGACCTAATCCAAGGTTTACGCTGCCACGCCAAAACCCGCTACCGCCAGCCCGATCAAGCCTGCACCATCACACAGCACAACCAAGGCTTAAAAGTTGTGTTTGATGAACCTCAACGCGCCATTACACCCGGTCAATACGCCGTCTTTTACTTACAAGACCACTGCCTAGGCGGGGCCATTATTAACCGCGCTTGCAATAGCCAGCCAGGATTGGAAGCCATGTAGCAAGATTGGAAGCACGGTAATAAGCGCAGGGCTAATAAGTCCACAATGCTAACGCACATCAAAATAACAGCGATAACGTTAATCGCATTAAAAAAGCATACCGCATGAGCACACACAGTAATAACAATGACCACAACAATAACACTGGCCACAACAATAACAACAATAGTACAGGAGCCAACTTTAACAGTATTCAAAATCAAGCGATTGCCTTAGCTGGCACACTACAAGCTGTCGATTTGGTCAAAGAGCTAGCGACAACAGGCTACCTTAACAGTCATGATTTTGAAGCCTGTATAAACAGTTTGTTTGTCACCAACCCAACTAATACGTTAGAGGTTTATGGTAGCCTTGGGCATATTGAGCGAGGACTAACTCGCTTAGATTCACTACTAAGCAGTAAAATCAACAGCCAGCATAAAAGTATTATTCCCTACGCTGTTGGAGTCAACAACTTAGCGGCGCAGCTCAATAAAAATGGTGCCATGCTCAATACCATCGCCAAAAAGCTCGAGGCCTGCCAGCACCAAATTGGACATTTTGGTTTATCCCACGACAATGTCATTGCGAGTATTGCCGAGTGTTACACCCAAACAATCAGCACGCTTAGCTATCGCATTCAAGTAAAAGGCGAATACACGTACTTACAGCAAAAGCGTGTTGCCAATCAAATACGCAGCTTATTACTCAGCGGTATTCGGGCCAGCATTTTATGGCGCCAGAACGGGGGCGGTGTTTTTAAATTATTATTTAGCCGTACCAAGCTACACAGTGAAACACATAAGCTGCTCACACTCAGTAAACACGAAAACAACCCTTAGAATTGCCAATTACTGCATGTTTCGTTTGGCGAACACGCCAAACGTTGGTAAACTTACGTACTCAAATAAGCCACTCACATTAGCCGAGCACTGTATCGCACAAAGGCTTATACCTACGTCCCCATAGTTTAATGGATAAAACGAGGCCCTCCTAAGGCTTAGATGTTGGTTCGATTCCAGCTGGGGACGCCATAGCTTGACCATAGAGGTGTAAGCCACACCGCCTAAAAAACCTCCCACGCCACTCAATCAAACTCACCAACTCTTCACTTAGCCAACTTAGCCACTATCATTGAGCGAAATATCATTGAATAATGGCCGACGCACGCTGATAACATACTATTTATTTGTCACTTGACTTATGACCGTACACCCATTTGTTTTCAAACAACATCTGCGCCAGTGGCTTCTCTTGCGCCCAACCCTCTGACACTAGCATCGACTTTTCATAAAACGCATCCACAGGACCGATGCACAAAATAGCCACCGGATGGCTGTGCTTTGGCATACGCAATAACACCTTAATATCTTCAGGATCAAACAAAGACACCCAGCCCATGCCAACACCCTCAACTCTTGCCGCCAACCACATATTTTGAATCGCGCACGACAAAGAAGCCAAATCCATTTCAGGCATCGTTCGACGGCCAAAAATATGTTGATCGCGTTTATCAGGCAGTGCAGCAACCAACAACTCCGAGCACTGCATTACGCCTTCCACTTTAAGCTTTAAAAAAGCTGCCTTTTGCTCCCCCAAAGCTTCAGCCGTTAAGCCACGCTCTTTTTCAACAATAGCGTAAAGGTCGCGCCGAATATCATAATCGGTTATGCGTATAAAACGCCATGGCTGCATGAGCCCTACACTTGGTGCTCTGTGCGCAGCCGATAAAATACGCTGTAAAATAGCGGCATCTAACGCCCGCCCATTAAAGTGACGCATGTCGCGCCGCTGCGCTATCGCTTTATAAACAGCGCGCTTTTCTGCCTCAGTAAAACTATACGATTCGTTCATTAACTTTTTATTCCATACTGTTTTGATCAACCACCCCCCCTTACAAAATGCCTTCAAGCACACTTTCTCTCACTATTTTTGCGCTAAACCCCACTCCAGTGACTTTCCTCATGACCCAATTCATCTCGAACAGTAGATGTAGATAATGATAACAAAGCTTGGGCAGGATTGGATTGGATTGGGCAGAGTACAATAAAGACAATTACGTCAGCGCTCTTTAAATTCATCGCTCTGGGTCATCAGTATTCACTAACACTCTTGTGATGCATCAATGTCTAACAATAAATTTTGCAGGCGGCCTGCATATTCGCCGGGTTCTTGCCATAGGCCACGTTGCGCGGCTTCTAGTAGTCGCTCGGCCATTTCTTCTAGGGCAGCTCGATTGTGCTGTGTCATAAAGGCTTGATTGGCGGGGTCAAAAACTAAAGCCTCGGCAACGCTGGCGTATTGGTAATCGTCAATTAAGTTGGTGGTGGCATCGTAGGCAAACAAATAATCGACACTGGCGGCCATTTCGAAAGCGCCTTTATAGCCATGCTCTTGCATACCGGCAATCCATTTGGGGTTTAATACTCGTGAGCGAATAACACGATTAAGCTCTTCTTTGAGCAGCCTTATTTTAGGTTGCGAAGGGTTGGAATGGTCGTTGTGATAAACCACCGGCTCGCTGCCAGAAAACGTTGCAATAGCGTTGGTCATACCCCCTTGAAACTGATAATAATCATCGGAGTCTAGTAGATCATGTTCGCGGTTATCTTGGTTTTGCACCACAGTTTCAAGATGGCTTAAACGATATTGGAAACTTGCTTTAGCTTGCTTACCCTCTTGCGAGTCTTTATCTGCCCCGTAAGCATAACCGCCCCAATTTAAATACGCTTCGGCGAGGTCATCGCGACTCTCCCAGCAGCGCTCATCAATGAGGCCTTGCAAACCGGCACCATAGGCGCCGGGCTTACTGCCAAAAACACGGTAGCTTGCCTCGCGCTTTGCGGTTTGCTCATCTATGCCTTGGGCCAATAATTCGCGCTGACGACATCGAATATTCTGCCTAATGGTATTGCCATTACCCGGCTCTTCATAATCGGCAATGGCTTGTACGGCAGTATCGTATAAGCGCATGACATTGGGAAAGGCATCACGAAAGAAACCGGACACCCGTAAAGTCACATCGACTCGCGGGCGGTTTAATAACATGGTGGGCACAATTTCAAAATCAATAACGCGATGTGAACCAATTGCCCACAAAGGCTTAATGCCCATTAACGAAAAGGCTTGGGCAATATCGTCGCCACCTGTACGCATGGTGGCCGTGCCCCATACCGATAAACCCAGTTGCTTAGGGTAATCGCCGTGCTCTTGCAAGTGCCGCTCAATTAATGCATTAGCCGAGCGCTCGCCAATGGCCCAAGCCGCAGGCGAAGGAATAGAACGACTATCGACCGAATAAAAATTGCGCCCTGTAGGCAAGGTATCTAAACGGCCACGCGTCGGTGCACCGCTTGGACCAGGCTCTACAAATAAACCCGATAAGCCTCGCATTAAGGATTGAATTTCGAGGACTACGCTTTTTTGTAAGGCCATGTGTATAACGGTTTTGGCATACGCACATTGCTCGGCTGTTTTAGGAAAGCGCTGACTAAACACGGTAGGTATTGTACCGCTAATAATATATTGCTCGATCCATTGCATGGCCAATAGCTCTAACCGCTCGCGGGTATCGGCGGTGGTGCGCCACGGGCGAGAGTCGACAGCCTTTAATTCAGGAGGCTGTGCGCCTTGCCATTGCTCTATAGGCTCTTGCAGTGGATCGAATATTTGACCCTTATGCAGCAAAGCCATATCGGCTGCTAAATTATGCAAAATGCCTTGCTCGGTGACAGCCGAGCCTCGCGGCAAACGCAACAAGGCGACTAAAGTATCGCTGAGTTTATCGGCTTCGGGCAGCATCCCCAATATATGGAGACCATGACGAATTTGGGCTTCTTTAATATCACAAAGATAGCTGTCGATATCGTTGAGTAAGACCTCATCGGTGTTGGCCGGGTTAATACTGGCAGCCCCAGTATTATTATGTGGCGTTTTGTTAGCACCTTGGGATGAACGGGCGAGTTCTTGCAAAATATTGGTGCGCTTAACGTGCTCTAATATTTGCTCTTTGAGCCAAGTTTCGCGGCGTATATCCATGCCCATTGCTTGATAATATTCATCCACTAATCCTTCAAGTTCGGCTAAATCACCGTACACCTCGGCACGTGTCATAGGCGGCATAAGGTGATCAATAATCACCGCTTGGGTGCGGCGCTTTGCCTGCGCACCTTCGCCGGGATCATTGACAATAAACGGGTAAAAATGCGGCGTGGGCCCAAGGGCAATATCGGACCAGCAGCATTCACTTAATGCCGAACCTTTGCCGGGCAACCACTCTAAGTTGCCATGTTTGCCGACATGTACAATGGCATCTACGCCATACTCAAAGCGCATCCAAAAGTAAAAGGCTAAATAACTGTGCGGCGGAATTAAATCGGGGTCGTGATAGTTAGCGGCTAGATCCATATTAAAACCACGCGCAGGTTGAATACCCACAAAAGTTTCGCCCAAACGAATACCTGCCAGCATAATGCGTCCATTACGGCACTTAGGATCTTGCCATGGGTCGCCCCAGCGCTCGCGTATGGCTTTTTGGTTGGCCTGTGGTAAGCGGGCAAAGTGGCGCTGGTAATTTTCAAGGCTAATACTTTGCCAGCACGGCAAGTGATGCAGGGTATTGGGGTTGTTGGTAACCGCGCCTAATAACGCGTGAATTAACGCGGTGCCATCGGCGGGTAAATCGCCTACCGGATAATTATTATCGGCTAAGGCCTGTAAAATATTTAAGGTGGACGCTGGTGTATCTAACCCTACCCCATTACCAATACGACCGTCTTTTGTTGGGTAATTAGCCAGTATTAATGCTAGGCGCTTTTGTGAATTGGGCTTAAATGACAGCTGAATATAGCGTGCAGCCAACTGCGCAACAAAGCTTGCACGCTCTTGATGTAAGGTATAACACACCACTGCTATTTGGCAGCGCTCACTCCAAAAAGCTTCGGCTTTAAAGCTGACGGCACGGGTAATAATGCGACCGTCCATTTCGGGTAATACCACTTGCATGGCAATATCACGAGCACGTAAACCTTGGCTATAACTTTGCCAATCGTTTTGGGTACTACTGGATAAAACTAACTGAAACACTGGAATGGCGCGGTAAAACGGTGAAATAAAATCAGTCGGTTGCGAGGCCAAATCGGGGCTAGATACAGTATTGCACGCAAAACCTGTAGTATTGATAATTAACTTAGCATCGGTCCTATCAATTAATGCATTAACTAACGCCAATGATTCGGCATCTTTTAACGAGGCGATAGCAATGGGCAGCGGCTGTAAGCCCTCGCGCTCTAAAGTGGCAATGAGTTGATCAAACATGCCGGTATTAGCGCTTTGTAAATGACTACGATAAAACAAGACAACACACACTTTTAGGTGTATTGCACTGCCCTGATCAACTGTATTTTCCTTAGCGGTGTTGCCCTTAACTGCACCGCTGTCGCGCGGCATAATTTGTGAGGGTAAGTTGGGTGTTGTATTACGCCATCGCTGCTGCCAGTCACTCAAGCTCGCTTGTGAATGTTTGAGTGACGAGTCAGGCATATACATCATGCAATGCGGTAAAGGCTGAGGCTCATGCCACGGATAAGACTGTCCAAAATAGTGTGCGGCTAAAAATGTGAGTAACTGGCGGTTATTGAGCGCACCGCCTTGGCGTAAATAACGCCAAACACGAGTGGCCTCATCAAAAGGCACACTTGAGCACTGCATTAATGCTTTATCTTCAGTATCGTCGCCAGGCACTAAAATTAATGTGCGGCCAGCACCTTGTGCTTGCCACTCAATTAATTGATCAAAACCATATTGCCAATAGCTTGCGCCACCGAGCATCGATACCACAACCACTTTTGCATGATCTAAGGTTTTGTCGCGGTATAAATCAAAGGCGGCTGGTTTTAATACGTTCATCCAATTGGCGAGACGAAGAGTGGGAAAGGTGCTGGGCAAAGCATCGGCGCTTGTAGCAAGTGCTGCTAAAGCGCTGTCAGCGGCCGATAGTATAACGATATTACCCGGCGACTGATCGAGATCAACAATCCCTTCATCATCAGTAAAACCACCGGGTTGTGCTGCGAATAAATGCATAATAAACCATTGCCGACAATAAAATTTAAGCGGTGGCCCGTTCGGCTTCTTTTAAGGCTGTGGTGATTTGAGTTTGAGTAATCCCTTTGCCAATAAACACCAAGTGTGTTTGGCGTACATCATCGGCTTGCCATAATCGATCAAAATGTACATCTAAACGTTTGCCTACCGCTTGCAATACTTGCCTCATAGGTTTGTCTGGTAATGCAGCAAAACCTTTTGCACGGAATATATTGTATTGCGCCAGTAAATTTTTAAGGATATTTTGTAATTTATCCCCATCGACCTCACCCAAAGTAATAACAAAAGAGTCAAAGTGATCGTGGGCATGGTCGTGATGGTGACCATGCACATGGTGGTGGTCATGATGATTATGCACATCATCAATGCTATCTTCTGCCGCAGATTGGATACCCATTAACACATCAAGTTCGGCTTTGCCGTTATCAATATATGTGGTTTTAACCGCGGCGGGGACTTTAGCATCGATAATGGCTTTAACTTTGTCGCGCGAGGCCCGGTCCAGTAAATCATTTTTACTCACGACAACTAAGTCGGCCGCGCTTAATTGATCTTCTAGTAGCTCTTGTAAACTAGGGTCGTGATCTAGGCTGTCATCAGCCAAACGCTGCGCTTCAATGTGCGCTTCGTTATCGGCAAAGCGGCCTGCGGCAACAGCCGGCCCATCAATGACGGTAATAACGGCATCAACGGTGCAATATTGTTTGATTTCTGGCCAATTAAAGGCCTGCACTAATGGCTTAGGTAACGCGAGGCCCGATGTTTCAATTAAAATATGGTCAATGTCATCGCGGCGCGCAACGAGTTCTTTCATGACGGGTAAAAATTCTTCTTCTACGGTGCAGCAAATACACCCATTAGCCAATTCATAAATACCGTTTTGACTCTCGGCAACGGTTGTCGCTTGCTCACCCTCTTCGCAATCTAGCGGGCAACTGCGCAACAAATCGGCATCAATATCTAATTCACCAAACTCATTCACAATAACAGCAATACGCTTACCCGCCGCTTGCTTTAAAACATTAGACAATAGCGTCGTTTTACCGCTACCTAAAAAGCCGGTAACTATTGTGGCAGGAATTTTATTCAGTTGCATGAAATATGCCTTAAAAATACAAATAAGGAGCAAGGCTCCATTGAGGTTAAAAATGATTGATGATTACCATACGCTGTGTGCATAAAAAACCGGATGCCAAGCGAGTGCTTAAAGTGTACCTCAGCCAAACTCACTGCTAACTAACATCCTGTAATTTTTGTGTGCCAAGTGTATTAAAACAACCACCAACATAAGATAGCACTGAGTATACAGACTCAATAGCCGCGCTTAAACCTGCTATTGCCATCGTAAAACAAGGTATTTCTTATTGACGATAAAAAAAGCGCAAACCTTATCAACATTTGTTAGTCTTTTTCACGGAAATAAGCCTCGCATGTAGTCTCGCTACTTTCACAGATTTGTTAAATCCGCGATAATAACCGGCATGAAAATTAAACATTGTTATAACATATTAAGTTTTTTATCTCTTGCAGCCACATTAAGCGCCTGCCGAAATACCGACGGTAGTTTGACTGCCGCACAAATGAATACAACCATTAATACAGCCTCCTCAAGCATGCACGACCATAGCCAACACAAACATGGCAATGTGGATATCACTGATTTTGGTGCCGATGCTGCGGTACCGTCCATTAGCTTCACCATTAAAGCCGATAGCATGAGTGGCTGGAACATACAGATACACACACAAAACTTTACCTTTACACCCGAAAAGATCAATACTCCAGCAACATTAGGTGAAGGGCATGCTCATATTTTTGTGGATGGCTATAAAATAGCGCGTATTTACAGCCATTGGTTTCACCTTAAAGCATTAACACCGGGCAACCACGAAGTGCGCATTAACCTTAATTCTAATAGTCACGAAAACTGGAGTCATGAACAAAAAATAATTAGCGCCACACACCCTATTATTCAGCATTAACACATCACACTGCGGTACATAAGATGAGCACACTCGAACAATTGCCAGATAACGCTGGCGTACTAATTTGCGGGCACGGTAGCCGTGCAAAAATTGCTGAAAGAGAATTCAGCTTATTAGCTAAAGGGCTACGCGATCGCCATCCATCACTCAAAGTAGAGTATGGATTTCTAGAATACTCTTCACCCAATATGCATATGGCTTTAGACCGCTTAATGGCACAAGGTGTGGAAAAAATTTACGCGGTACCAGGCATGTTATTTGCGGCCACTCACGCACAAAATGATATCCCCTCGGTATTGACCACCTATCAAGAAAAACACCTAGGTTTAACGATCGAGTATGGCCAAGAGCTTGGCTTACACACCGAAATGGTTCAAGCTTTTCAAATACGTATACTAGAAGCGCTAGGCCTAGAGCATGTACATGACGGCGACCTTTACGACACGATGTTAGTAGTTGTAGGCCGTGGAACGTCGGTCAGCGAAGCCAATGCGGAGGCGGCTAAGCTTACCCGTATCGTCTCAGAAAATTTAGGCTTTGGCTGGTCAGAGACTGTGTACTCGGGTGTCACTTACCCCTCGGTGGGCCGCGGTTTAGAGATGGCCGTAAAGTTAGGCTTTAAAAAAATTGTGGTTGCGCCCTACTTTTTATTTGGAGGCAAGCTTATTGATCGCATTTATGCTTACACCGATAAAGTTGCCGCCGAAAACCCCGATATTACTTTTATGAAAGCCGGTTATTTAAAAGACCAGGCACATGTAATTAATACCTTTACACAGCGCATAGAAGAAACCATTGCAGGCCCTGCACCGGCATTAAACTTAATGCAAAACTTTAAGCGGCGCTTAGCATTGGGCGAGGTGGATGTACATCACCATCATGCCGAGTTCCAACCAGAATCTGCAGCCGAGGCACATAAGCACGCCGATGAAAAACACGAGCATGCACATCCTCACGAACATAAGCATGAAGGCGGTCATGAGCACGGCCATGGTCATTCACACAGCCATGGACACTCACATGCACCGTATAAACATATAGGGCATCCGCATGGCCCTAGAACGATGATTCATGAAAATGTATGCTGTTGTTTTATGGGGCAATTCCCGCAGCATATTATTGACGAAGAAATGGCCAATAAAGTAGAAATACCCGGCACACCTAGCTGCAAGAAAAACTAACCGCTGTACTAATACTCTCAATATTGAATGACTGATACTCATGCTGCATTGTTTATTTAAATGCTGTTTATTTAAATATTGAGGGTGTTATCTTTATTGATGCAACGGCGGATGTGCTATTGCTGTATCAACACTTCTGGATTTTTCGCTTTTGACTTTAGGCCGATACACATGGGCTTGCGCTTCGTCGTACAAATACGAGTCACGGAAATTATCGGCACCTAATACATGCCCCACTAAAATTAACGACGTTCGTGTGAATTTTTTTGCGCGCACTTTGGCGACAATATCGCTAAGCGTTCCAATGACTTTATCTTGATCGGGCCATGATGTGCGGTAGCATACCGCAACTGGGCAGTCTTCACCATAATGCGGAATGAGCTCTTCCACAATTTTATGAATGCGTGTAACACCCAAATGAATCGCTAAGGTTGCACCACTGGCCGCCAATGCTGGCAAGCGCTCGCGCTCAGGAAACGGCGTTTTACCTTCATAGCGTGTCATAATAATGGTTTGCGACACTCCCGATAACGTCAACTCTTTACCTAACCAAGCCGCTGAAGCAGAGGTTGCGGTGACGCCAGCAACAATTTCAAAATCAATACTCAGCGCATCTAAACGCCGTATTTGCTCGCCAATTGCACCATATAATGACGGGTCACCAGAGTGCACGCGCGCTACATCTTTGCCAGCTTTATGTGCGTCATTAATATGCGCCATAATTTGCTCTAAGTCGAGAGAGGCTGTGTCGATGATTTTTTCGGCACTACCCTCTACCTCGGCAAATATTTCACGGGGCACCAATGAGCCCGCATATAAAATAATGGGACATTGCTTAATATATTTAAGCGCTTTGACAGTAATGAGTTCTGGATCGCCTGGGCCTGCGCCAATAAAATATACAGTCATAATTTTTTACTGTAACCTCTGGGAGTATAAACCCATTGCTTATCGTTATTCATAATATGGCGTGACTCGCTGTTACCTACCGACACTAACGTAAACATATCGACATCGTCACTGTGTAGCTTATCGAGTGTGGTGATAGTCACGCTCTCGTCTTCGCGGGTTAATTGGCGCCCTAATAATACCGGCGTAGAGTGTGGGCGATATTGCAAAAGAATATCGCGTGCAGTATTAATTTGCCAATCACGTTTTTTGGAGCGTGGATTATAAAACGATACGACAAAATCACCTTGACCGCAGGCATGCAAACGTTTTTCAATAGTTTGCCAAGGGGTTAATAGATCGGACAGTGATATGGTACAAAAATCATGGCCTAGCATGGCGCCAATTTTAGCCGCGCCTGCTTGCATCGCGGAAATACCTGGCACCACTTCGATATCAACCTCTAGCCATTGTGGTGAGTCTTCTTTGCCAGATAATTGTTGATCCAGTAATTCAAAGACCAACGTGGCCATTGCATAAATACCAATATCGCCACTGGATACTAATGCGGTTATTTTACCTTGGGCGGCTAAATTTAACGCCAATCTTGCACGTTCAATTTCTTCACCCAAGGGTAAGTCGTGGCGGTTTTTACCTTCGCAGACTGAGCCCAATAAATCGAGGTACAAACCATAAGCAACGAGATCGGTACTTAGCTTGATCGCTTCGATAGCGCGGGGGGCAACTAAGTCCATTGCACCGGGTCCGGTACCAACTACATATAATTGTTTCATATTATTTATTTATCAATGAGTTTAATGGCAGTTTGGGGCCTGCCGGATATGAACGCGCAATGGCACAGGTCGCCTTTGCCGTTTTTATTTTATTTAACACTAGCTCCGGTGCTTGCCCGGTGTGTTGTTGCGCTGCCCACAGCGCGGCCGATTCGGCAACGCCGTATACGCCCACCACACCAAACACATACTCTGATTTAGTACTGAGCAAATGCTCCATTTTACCCAATGCAACAGTCCCGTAAGTGCCGTAGGGTTTATCTTTGGCCTGCGCTAATGCTATTAAACCTTGTTCATCCGCTTTTATGTCGATGCTATTAATACTGTGTATTTGTGCTTCGGTGAGGCCCGTTTGCTGTAACGCTTGGGCGAATAAAGCGGCTAACTCTTGTTGCGGGCAATATCGCTCACACCCCATGCCCACGGTATACACCGGTTTTAAATAAGGCTTAGCTGTCGTCATGACTAGTTGCGCCTGCAAATAAGCGGCAATAGTATGCGCCCAATTATTTGCCCCGCCTTCGTGACCCGATAATAAAGGAATAACGTACTCGCCAAGTTCATCGAGTACGAGCACGGGCGGGTCACTGTGTTTTGTATTGAGCACCGGCGCCAAACTACGCACAGCAATCCCTGTGGCACAAATCATAATGAGCGCATCGCCCTGGGTAAAAGCCTGCTGCACACTTTGGCTAAAGGGCTTAGGTTTAAAGTGCACCGTTGCAACAGGCATAAAGTGCTGTAACCTTGTCGCAAGGCGCAAGCCTGCATCAGTGAGTGCAATAATTCGTATGGGTTTATTCATACCTAATTATTGGCCCCGGCCTTGTGTTGTTTTAGTAATGATAAACAATGAAAAGTACGGCCCAGCTTCGCCTTCTAAAGCGCAAATATCTCGCTGTATTTTTTGGTTATCGCGGCTAATGTACTCTAAGTAATTAGCATCATCCGTACGGTTTGCCGCACTAATGGCATCTAAAATAGATTGCCGCGAGCGCCCTGCTTTAAGAATAACAACCGAGTCATGATTATTGAGTGTATCGATCATTTTTTGTTGGCTATGGCGCCCGCTAATAACTGCAAAAGATTCTTTTTGCATGGTTAGCGGTAATTGTAAAGCAGATGAGGCGGCATGTACCGACGAAATACCGGGTACAACTTCACAGATCACCAAGCCTTGCAAGCGTTCTAACAAGTAAGCAAACGAGCCAAAAAATAATGGATCACCTTCACACAAAAACACAACGGTTAAACCAGCCTGTAACGATTGTCCAATACTCGCAGCTGCCGCATCATAAGCCTTGTTTGCAATATACCGGTCTTCGCTCATGGGCATAATAACGGGTATTTCTTGTGTTGATTTGCGTCGTAATAGCGCCTCGCGCGCGATGGTTTTGGCTTGCGATACGCCTTTAGCGTTCGCAATATAGCTAATAATATCGGCCTGCTCGATATAACGCGCCGCCTTTAATGTCATTAGCTCTGGATCGCCGGGTCCAACACCCACACCGATAAATGTCGCCTTCATCGCTCACCTGTTTTTTTTGTAAATTTAAAAATTTCTATTGGCAGCTTTGCGACATATTGCATACGGCCATCGACTTTTTCACCACGCTTTACACCCAGCTCAATACTTTCGACTTGCGATGCAACTGATGACTTGGGACTCTTAACTGGCGCACTGTTAATTTGAGCATTCAAAATATCATCGGCAAAGCGCTGTAATATATGCTTGGTTCTCTCAATGACGCCACTAGCCACCAACACACCGTGATCTGGTAATACTGCCCAGGCGCTATGTAATAAAGCTTCGAGCTCGCCATCACTACCACCAATAAATACTTTATTAGGGGCGGGTAAATTGACTAAAACTGCCGGCGCGCGCCCAGCAATAACATGTAGGTTTTGCACAACACCAAAGTGCTGTTGGTTTTGCCGCAAAAAAGCTAGTCGCTGGGTGTGGCACTCTATGGCGTAAATATTGGCCTGCTCATTCCATAGCGCCAATTCAATCGCCACACCGCCACAGCCTGCACCGATATCCCACACAACATCTTGTGCACACACGCCCATCATCGATAGTATGGCCAACCGCACTTCGCGCTTACTGATCATACCCTTGCCTGGCGCGGCGCCAGTTTGGAAGTGGTGATCGGGAATACCCGGAAACTCCGGTAAAACCCCGCCATGACCGCGCACGTGTAAATGAGTAACGTGTAAGTCAGAAAACACTTGCGTACTATTGGCCAGCGCTTGGGCCGGCCAAGTACTCACGCGCTCTTGTTTGCACTGTATATTATCCGGGGCTTGGTTTTGAGAGCTTGTTTTTTTTGAACTTGTCTCTTTATTTGTTAAGTCGTTATTATCTATGTCGTTACAACCTATGTCGTTATAACCTAAGTTCTCACAGATCGATATTTGTGTGTCTGGGTAGTTAGCCGCTAAGCACTCTTGCGCTAAGCGCTGAGGGTGGCTGTTTTTATCGGTCAGTATTAATAAGTGTTTATTAGCTTTAAGTTTAGTGCGCAGCTTTTCGACGGGGCGGCCGTGTAAACTCAGGACTTCGACATCTTGCAGAGCCAAGCCTAAACGGTGGCATGCCGCCTGCACACTGGATACCGCGGGGTAAAATCGTAATTGCACCGCAGCAAAACGCTGCGTAAACCAACGGCCAATACCGTAATACAATGGATCGCCAGAGGCCAATACCACCACGTTGCCCGCTAAAGATTCGATGAGCGCTGTAAGCTCACAAAGCCTAGGTAACTCGATACAGCGAGGCTTTTTATCATTAATAACATGGCCCACAGTCGCCAGCTGACGTGCAGCACCAATGACCGTGTTAGCAGTGCGCAAGGCCTGTATAGCGGTGGTATTTAAAACGGCCGTTTGCGCGACACCTAAGCCTATGATGTGGATAGTGATATTTATCGACGTATTTTCATCAGCGCCATAATGACTGCTTACAGTATGCGAGATATTAATAATATTCACCCATATTACAGCGTAATAACGCATTACAGCTGGCCGCCGATACCGCACTACCGCCTTCACGACCCAGCAAGGTAATGCACTCTATGCCTAGTGCCGCATGGTTATCCCATAAGGCTTGCTTAGATTCGGCTGCGCCTACAAAACCTACCGGCATACCGATGATTAAGGCGGGTTTGTCGGCACCTGTTTCGAGTATTTCTAATAATCGGTATAACGCCGTTGGTGCATTACCAATGACAACGACACTCCCTTTTAGCTGCGACTGCCATAGCGATACGGCAGCCATAGAGCGTGTTTGGGCATGTTGTTTGGCTAGGCTTTGTGTGCGTTCATCATTTAAAAAACACAACGGATTTTTTTGGATCATGCGCTTGGTAATGCCTTGCTTGACCATCTCGACATCGCACAAAATATTAGCGTTATGGGCTAATGCCTGCATGCCTGCAGTACATGCATTTTGACTAAAGTGCACCTGCTCCGATAAATGTGGTAAACCTAAGCTGTGCACAATACGCATGACAACTTGCTGTTGATATTGATCAAAACGCGATAAATCGGTTAACGCGCGAATTTGGCGAAAGCTTTCTTGCTCGATCGCTTGCGGGTCAATAACATAATCAAAGGGCATGGCTGTCACCTTACGAGCTAAAAACGGATAACACATGAATAAGGCAATCATCCTGTGTACTAAATTGATGGACAACAGCCGGTAGCTTGGGGCGTGTTAACATAAAAACCGGAATATTCAATTCGCGTGCAACAAACAACTTAGCAACAGTAGAGTTGCCCCCGCTATTTTTACTGACGACGACATCAATATGATACTTATGCATCACTTCGCACTCGCCCTCTAAGGTAAACGGGCCAATTGCTTTAATCCATCGTATATTAGGTGGCAAGTGATACTTGGGCTGTACGGCTGTGCGCAATACTATTTGTTGTTGTGTATTGGCTGCCAAATCATTGATTTGCTGTTGGTTAATTTGGCCACAGGTTAAAAACACCGAGCGATACCCACTAAGCGCGGTGGCCAATGACTCCCAAGTATTAAATAACTGCCAGCGGTCATCTGTACTTTGGCGCCATGCTGGCCTGTGAAAACGCCAACAAGGAATCAAACACTGCGCTGCGGCATTCACCGCTTTGGCGCTCATAGTAGCGGCATAAGGGTGAGTGACATCTAAAATAGCACTAATGCTGTTGCGCTGAATAAACGTCGGCAAACCGCCAAAGCGTGTAAAGCCACCACTGATAATTTGACAATCAATCTTTGGCATACGCACAAGGCCCGCCACACTGTAAATAACCGTGATGCCCCGTGCATGTAAACGCGCCGCCAGTTTACGGCCATCGGCCGTGCCGCCCAAAATTAATAAGCGCATAAATGTTTATCCAACCTATGCGTATTTGTATTTTTATTTGAAACGCTGGTGGCTGCTGTATCGACAGAAGCCTTTGAGACTCGCTCTAAAACAACACCGGCATGACCTATAAAGTCACCTTGGCGATTAGTCGCTAATACTTCCATATGCACACTTGCAGGCACCACTCTACGCGCAACCGCCAAGGCCCTCTGGCACATGGCGTGGGCGAGTGGAACCCCTTGTTGCATACAAAACTTTAATGCCTCAATGCTGGTATTGGCCGTTTTTATCGCCGTTTGTAAAGAGAGATCAGCGCCGGCAGCGCCGGCAACTTCTGCGATATGGTCAAAGTCCATAGTCGATACTCGACTATTTAAATCCATATGGCCATTGGCTAGCTTGGTGATTTTACCAAACCCACCACATAAGCTTAGTATTGCGATGGGGTGTTTTTTGATATGCTTTAATACCGCACCGGCAAAATCACCCATTTCTATTAATGCAATATCGTCAAGTTGGTATTTGGCTTGTATAGCCTGCTCGCTGCGGTTGCCCGTACTCGCGGCAATATGCTCAATACCATTGGCTTTTGCGACATCAATGCTTTGATGGATAGAGGCGATCCACGCGGCACATGAAAAGGGCCGCACAATACCGGTGGTACCCAAAATGGATAACCCTCCTACAATACCTAATCGTGCGTTCATGGTTTTTTGTGCAATGACTTCGCCTTTTTCGACACCTATGGTGACTTTAAAGCCGCCGTGGTAATTAAGCTCTTGCGCAAGGGCTAATAAATTATCAGTCATCATTTGGCGTGGTACCGGATTAATAGCGGGCTCACCTACCGATAAAACCAAGCCCTCTCGCGTTACCGTACCCACACCAGTGCCGGCACAAAATACAATGCCTTGAGCCTCTTGCAAAACAACATCGGCAAACACTGTTGCGCCGTGCGTCACATCAGGGTCATCGCCAGCATCTTTAATGGTTGTCGAACGTACGCCGGTTAATAATTGGGCTTTATCACCCAGCGGATAACTCACTACCTTTAACTCAACTGTTTTGCCTTTAGGGAGTGTGACACTCACCACCGAAGAGGTTTGTGCACACGGTGTTTGAGCCGCTTGATCGCGGCTTTTTTTGACCGACGATGCACATAAGGGCGTATTAGCGGCGGCTGTAACCCGGTACGACAATAAATAACGCGCCGATGCGAGTGTACAGGCCGTAGCGCACGTACCTGTCGTTAACCCTGTGCGAAGAGGCTTTGGTTTTTCTGTGCTCTCTTCCCACATGATTCAACTTGCCTGCAATAACCAATAACTGCCCAATGCGATAGACGACAGCGCTAAGCCATGACGACTTAACTGAAAGATCACATGAGAGCGACGACTTAAAAATTGTTGAATATGCGCAAACCCTAAACCAAAAAATAACATAGACAGCATCACGCCCAATGAAAAAATAACAAGGTACAGCATAGCTGGCATAAACTGGCCATTTGCCACAGCAGGAATCAACGCCAACGCCGGTGCACTGCCTGCCAAACCATGTAACATACCTACAAATACGGGTTTGTGACTGTGCTTGGTAGTATGCGCATGAGTATTTTCGTACCAATGAGCATGCACAATATCGCCGTGACTGTGTCGCTCAAAGGTGAGCTTGTCTTTGCGGATACGTATAACGCACATCACCCCCAATACAATTAACAAGACACCCACGCTCATTTCGGCCGTTTTTTGTATGCTCTCGGGAATGGGCACCCCCACACCAAACAGTAATATACCGCAGCACAAGAGCATGCCACCATGCCCCAGCGCCCAGCGGCCGCTTTGCACCAAGGTTCGTTTAATACTGGTTTTTTGGCTGTTTAAAACCGATACCGCCATAATATGATCGGCATCTAGTGCGTGCATTAGCCCCAAACCAAAACCCACCAATAATAATAAAAAAGTATCAATTGACATAACTCACCCCGCTTGGCCTAAAAAGAGATCCGCGATGGCTTTCGCATTAGACGGAAAAAATAAATGTAAGTAACTTGCGGTTAATTGCCGCTCGCGGTAAATAGCTTCGCCTGGGGCTGGGTGTCGTTGGCGCACACCATGTGCAATAGGCACTGGGGTTTGAGCGCTCCGTGAACGATGATGCGCATGACCACGGATATCCCCTTCGGGCAAAGGGGCCACTTGCATGCCTTGGCAACCGCGCTTACCGCGCATAACGCCCTGCCCTGCGATTAAACCTGCCATAACATGGCTGTCACCGTTTAAGTCGCTCAAGGTTTGCAGGCAATATAAAAAGCCCCCGCATTCGGCTAAAATAGGTTTATTAGCGATATAAAAGGCTTTAACATCTGCAATCATCGCGTGATTTTCGGCCAATTTTTTAGCGTGTAACTCGGGGTAGCCGCCAGGCAACCATAGGGCATCCGCGACAGGTAAGTGTTGGTCATGCAAAGGTGAAAAATACACGATTGTGGCGCCCATGGTTTCGAGCAGGGCAACATTGGCCTCATAAATAAAAGTAAAAGCTTCATCTTTTGCAAGGGCAACTGTTGTACCTGTAAGCCATTGTGCCGGTATGCCTTGCGTGCTTTGATCGACGGTAATTGCCTCAAAGTTAACCGGTGTTATATAACGAAGAATATCGATAAAACCTGCCGCATCGAGTGCATCAGCGCCAGCTTCAAAACGTTTTTCTAGCTCATCGCGTACTTCGTGCGCTTGCACCAAACCCAAATGCCGCTCGGGTAATGCAATGGCTTCTGAGCGCGCCACATTCGCGAGCATAGGCAGCGAAGGCGGTAACGCACCTTCAATAAGTTGACGGTGCCGCTCAGAGCCGCAATTGTTGGCAATTAAACCGATGACGTTAATATCTTCGCGAAAAGATGCTAAACCTACTGCAATGGCAGCAGCAGTTTGCGCCATACCTTTCACATCCATCACTATTGCCAGCGGTATATTAAAACGCGTAGCCAAATCGGCGCTGGATGGCTCGCCATCAAACATCCCCATTGCACCTTCAACTAAAATTAAATCGGCCTGTTGTGCCGCCAGATAAAACTGATGCTGGCACCATGGGTCACCGGCCATCCATAAATCGATTTGCACCACCGGTTGACCTGAGGCTTGCGCTAAAATTTGCGGGTCTAAATAATCAGGGCCTGTTTTGAAAATACGAACGTCTTTGCCTTGGCGCTTAAGCAGGCGCGCAAAGGCTGCGGTGACAGTTGTTTTACCTTGGCCTGAGGCAGGCGCTGTTAAAAATAAGGCTGGGCACGCAATGTTAGTCATTAAAACTCAATACCCGCTTGTGCTTTTACGCCTTGCCTAAACGCATGGCGCTCATCTTGTACCGACGAAATAGTATCGGCGATTTCTTGTAATGGTAGCGCCATGGTTCTGCCTGTAATTATGACATTTTGCATCGCTGGGCGCTTTTTAAGTGCCGCAACAACAGGCTCAACGTCAAGGTACTGATATTTAAACATGTAACTTAATTCATCAAACACTAACATGTCATAGCGCTCATTTTGTAAAAGCTCTTCGGCTAATGCCCACGCTTTTTGGGCGGCAATAATATCCAGTGATTTATTTTGTGTCTCCCAAGTAAAGCCATGCCCCATCACGTGCCAATCTATTAAAGGGTGATCTTTAAAGAATTTAAATTCACCCGTCTCCATCCGGCCTTTAATAAACTGGATAACAGCGCAGCGTTTACCGTGCCCAACCGAACGCGTCATGGTCCCAAAAGCAGAGCTGCTTTTACCTTTGCCATTACCTTTCAACAAAATAAGTACACCGCGCTCTTGGGTGGCCTTGGCAATTTTGGCATCTACCGCGGCTTTTTTATTGGCCATACGGGTTTTATGTATTGAGTCAGTCATTATCATTCACACCATTAAGGGAAGATATTGCGCATTAAATAAGGCTGCAATATGCTTGGCTTTGCCGCGCTTGACTTGCGATTGTTCGATATCCACCACAATCACCTCACCGCTTAGTTGCTGTGTGCACTCAAAATGACGGATTCGGCCATCGGTGAAAATATAATTCTTGAAGATAACCGATGGGTTTTTTTTGAGTTGTGCGCGCTGTATTTTAGCGGCCTCATCAATAGCACTATGCAAGGGTGTGCCGCCGCCTGCCGTAATAGCATCTAATACATCACCCATAGCCTTAGGTGCGCGGCGTAAGCCCATAACAGTACGCACTTGCTCAGCGCCAAAACCCAACAAAGAAAATTGCTCGCGATGCAAATAAGCCTGCTCGGCAATTTGAAGAATAAGCCCCTTGGCTTTGGCGAAACCTTGATTCGCCAAAATCGAGCCCGATGTATCGAGTAAAACCAAATGAATAATACTTTGCCGCCGCTTAGGCTGACAAAAGCGCAAGGTTTTTAAAGGCCATTGCCCAAGGTTTACCATGAGCGTATTGACCCAGTGGATTTTTGTATTGGCGCCCTGACAAAATGCCCGCCCATTAACAAAGGCACTCGTCGCTTGGTGAGCATTGCGTGTGTGAGGGGGTGAGTATTGAGTAGCTGCGCCGTATTGCGCTAAAGCCCCTGGCAGCCAAGCAATCGGCTTAATGGGCACTGTTTTTTTAAAACGAGGGGCTAAAGCGATTGATATTAATTGTGTTTGTTGGCGTTGCGCCGGCATCGCCCCCCAATCACCTTGCCCGCTATTGCCCTTAGTGTTTTGCTGCTGGCCTGCGTTTGCTGCCGTTGGGTCACTGGTATTTGGGTTATTATTATCGGGGCTATTAGTACCCGAACTATTAGCCTCCGAATAATTAGCCCGTGTATTATCGGGTCGGGTAAAAGGCTTTTGGCTTTGCAACTCAGTCGGTTGATTAGCGCAGCCGCCATTGCCTGAGTCCTTGCTATTATTATTATCGTTATGGTCATTATTCGGCGAATTGCTCGTACTGTTATTGCGCCTGTGGCCTAATACTAATTCCTCTACCGCGAATACATCCTCACGGGTAACACAAGTTCGTTGCGCAAGGGCAGCATGGGCTAAAGCCGCTTGAATCCAGACAATATCGGCGCGCAAACCATCAACATAGGCAGCGCTGGCACGCTCGGCAATTAACCGGCGGCATATCATAGGACACTCAACACGAGGTAATAACGCTTGGGCTTGGGCGATAGATATCATTAACAGCTGTTGCTGTTTGGCATAATGCTGCACAAAAGCGGCGGGGTTTTTATCAAACTGCTCACGCCGTTGAACAATTTCTATGCGCTCATCTAAATCATACTGATTAGTTAACGAGACAAACAAACCAAAGCGGTCAGTCAACTGTTCTCGCAACTCCCCCTCGTCTGGGTTCATTGTACCCAGTAAGATAAAGTTGGCCAAATGCTGATGACTAATTCCATCGCGCTCTACAGTATTAACACCACTAGCAGCGACATCTAAAAGTTGGTCTACTAAATTATCGGGTAACAGATTCACTTCATCTATATACAGTACACCGTTATGTGCTTTCGCGAGTAAACCCGGCTGAAACTCGACAGTTTTTTCGTTTAATACTTGCTGCAAATTCAGTGAGCCTATGAGCATCTCTTCGGAGGCACCTAATGGCAAAGTAACAAACGGGGGGGCTTGGCAGCGGCCTAATTGATCATCTTGGAGCTCAGCCTTATTTACTGCATTAACTGATCTCGGCAAAATATCAATCAAACCTTTCGCAAGAGTCGATTTAGCAGAGCCTCTCGGCCCACTAATTAATACCCCACCCACTAAAGGATTAACAGCGACTAATCGTAACGCCAACTTAAAAGAGGCTTGCGATGCAACAGCCGAAAAAGGGAAATTGTACGCAATGCTAGGCATCTGTAGAGACCGCTTAATCATGCTTTACAGGCTTTAATGCGGCGTTCAACACGGCAGCTTTTAATACCCAGCCATTCAAAGCCCAAGCCGAGCACACGCCAAGCGCCAGCCAAAAAGCTAGGTTGCTCAAGCCACTTGCCATAATAAACTGTTGGTGTAATTGGGTAAGCGCAATAACAGACTCAGGGTCAGGATGGGTAAACATGGGGCCATCATGATGAGTGATAGTCACAGTATAAGGCAGTACAGTCAGTGCAATGCCGGCCAACTTATATTTAAGCCGTGCAAAACTCAATACCATTAACCCTAGCCCCACACAAACAACTGCGAGTATCCACCAAGCTTGCCTATTATTGATAGGCGCCGCTTCAACACCGGGGATTTCTGGTGGTAAACCAATGGCTGGCGCCACAAAAAATGCGATAAAACCCGCAGCGCCCCACATAACACCTGTTAAAGCGTTAATACGGGCGGCGCCTTGCTGTTGCAACTGCGACATGACCGACAGCAACATAGCGGCGAAACCAATACCCACCAGTACATTAGCCGCTATGGTATAACCTGTACGCTCGGAGCCATCTTGCGGTGCCCACGGCTCACCATACTCATTATCGAATAACCCACTCTCGTGTTGATGAGTGGCATGATCATGAGGGGCGTCAACTTCAAAGGCTTCTGCAGCAAAAATAATAGGATTAACCGATAAAACTTGCGCCAAACTCAAGACAAGCCCAGCAGCCAGCCCTACTAATAAGGCGGCAATAATCGTGCGTCTAAATAGCATAATAATTAATTTCTTAATGTGCAGGCAACACAGTACAGGGACAGCCAAAAAAGGCGGTACCCTATATTTTTATATTATAAAATGGGACGCGAAAGCTTAGTGGCAAGGAAATGCCAATGCGTGCCGAGTATCGTGCGCAGCATTGTGTGCAGCACTCATTGGCATAAAGCCAACCGCCAGCACCATGATGGCGCCAAATGTAAAAACGGCGGCATTTTGTATTAGTACTGCAGTAATGGGCTTACTGTAAACTTGTGAATCAACTATTGTATGCATTGTCATAAATATTCCTAAATATGCACCCACCGTGCATAATATATGAAAGAATTGACAGGCCGGTATTCGGGCTCCGAGAGGGCAAAGGGTATTTGCCATCGTTTACACCTTCCCAGCAATAAGCTATCGCCAGTGGTCGTAAACTACTCTTTTTACCGATGCGGGGGCAGCGATGGGGTCGACCATACTTCCCGATTATCTCTACGGATTTACACCGCAAAGCACCTGATTCGAACCGCGATACTATCAGTATCTTGCCCAAAAAGAAACGCATAAACTACATAGATAACAAGCGAATAAGCTGATAGGTATTGGTATCTATATGCCCCTTGGATTGCCGTACTTCTATTTTATAACCTAAAATTGCTAGCTTTTGATTTAGTGTGCTTTTGTAAACTGCACAGCGAAATTCGGGGTAATCCATCGCAACCTCGGCTTTAACCCATTCAAATAATTGCTCAAGTGTAAACACACAATAGCCCTCAGCAATAGTAAGACACCCGTAAATGCTGCATTGTAAAGTGCCTTGCAAGTGAGGATCTTGGCGAATAAGTTGATTAAACTTGCTTAGTAAAACAGCTTCTATCATTAGTTCTTTTATTATGTGAATAAATCAGTATCGCCTCATAGAGCGGTGGCGGATGATTGACCGAGCATATGAGCACCTAATCGTAAAAAATTGCAAAATTTGGCTGCCCAGGGCAAATTGTTAAATATTTTTATAACAGCACATGGCATATGCAAACTGCAGTATTACAGCCTATTTGTGGGTCATTATTGGACTCGCAATGCAATTATTCTACAATAGATTATTTACTAGGAAAAACTTATGATTACAATCAATGAATATTTCGATGGTCAAGTAAAATCTATGGCCATTAACTCAGGTGTACTGCCCGCTACTATAGGCGTAATGCTCGCTGGTGATTATACCTTTGGTACCGATAAACGAGAGGTCATGACCGTTGTACAGGGTGAGCTTATAGTTAAGCTACCCGGCGAAAATATCAAACAAACCTTTAAAAATGGACAAGTTTTTGAGGTGCCCGCAAACTCAAAATTTGATGTCACAGTGGTTATTGATACTGCCTACTTATGCCAATACTGTGAATAAAGCACATAACGATTGTCACAACTAGAATATCGCAGGGTCAGGATACCTCAAAAACAAGCGCTAAATCCGCAGTCTCTTCACTCATAGACGACTGGTTTAGCCTGTTAAAACTGCACGTTATGGTGATCGACGATATTCTTTTTTGAGTTAGCCGTTATTAAAATGGTCACTACGTACTTAGTCATATCGCATATCGCGAGGTACGTTAATATTATTAGGCCGCGATGGTCGCTCACCTCGACCACTGCGGTATTCTCGCAACTGAAAAATATAAGCCAATATTTGTGCAACAGCAACATACAAACCCGAAGGAATTTCTTCACTTAAGCCGGTCGTATGATAAATAGCCCGCGTTAATGCCGGCGCCTGGACAAGCTCAACATGATGTGCGCGAGCAATTTCGCGAATTTTCATCGCAGAAAAATCAACCCCTTTCGCCACACAAATCGGTGTTGCCATATTGGTAGGGTCATACTTTAATGCCACCGAATAATGTGTAGGGTTAGTAATCACAACATCCGCATTAGGGACTTCTGCCATCATTCTTTTTTGTGACATTTCTCTTTGTAACTGCCTTATGCGCCCTTTTACCTCGGGCTTACCTTCACTATCTTTCATCTCATCTTTGATGTCTTGCATTGACATTTTTAGCTTTTTAACATGCGCATAAATTTGATAGGGAATATCAATAGCAGCAACAATTAAGGTAGAGGCGCAAATAATTAATGTTGCAATAGCGCTTAAATACGCGGCATTATAAATTGCCTCATCTATCGGCTGATTAACCAATGCTAACACATCATTACGCATATAACTCAATGTGAAATACGCCGAAAAAACGACGACCAGCACCTTGGCGATCGATTTGAATAACTCGACCAAAGCATTCATCGAAAACATGCGCTTTAGCCCTGCTAATGGATCCATGCGATTAAGCTTGGGTGCCAAAGCTTTAGTACTCCACAAAAATCCACCTAAAGCTGTTGGGCCAGCAATGCAAGCAAAGAGCACTGTTGCAAAAAAAGGAATTAAAGCATAAAAAGACTCATAAATTGCAGAAGTAAATAAACCTAGTAACTTTTGAGCATCAAAAACTACCTCCCTAGAAGCACCAAAACAAGCCACCATTACCCTCATTATGGTCGCAGAAATATGACCGCCAGTAACCATCAATGCAATAGTGCCTAAAATCAATAGCGCACTGGTTGTTAATTCTTTTGAGCGCGGAACAGTACCATCTTCACGTGCTTTTTCTAGACGCTTAGATGTGGGTTCCTCCGTTTTTTCTTGTGCGCTATCATTAGCTGACATAGGAAAATACTCTTTATCACCCTATTAAATTTCTTACAAACATAAAACCATCACTTGCAATACGCTCGAAGTAAGCCAGCATACTATCTAAGCCTATAAAAATTAAAATCATGCCTAGCGTCAAAGTAAAAGGAAAACCCACAGCAAATATATTTAGTTGTGGTGCAGCACGGCTCATCACACCAAAAGCTAAATTAACTAACAGCAAGGCGGTCAATAGCGATACACACATCAGTAATGCAGTTGTAAAAAGCCATGAACCTAACCCTACTACTGCATTAAATTCAATTGCTGAATAATCACCAAATGGAATACGCCAAAAACTTTCTACAACTAACTCTATCAATACTAAATGGCCATCATAGACAATAAATAGCAAGGTCGCAGCTACCAAATAAAATTGCGATATAATGGTTGTTTGCACACCATTCACTGGATCATTCATTGAGGCAAAACCCAAACCAATTTTTACTGCAATGATTTGCCCCGCCAAAACAAAGCACTGGAAAACAATTTGAAAAACAAAACCGACCGTACCGCCGATTAACAGTTCAGCGCCAATAGTGCCTAGCATGGGTAAAGAAAGTAAATCAGGCGCAGACTGTATAGGCACAACAGAGGCAATAACACAAGTCACTAAAAAGGCTGCAATAATTCGAACTCGCGCAGGCACTACGCGAGTTCCAATAACGGGCATAGTTAAAAAAAAAGCCCCTATTCTAAAAAACGGCATCAATAACGATTGAAAATATTCGCTAATTTCAAAAAAAGAGAACTCCATAATTATCCGATTATATGAGGAATATCATAAATCAAACGATTAAAGAGATCCGTTAGCTGGCTTAACAACCAAGGTCCTGTCAACATAATTGTCGTCAACGTCATCACCAAGCGAGGTAAAAAACTTAATGTTTGCTCGTTAATTTGTGTCGCCGCCTGAAAAACACTCACAATTAACCCAACCGCCAAGCTAGGACCAACAATAACTAAAACAATGGTGATAGTAAGAAAAAAGGCATTACCCAAAATATCTAAAACGACTTGCGGCGTCATAATATACCTCAATGGTACGTAAATAAAAAATTTAAACCCCAAAACTAGCAGCTAAAGTACCAATAATTAATGCCCAGCCATCGACTAAAACAAACAACATTATTTTAAAAGGCAATGAAATAATTAAAGGCGACAACATCATCATTCCCATTGCCATTAAAATACTCGCCACTACAATATCAATTACGAGGAAAGGAATGAATATAACAAAGCCTATCTGGAATGCTGTTTTAAGTTCTGAAGTAATGAATGCAGGCATTAGTATAGATAAAGGTATCTCATCAGCACTTGCTACACTATCGCGCTTAGATATTCGGAAAAACAAAGCTAGATCCGACTCTCTGGTTTGCCCAATCATAAAATCCCGAATGGGGGCTTGGGCTATAGTTAAGGCTTCAGGCGCGGTGATTTGCTCATGAGCATAAGGTAAATAAGCTTCTTTATAAATTTTTTCTAAAATAGGACTCATAATAAAAAAAGTTAGAAATAATGCTAAACCTATTAAAATTTGATTTGAAGGTGATTGCTGCAGCCCTAAGGCTTGCCTAAGTATTGAAAATACAATAATAATACGTGTGAAGGATGTCATGGTCATAAGCATGGCCGGCAAAAAGGATAATGCCGTCATCAACATCAACACCTGCAAGGTCACGCTATAGTCTTGCGTACCATTTTGCATTTCAGTAACGGTCAATATTGGCATTGCTGGTAGTGGTGCAAAACCTTGCGGGGCCGTGGGGCGTGTTAACTCATCCATGCGCTGTACTGTATCCGATGACGAAGCTAGGTCACTATTTTTTGTCGTAATATTTTCTTCTAATACTTGAGCTTCAGCCTGATAAGCACCCCAAAATAATATTGCAATTAATAAAAACCCAAAAATCGTAACGCCTTGCTGTCTAATAAAATGCCAACAGCGCAAAGGCATTATGACTGTCCTCCTTTGAGTAAAAACGAATTTAATTTATGCTGAAAATCCAATGCATTATTCGCTCCTAGTGAGGTTTTTACGGATTCTGCTTTTGCTGTAGGTAGTTCAGGTATACTTTTTATTAGTGTAATACGCCCCCCACCTACACCCAACAATAAACTTTCACCAGCAAAATCAACCAATATTAATTTTTCTTTATTCGATAAATTAACACTTTCACGCAAGCAAATTTTTTTATGATTAGCTAAGCGATAAATACCAGTTTTTTTAGACAGCCAAGCAAGTAATCCAATAACCCCCAACACAAACACTAAACCTAAAACGACCTTCATTAAAAGCTCTGCTTTTGATATCGATGCATAAGATTCCCTGCGAGAATAGCCAACATGACCACCCGAATGACTGCCCGAAAGAGAAGAGTCACTCGCGCTTGTACTGTCAATACTCGCATTAGAAGATGTGGGAGCAACAGAAGATATTGGTGTAGGCGCTACAGTTTGAAGATTGGCTATTGGCTGGCTAATGTACTTCGATTGGAGCATCGGAACAAGCTGAGTCGATTTTATCGTCTGATTAAATACTGTATCTGGAGTCGTTATTGCAGCATCATCCAGCGATGTCGAATGATCTTGCGCCAACATTAATGGACTGACTACCAGGCAATAAAAATTAAAAAAATAGCCCATGCTATATGTGAAAACTGATTTTTTGGAACTCATCGCTTTATCTCAATTTTTTAATTCTTTCAGAAGGGCTAATCACATCTGTCATTCGAATACCAAATTTTTCATTGACAACCACAACCTCGCCATGAGCAATAAGCGTCCCATTGACTAAAACATCTAACGGTTCACCAGCAAGTCTATCCAACTCAATCACTGAACCTTGATTAAGCTGTAATAAATTGCGAATAGTAATGGCTGTAGAGCCTACCTCCATAGAGATACTCACAGGAATATCTAAAATAACATCCAAATCAGGACGACCTTCAACCCCCGTGGGGATAGCCTCTCCAGTTTCACCAAAATCTTCTAAATCAATAGGTGCTGCCTCCCCTCCTGCTTCTGAAGATTCCTCGGTGACTTGCTCTTCCATGGCTGCCGCCCACTCGTCAGCCATATTGCCTTGGTCAACATTATCATTATCATCATCACTCATTTTTTTCTCCTGCTGTCGCGGAGGTATTAGTCATCGGTCGTGCTATTTTCTCACAGACTTTTAACGCCAAGTGCTCTTCGCGCTGCCCGAGTATTGTCTTAAACATAGGGACGCCATTGGCCGTTAATATTTGATACTCTGATAAGTTAATTGGAATAATATCACCAGGGCGTAACTCGACGATATCCCTCAAACTCACTTCACGTCGTGCAACATCGCACTCCAATTCAACCTCTGCATCCATAACATCTTCACGCAAAGCATTAATCCAGCGGTCATCTCTTTCATCGGTGTCTGATTGCAAACCAGCATCTAAAATTTCACGAATCGGCTCAACCATCGAATATGGCATTGTGATATGTAACTCGCCACCACCACCATCAAGCTCGACATGAAAAGTGCTCACTACCACTACCTCACTAGGGCTTACAATATTAGCCATTGAGGGGTTGACCTCGGAATTAACAAACTCAAATTCAATGGGCTTTATTGCACGCCAAGCTTCGCGTAAATCGATAAATGCCTGCTCTAAGACCATTTGCACAACACGCAATTCTGTTGGTGTAAATTCACGCCCTTCAATTTTTGCGTGTCTCCCATCGCCTCCAAAAAAATTATCTACCAGCTTAAAAACCAATTTAGCATCTAAAATAACCAGCCCTGTACCACGCAAGGGCCGAAATTTCACCATGTTCAAACTGGTTGGAACATACAGCGTGTGAACATACTCACCGAATTTTTGAATTTGTATTCCACCTACTGATACATCGGCAGTACGACGCAATAAGTTAAACATGCTAATCCGGGTATAGCGGGCAAAACGCTCATTAATCATTTCCAGCGTAGGCATTCGCCCGCGTACAATACGATCTTGACTAGTTAAATCATAATTACTAACCGCCAGCGGATCACTGTCATCTTCAGTATCAACATCACCATCATCAACGCCATGCAATAGCGCATCAATTTCGTCCTGCGAAAGTAAATCTTGCATGTTTATTCCTAATATTACTGCATGACAAAATTAGTAAAAAGAACTTGCTCTACACCGACACTACCGACTTCCTCTTCCAATATTTTTTGAATTTCCTGCAAGCACTCTTGGCGCAATAATTCTTTTCCTTCGGCGGTTTGCACCTCTTCATAGTTTTGCCCTCCAATCGTCAATACCAAAGCATTCGCAATGGTAGGGGCATGTAATTCGATAGCTGACACAATAGCTGGATCACGAATCAATAATGTGACATCAACTTGAGCATAACGCTGGCGACCTTTATGATCATAATTAACTACAACAGAGGGTTTTATAGGGTAGTAAATAGCGGGCGCCTTGACTTCTTCGACCGCTTCTTCAATAGCCTCACTATCGACAGCTTCAGGGGGAGGCGACAACACTTTAAGTGCCACAATCGTTCCACCAACCGATAAGCCAACTAAAACTACAGCTAAGATTATTAAAAAAATTAACTTTTTTTTACCTCCGCCAGAACCTTCTTCTACTGGCGCATCATCTTCTGCCATGTCAATATTCCGTCAATGTTAAGACTAAACAACCTTGAAGAAAAAAATTGCAAAATAAATGCCATAAGACCCTTAGATAAAATATAAGCACAAATAAAAATGTCATGACAAAGGCGTAATCATTCAGGCTAAGCAAATTGATCAATACCTGACGATGGTAGTGCTATCTCGATCGTTTGAGTATCTATATCATCAGATATCTCATCGGCCACTATTGGCGTGTGCTCATCATGATTTTGAGAGTCTTGATCAGGCGCTGCCTGTTGATCATCCACGTCCGCTTGAATCAACGCCATACCCTCGGATTCCAGTGTATCGCGCAAGCGCTGTACACCTTGATCTAAAGCCTCACGTACACCTGCATTTTGTGCCGAAAAGATCACAGCAACCTGATCTTGATTGACAGATATTTTGATATTGATCGGGCCCATTTCTTGTGGATTTAATTGAATTTCAGCCTGCTTAATATTTTGCGACACTAAGCTCGCCGTGCGCTCAGCAATTTGATCTGCCCAGCCAGGCATCCCCACACGCATCTGCGCCGTTAGCGTGACTTTCTCAGCACCGGAGGCCAATGTTTTTGGCTCCGTACGCTCGATCGCTAGCGTACTTACAGATTTTATATCAAGATGAGCATCCGCTTCTGTAAGTGTCTCTTGCGCTGACGTATCTATTATTGTGCTCTCGGATACACTGCGCCCGAGCATGTTATTGAGCTGAAAATTAATTTTTTGATGGGTCAATACCGCCTCACCTTGCCCGTGAGAGGCTGCGAGTTTTCCAGCCGAATTCATCGCCAGCTGGGCAATCGATTTATCGCTTGGCATGGCTGATCCGAGATCGACCTCAGGTCCTTTAACTGTAACGTTCGCACTCTCGCGACCCGTAGCGGTAATAGCCGCCATTGCTTGGCTAAGTTTTGCGCTGGCACCGCGGGCATCGAGCGTGTCATTGCTTTGCGCTAATACTGAAGTACTCGAATATTTCACCTCAACAACTGGCAGCCCTCCAGTCATCATCCCTGTCTTATTAATCTCGTCAGTACTCATTTGAAGCGTACTGGCTGTTAACGCTTTTTCATGCTTAGCGTTAAATTCGAATCGGCCCAACAACGCACCACCACCAAAGTTATCACTATTGGTATCTGATGGTAATAGTTTCAAAGCGTCATCACCAAAAGCGCTGCCTTCAAGCATTGCGCCACTCATGCCAACGTTTGGTGTTAGTGCGATTTCTTGACTGACCAATATTAAGCCCTGCTCATTAGCAGAGACATCGATTGCCTGATCAATATGACTCGCAACCACGCTTAATGCCGCTTCCGATAATAACGCACTCTCGTCATCAGCGATTAATATTTGCTTATGCTCTAGCTCATGACTCTGAGGACTTTTTTCGGCATCAGATACCTTATGGCTAATAGCCTGCCCTTTGGCTTTTACTGACGACTCGTCAAAAGATGCCTTAAAAGGTTTTTCTCTAGGGGCTTCTTGAGTTGAGCGGTCAACTATTTGGCGTGCTTTGTGAGCCTGCTTAATTGTAGATTTGCTAGAGGGGATATCGAGACTTGAAGGGGATTCTGACCGCATAATTCACCTGTAATTTAAATAACAACAGCCAAGCTGTCTAGATCAAGTGTTTTATGTAGCAGGTTTTAAGCCAACCAGGCAAAGGGGGATCACGTTAAATCACGGCGATAATTTCATCATGAATATCTATGCTCAATTACATCATCGATGAGTATCAGGCCAGCCTATATAGGCTTTAAGTTATCAAGTACAAGTCAATGAACTAATTAGTGTGGGATATTACTAATACCGAATCTCTGTGATTTTTTTATTTTTCAACGATGATTAAATCATTACTTAGTGATCAATAATGACTTGGCAAGCAGCGGAAAACTCTGTCTTTAAAGCGGCAACAATTGTCTCTGCAGCGGTTAAGTCATTCGCATGTCCCATTGCCTCTAACTGCCCACAAAGATCAGCTAAAGGGCCAGCCCCTATATTGCGACTACTGCCTTTTAAGCCATGCGCTTCGGTATACAGCAATTGTGGATTTTGTTCTTCAAGGGCTAATAATATTTTATCTACGCGCTCTTGGCCATCCGCCACAAATCGTTCAACCAACAATGGAAAACCATCGTCTAATAGCTCTTTAAGCTCATCTAAAACATCTAAATTTACTGCTTCGCTCATCAATTAACCCTCATCGCTATTAAATGTATAGGCTTTAATATGATCTCTTTCGGCGTATAAAATCAGACAAATTATTGCTGACGTTTTATCGATACTAGAGCGTATCGGTGTCACATTAATCATCGGTACTCCACCTAAAAATAGCTTCCACTTTGTTACCTGGCACATTGATGGTTAATTTTTCACAAATAGATTCTATGAGCTGTAATCCACGACCATAATAATTAGGGTGTAAATTACCATCGGCAGTACGCTCAATGTCATTTTCTTTAACAAAGCCACTACCACTATCGGTAAAGCGAATAGTTAACACGCCACCATCTGCACACGCCTCTAGCTGGTGCTCAAAGTCAATAGTCACCCAACCCTCAACTAGTTCAGCTAGCCCCTCTTTACGTAAGCGATAATATTCCACAAACCCCTCTGGCGATGATTTAAGCTGTGATGATAAATTCAATACGCCGTGTTCCACCGCATTATTAAATAGCTCAGACAATACCGTATATAACACAGAACTACTTTGACGCAGGTGTGGAACTTCAGAAATCACATTTAGCAATAAAGGTAAAGGGTCAAAGGTTTTTAATGACGAGGTATTTAGCCGCAATGTCATTGCCCAATCTGCCAAACTACCTCTTGACTTGGGAGCATTCAATAATATTTTTTGAGCAATACTGTCATCGGGCATCGCCAAAGACACCATAGAAACATCGTCATCACCATCACTATCGCCGATATGCTCTTGGACCTGCTTTAATATGTTACCAAACACATCGGCCACAGGGCTCTGAGCATTCAATAATGCATTCAGTCGCTCCTCACCAAACATTTCACCTTCGGGCTTTCGGGCTTCAATAATGCCATCTGACCACAAAAATAATTCATCACCCTCATGCATTTCGTACCGTGTAGGCGTATGGTTAAACTCCCGATTCGATAATACACCTAGCGGTAAATTACCTGATTTAAGCATATCAAAACGCTGGGACGCTGCCCGATAAATTCCACCTTCAGGTAATCCACCCGACCATATTAAGGCCCGCTTTTTATGGAAACTGAGATCGACGGCTGTAGCACAACAAAACAAACCAACAGGCAAGGTATGATAAAGCTTACCGTTGATCTCACGAATAATATCACCAATACTAAAGCCCTTTCTCGCCATTCCATGAAATATAGAAGCCAATGGCATAGAACCAATAGCCGCTGGCAGACCATGACCTGTAAAATCCCCCAAAAGCATTAATAAGCTACCTGTAGGACTAAGGTCAGCCAACAAAACATCCCCATTAAATACCGCCAGTGCCGACATGTAATATTTAATAATGGGCAAATCTAAGGTACCTGCATGAGTGATTTTATCAAATACCTGCTTAGCAACTTCTTGCTCTTGCATGAGATGCTTATTATTTAATTCAATTTGATCTCGCTGACGCACCATGGTTTGGTTCATCTCACGCATACGATAAAAAGCTTTTATTTTAGCTTCAATAATAATGGCGTTATAAGGCTTCGGTAAAAAATCATCGCCACCAGATTCAAGACAGGTTACTAACGATTCGGTATCGGCCAGCGAAGTCAAAAAGACAATTGGAGTAAATAAATCTCCCGATAACGCCCGTATTTTTTTAGCCGCTTCCATGCCATTGAGGTTCGGCATCAGTACATCCAAAAAAACAAGGTCAGGATTTTCTTGCTCAAATTTTTCGACTGCCTCAACGCCGTCTTCTGCTAATATTACGTTGTAACCATCTTTTTTTAGCATGCACTCTAAAATCATACGGTCAACAGCAGAGTCTTCTGCCACCAATATTTTTATTTTAGATTTACTAATAATAGCCTCTGTAGTTTTCACAGAATTCATGCATCAGCCCTTAGATATTTTTATTATAAGGCGGTGATGCATCAAGTGATTGATGCATCACCCTTAAGACATATTGAACATCTAGATAGTTAGCAAAGCTCAACTTTGAGCAGATGCTCAGTCATGACGCATCACTTAGAAGGCACTGCCTATTGAATACTGAATAATTTTTCAAAACTTGAAATGGCAAATATCTTTTTCACCTCTGGCGAACAATTTGAAATTGTGATTTCTGCTTTATCTCCGCCAGCATAATCACGTAAAACCAGTAACATGCCTAATGCTGAGCTATCTAAATATTCGGCTTTACGTAAATTCACCTCATAACCTGCCAGCGCACTTTGCCCGCTTTCGTAGCAACTGCGAAACTCATCTAAAGAACTTGCATCAAAGCGACCGTCAACTTCAATCATTAATGTTTTACCGTCACCAGAAACAGAAGAATTTATTGCCATGAGTTATATCCACCTTTAAAGACTCAATCAAAAAATGTAATGACTTGATTCAACAATACATGGGCACTGATTCGGCGAAAACCGCCTTTCAATGAACCCGCCTGTTGCGCCATAAAACAAGAATAGCCCAAAACCTACTTTGCGCGAGAGAATGCTTGAACTTTTGATGAGCAATGAAATAGATCCGACAAAATGACGCCTAAAGCAACATTTGGGTGAGCTCTGGTAATTTGGTATGCTCTACCTTTTAACGCAACCAGCGAGAGACCTTTATGATTGCTACAGATAAAAGCCCAGATTTTAGTGAGCTCGACACGCAACTCCAAAGCAAAAGCCCGCGTCAAATTATTGAATATGCTTTTTCACAACACGAAAATATCGCTATCTCTTTTAGTGGCGCCGAAGACGTCGCATTGATTGATATAGCCAGTAAACTGCGCCCAGATGTGCAGGTTTTTACCCTAGATACTGGTCGCCTGCACCCCGAAACCTACCAATTTATTGATCGCGTACGCGATCACTATAAAATCAATATCGACGTACTTGCACCACAAGCTGCTGCGGTACAAGCACTCACCACCGAAAAAGGCTTTTTTAGCTTTTATCAGGACAACCATCAGGAGTGTTGCGGTATTCGAAAAATAGAACCACTCAAGCGAAAACTCGCGAATATGGATGCTTGGATAACAGGCCAGCGCAAAGATCAAAGCCCAGGAACACGCCTAGGAATCCCAGTGATTCAAACCGATGAGAATTTTGCAGGACCCAAACGCACGCTAACCAAATACAACCCACTCGCCAACTGGTCTTCGGATGATGTATGGACACACATTCGCGCACTAGAAGTACCTTATAATACACTGCATGACCAAGGCTTTATTTCAATCGGTTGCCAGCCGTGCACTCGCCCTGTAGGGCCCAACCAGCATGAGCGCGAGGGTCGCTGGTGGTGGGAAGATGCCACCAAAAAAGAATGCGGATTGCACAATACCAACCTCAATGGCGGATAAGTAAACCGCAGGGCATGCTGATTTTTGCCCACATCACCTGATGTTTATCAGCGACCTAACCCTCAGGCATCAATATAACCCCGCATGCCATACTTATTGATTAAGTGACGCCAGGAATTGTTGGTACGCGGGGTTATTCGTCTCTTCCCAAAAAGCATAATTTAGCGCTTTTAGGGCTTTTTCTACATCGGGACGCTGCAATGGGGCAACTTGCAAACCAATCAATACCCGACCATAAGCTGCGCCATGGTTGCGATAGTGGAAAAGCGATATATTCCAGCGATTGGCTAATAAAGTTAAAAACTTTAACAGTGCGCCTGGTCGCTCAGGAAATTCAAAACGATAGACAACTTCATCTTTTAAAGTCGCTGGCGCATGCCCGCCAACAAGATGGCGAATATGCAATTTAGCCATTTCATTATCGGTCATATCGATAACGCCATAACCTTGGCGCGTCAACAGTGCCAGTAACGCCTCTTTATCGTCACTCGCAGGTGTGATTTGCAAGCCCACAAAAATCGTTGCCTTAGCGCCACCTGCATAGCGATAGTTAAACTCTGTAATATTGCGCTTACCCAGCAATTCACAAAATTTGAGGTAGGCTCCGGGCTTTTCAGGGATGGTTACAAGTAGGACCGCCTCTCGGCGTTCACCAATTTCGGTTCGCTCAGAGATATAACGTAACCGATCAAAGTTAGTATTGGCGCCACTGTGTACAGCAATCAGGGTTTCGTTTTCACAACCGCTCTCTTGTGCGTATTTTTTGAGGCCTGCAAGTGCGCACGCCCCAGCAGGCTCAGCAATTGATCGAGTATCTTCAAAAATATCTTTAATGGCCGCACAAATTTCATCGGTGGTTACTGTAATCACGCCATCAATGGTATCTTTTAAAACTCGATAATTTTCTTCCCCTATTTGCGCCACGGCAACGCCATCGGCAAAAATCCCCACTTGCGGTAAAATAGCGCGTTTTTTTTGCTTGATGGCCAACTTAAGGCAAGCGGCATCTTCGGGCTCTACCGCATACACTTTGATTTCAGGGCGAACATATTTAATATAAGCGGCCATACCGGCGCACAATCCACCCCCACCTACGGGGATAAAAACAGCATGAATATCGGAGGTATGCTGGCGCAACAGTTCCATAGCAACTGTTCCTTGGCCTGCGATCACATCTGGGTCATCATACGGAGCAATATACGTCAGTGCTTTTTCCTTAACTAACTGCTTGGCTAAATTAGAGGCCTCATCATAAGTATCACCATGCAATACAACATTCGCACCATGGCGCTTAACAGCACTCACCTTAATAGCGGGCGTTGTTTGCGGCATCACAATGGTCGCAGGTACGCCCATATGACGGGCCGAGTAAGCCAAACCTTGAGCATGATTACCCGCCGATGCCGCAATAACACCGCGCTCGCGCAGCGATTTGGGTAGCTTAAGTAGCTTGTTATATGCACCACGAAGCTTAAACGAGAAAACAGGTTGTAGATCTTCACGCTTCAAATACACTTTATTACGTGTTTTTTCACACAACAAGGGTGCGTAATCGAGCGGGGTTTCTACGGCAAGATCATAAATACGCGCATCTAATATGCGCTTGATATAAGACTGTGGCATAAAACAGGATGACTTAAAGTGAAAACCCTCATACTACTGGATGAGCGCTGCTAAGTCATGGGCTACAAAATAGACACGCATAAAAAAGCCCGATAAATCGGGCTTTTTTATTGACTGAGTCTCTTAGTGGGCGTGTGGATCATCACCACCGTGCGCTGCGCCATGAGCACCGCCATGACCCGCAGGTGCTTCTGGGTTGATTTCTAACAATTCAACTTCAAACACCAATGCTGAATTAGGACCAATAGGACCTGTACCATTTTCGCCATAGGCAAGCTCAGCTGGAATATAAAGCTCAAATTTTTCACCTACCTTCATCAACTGTAAGCCTTCAACCCAGCCCTGAATAACACCTGAAACAGGGAAGCTAACAGGCTCGCCGCGATCTTTAGAGCTATCAAAAACAGTGCCGTCTATTAAGGTACCATGGTAATGTACTTTTACAGTATCTTCCGCTTTAGGTGAAGCTGCGCCTTCTTCGGCTGCGCTAATCACTTTGTATTGCAAGCCAGACTCTGTGACTTTAACGCCATCTTTCTTGGCATTTGCGTCCAAGAAGGCTTTACCTTTCGCTAAGTTTTCTGCACCAAGCTTCTTCGCTTCAGCAGCACGCTTTTCTTCTTGCTGAGTCTGGAACTCCATCATGATTTTTTGTTGCTCTTCTTGAGCAATGCGAGGTTCTTTCTCGCTAGCCACATCTTGAATTGCCATGCCCATGACGGTTTTATCCAACGCAAACTCACCTTGCTGAGCTTGCTTAGCCATGCGGTAGCCCACAATGTATGTTACTTTTTGCTCAATAGTCGTGAGTTCAACTTCTGAGGGGGCAGCAGCTTGCGCAGCAGGCTTATTACAACCGGTGGTAATTAATGCAGCCGATACCGCCGCCGCAAGGAGGGTGTTCTTGCAAGAAAACAACGTCTTCATAAATCTATCCTGTATTTTATTAACATTACTAACTGGCTGTTAAACCAAATTAAAAATAAGTGAACTCAATTAAAACAACATCTAATATAAAAAATCACTATTGAGCCAACAATGTCACCCAATAGAAGGCTAACGAATGACTTGAGCATCCAGTCAAGATTCATAAGACCCACTTTAGGCATCTTTGAATCGTGGCTATGCTGTGCATCGTTAGCACAATGCATAATTGGTAATTGCGCGGCATATTAACGCATTAAGTGGCCGCACTGCCAACCCTTACGCGCAATAAATATCAATCATTGTGTGATACATGCCAAAGCGTTAGCATACAAAAACTGTGCACTTCGGTCAGCCTCTGGCACCTGATGCTGACGCAAATAATCCAACAACCCAAAGGCAGCGGAATCAGGAGTTAGTTCCTGCAACTGAATATATGACTCTAATCGCTCCAAAATTGCCTTTTCTAGCAATATTTCAGCGGCTAATATGTGACTTTTGATGGCAGCACCGTCAGCCAGCGCAGATGATTTTAATATCTTTCGCACGCTACGCAGTTGCTCAATCATGCCGTGATCAGCCCCTAGGAACTCACGCTTAGCGATAGCAAAGGTCGCCTCATTCAAAAAACGACCATATGCCGCATGCCAACATAGCCAAATCACTAAGCCCACACAAATATTATGGTTATCTTGCAACTGCAAGCATAAAGCTTCTACGGGCTTACGACTATAGAAGCGCTCACAAAAGGGCCAAAGTTTCATAATTTACCGATTTCATCATTTACCCGCCCATTGTTCTTGCAATGGGCGCTGCAATCACGAAGAGCTTATTGCACAACTCATGCGCGCGCAGGACCATACAGATAGGCACCCTAATCACCAGCCAAGCAAGCTCGCCTGTAAGATAACACTATCCATCTGAAACAACAGGCGTAGATAATCCACAGAGACAAAAAAGGCGCTTAAAAAGCGCCTTTGGTGGATTCTACTTATTCAGAGCTTATATAGTGCTGAATTATTTAACTTCAAGCACTTCTTTTTTAGCGCTGACTTTTGCAACAACACGACGGTTAGTGGCTTGATCGGCTTTTGAGTTTTCAGCAACAAGCGGTTGCTCTTCACCATAACCCATCGCCTTCACTCGATGAGACTCAATACCGTACTGCTCAACAATAAGCGCCGCAACTGCATCTGCACGTTTTTGCGAGAGTTTTTTGTTGAAGGCTGCAGAACCGCTGGTATCAGTATGACCTTCAATGACAACCTCGCTATTTTCGTACTGCTCCATAAAGCGCGCTACACCACGAATTTCATTAAAGTACGCCGCATCAACAACATCGCTACCACTCGAGAATTTAACACTCAAATCAATAGAAACATCTTCGCTTAATACAACAGGGCAACCGACAGCATCTACTTTAAGTTTTTTGTCGGTATCCGCACAGTTATCTAAATGATCAGCAACGCCGTCACGGTCAGTATCCAATGCACAACCTTTTGCGTCAACATTAACACCCGCTGGGGTATTGGCACACATATCGGCTGAGTCTTCTACACCATCTTTATCATTATCGGTAAACTCAGCAGCAACAATTTTAGGCGCCGGTGTAGAAGCACCAAAGACATAGCCTAAACCTAGGGTAATCACACTGTGGTTGGAATGCGAATCTAGACCGTGTAACCAGCGGCCGTCGATACGCGCACGAATGCGCTGACTTAAATGTGTTTTTACACCTAAACCAAAGTTAACGGTCTCTTCGTCTTCAGCATCAAAGCCATCGACTTCAGTTTCGAGCATACCTACACCAAAGGCGGCATAAGGTAAAATTTTGCCTTCGTTGGCCAAGTACCACAAACCATCCAAACGCAAATCAGCAACGTCTGTATCGATGCCGTTAATATCCGTCGCCACTTGAGAATAAGAAAGCTCTAAACCAAAAGGCTTATTAAAACGGTAGCCAGCATTGAGGTTAACGCCGACTTTATCTTCTAAGTTAAGCTCTTTATCAAAACCGTAGTAAGGCGCGCCAATACCAATTTCAAAATCGCTTGCAACAGCAACATGGCTCATTGCACCTAAAGTCACTGCTGATACGGCAGCTTTTAACATACTCATTTTTTTCATGGTTGACTCCTAATCGTCCTATCGGATCTTTAAATTATCATTTTTAAAATTCAACAAAAAGATGAACACGGTGTTGAGCCGTCACTTACTGAGTCGCCACGCATTTAAAGTCGAAACGACCATCTTCACGGCTGCATTATAGGAGCCAAGCGCCTGAATAAAGGCTTAACGGCGCGCCAGAAAAAATAAACACATTAGAGATTCAAAAAAAAACCGAATAAGGCACAAAAAAGAAACCAATAAGACACACAGAAATATTCTAAATCTAGGTTATTACATTAAGGCAATACCTAACAATGCCTATAAAATGATTTAAGTGCCTTATTTAAGAGGTAACGTAAGATGTAACGATTGAGCCAAGCTGTAAAATTTTACATGATAAGGTGTGATGGATTATTTCTGGGCCACGAAACTTGAGTACCTCTGAGTAGTCACTTTAACGTCAAATTAAAAAGCCGCAATTATCATTGCTTTATCGGCATTGGTTGGATCTTTTATATCGACAACTTGTAACTGATTGGTCGTCGCACAACGATTAGGTTGTGGACAATGACTAGCTATCACTGTGCCGCGACTATCGAAAAACAAGTAGCTCAGCACCTGCGCGCCAGCGATATGTCGCAGTTGGGCTTTTGGACTGTAATGGGTTGCCCATAATTTATCGTCATCATTAGTCAGCGTACAAGGGTCAACATTAGGTGCCAAACCTTTCGGAATCTGCCTGACTGTGAGCTCAGGTTTACCTTGACTGTCGCTACCGGCGCAGACCACTGCCACGGGTAACGATTGCGCAATGCCTTTAGGGTTTTGCATCGCTCGCGATTTCGCAATGCTCATTGCTTGGCGCAATCGACTTTGTGTTTGCTCAATGTCTGTACGAGTCACCCATTCGCTAGTAAAAGGTAGCGCCACCAGTAGCAAAAGTCCTACCAGTACAACGGTGACAAGTAATTCAATCAATGTAAACCCGCGTGATTTTTTTGAATATAACGCAGATTTCATGTGTCGATAAGAAAGGGGATAGGACATATTTTGCTCTTTTTATTATGATGAATCGATACTTATTAGCGGCCGTCTTATCTGAGCACTTATCGAAGCACTTTGCCGACTAAAGATAAATACCACAAACAAGCCCGTCAAGGAAGCCTCTCACCAAAGGTGCCAACCCATTAGCGCACAAAAAAGCACACGTCCCCTGCCAAAAGGACTTTAGCCGACCGTTTTGACGGGTATTACTACAGGTTTGACCGGTATGACCTACAGGCTCATTTTAGATTTAGGCAGTGCATCATAATTATTGCGCCGAATAACCTCCATGCACGCATTCGCCTCTTCGCGCGGCAAGCCCAATGCACACAAGACATGCCCACTCAACTGTAAGCTGGCCTCTAGTGCTTCGGGCACCACACTTGTGGCTCCTGAGGCTATTAAGTTATGAGAATGCACTGCATCGCGAGCTCGCACCAAAATAGATAACGCTGGCCACTGCGCATGCACCCGCTTAACCATTGTTTCAGATGTCGTAACGTCACCGGTTGTGATTAACAGTGCTGATGCGACAGCGATCCCGGCACGCTCTAGCACATCGACTTTACTGCCGTCACCAAAAAAGACCGGCTCGCCCTTAAGTCGCATGGCTTTAACCAGCTGGGTATTGGCATCAAAGGCAATATAGGGTATGCCCTGACTCGCCAATACCGAAGCCACCGACTGTCCGACGCGGCCAAAGCCCAAAATCACCACGTGACCGTGTATCCTACCGGCATCTTCTTGTGCGACTTCAAGAGCCGGCTCTTGTGTTTGTAATCCCTCTTCAACTTTTTGCCCTAGCCAAGCAAGTACGGGGGTTAACGCCATTGATATACCGGCAACCACCACCATAAATTGACCCACATCAGCAGGCATCAGGCTGTAAGTTAATGTGGCTTGGCCAATCACCACAAACGCAAACTCGCCAGCTTCAGCTAAAATTAAACCGGTGCGCATGCTCGCCCCCCAAGTAGGCAAAAATAATCGCGCAATACAGCTGGCAATAACCGCTTTAATGCCCAGCAAACCCAACACCGACAACAGCACCCAAATGCCTTTATCAAAGGCCATCACAAAGTCGATATTCATACCAACACCCATAAAAAATAGGCCTAGTAACAAACCTTTGAAGGGCTCAATTTCACTTTCTATTTGGTGTCTGAACTCGGTTTCGGCCAGTAATAAACCCGCCAAAAAAGCCCCTAGTGCCATCGATAAGCCAGCCATACCCGTTGCCACCGAGGTAGCCAATACTGCAAGCAAAATCATAGCCGTAAACACATCCACACTCCGGGTTGCTGACGCCACGCGGAATAAGTAGCGCAGTACATACCGGCCAATAATCACAATCACCGCAACCACTAACACAGCTTTGCCCAACGCCAAACCAACATTCACCCACAAACTATCGCCTGAATCACCTCCAAAAACGCCCAATAAAATCAGGATCGGCACAACCGCCAAATCTTGGAACAGTAACGCGGCAAAGGAGGTGCGGCCATGCACGGTAGCGTTTTCGCCTCGCTCGGCTAATAATTGCATCACCATCGCCGTACTCGACAGCGCCAAACACAAGCCAATAATAATGGCCACTTGCACGCTATTGCCCCAAGTCCAGGCCGCCACTGCAATAACAATCGCAGTCAACCCCACTTGTAGCGAACCAAACCCAAAAATAAGCTTACTGTAAGCGCGCAAACGCTCAAACGACAACTCTAAGCCAATGGTAAAGAGTAAAAAAATCACTCCAAGCTCGGCAACATGCTGCACCCCCGCCACATCACTGACCCACCCCAACGCATAAGGGCCAATAATCGCGCCTACCGCCAAATACCCTAATACAGGGCTGACCTTAATGCGCTTCATCATGGGTACCAACACAACAACTGTCACCAAAAAAGCAACAATTTCTAAGACGTAGGGCACAGCGACAATAGGGTGGGCTTCAGTGCTCATAAACAAGATCCTAAGAGTAAGCGTTTTCAATAACCGATTGAGCCGATATGGAATCGATAGCGATGTTAAGTTTTTGCGTTACCCGATTCATTACCCCAGTGTAGGTTAAACACTTTCATACCTAAAATAGGTAACGCGAATAGCTCAGTGCAAATATTGGCCACGATAATAACCCAATCTTTAATAATGATGCCGTAAAGCAACCAGAAAAAAACTCCCACAACAAACATGCTATACATGACAAGCGACAACGTTTTAGTATCGCGCGTTCTCAGGGTGAGCACAGCCTGCGGCGCAAAGGAGCAGGTCGTCAAACATGCCGCCAAGTAACCTATCGTGTCGGGCGCTATAGTCATAAAGTCACTCGCCCATCATATCTAAATCGGCGGCTGTCAACATAAAGACACCATGGCCGCCGTGCTCAAATTCAATCCAAGTAAACGGCACTTCAGCAAAGGCATTTTCGAGTGCATTCCAGCTATTTCCCACCTCGACAATAAGCACACCCTCATCGGTCAAATAATTGCGCGCCTCATGTAACAAACGACGGGTAAAGTCTAAGCCATCGCTGCCCGAACCCAATGCCAGCGCAGGCTCGTGCTGAAACTCAGCTGGCATAGTGCTTAGATCGCCCTCATCCACATAAGGCGGGTTACTCATAATTAAGTCATAACGCTTGCCTTGCAAGCCGGCAAACAAATCGGACTCTATCGCGCTTACGCGCTCGCCCAATTGATAACGATCAATATTGCGCTGCGCAATCACCAGTGCCGGTGCCGATATATCGCTTAAGTCCACTTCTGCCTCTTCAAATAACAGCGCAGCGGCAATACCAATACAGCCACTGCCGGTACACAAATCAAGCACACTCAACGGCGCTTGCGTTAACCACGGCTGAAATCCATTTTCAATCAACTCAGCAAAAGGCGAACGAGGAATCAAGGTATCTTGGCTCACCTCAAAAGGCAGCTCGGCAAAATATGCTTGCCCGGTAATATACGGTAACGGCATGCGCTCGGTAATACGCTTGGTTAGTGCCTCGCATAAAGCACTGCGCTCACTTTCGATGAGCTTGGCCGCGATCACTTGCTCATGCTTACCCCAGGGAATACCCGCTTGCCACAGCACCAGCTGCACCGCTTCATCCCACGCATTGTCGGTGCCATGACCATAAAACAGATCGGCCTCAGCGAGTAACTTAGCGCTAAAGCGCAGCCAGTCTTGCAAGGTGAATAATTCAGTTTTTGCTTGCGCTAAGCGCGATAAAAGGGTGTCTTTTTGCATGTGAACTCACAACGATAAAATGAAAAGTATTGATAATGCGCGCTAGCTTAATAACCCTGCCGCATAAGTCCAGCATTCATCCATAGCCAGCGGGCAAAATCGCGTTAAAATAGCCCGATAAACCAAGGAAATATCATGGATAACACCCCCGCGGCAACCTTTAAACAATACCCGATAGGCCTAGGTTATACCCTTTGGCTAGCCTTTATTGCTTCGCTGCACGGCAGCCGTTGGCAGGCGCAGGCGCAGCTCCACGGCAATGCGCCCTTCTCACAATGGCTCGATCGGCACACTCAAACCCCTCATGGTTTGTGGCTGCACATGCCTCAAGTATTGGGCTTTGTGCTGGGCATAGTGAGTATGGCAGGCGCCCTCACCTACAGTGGTACCAAACCTGTCAATATTTGGCTTATGCTGGGTGTTTTTTGTGCGCTACCATTAATCACTATGCTATGGACCGTTAAACACGTGCTGGCAGGCCCGCACAATCGCGCGCAGTCTTGGTGGGTAAAATATTTTAACCATTCAATGATTAAGCACTTTGGTCTAAGCTCGCCACTGCCTCATACACCGACCCTGGCTCCTTGGCTCATGTGGCGTCTACAGCTTGGCGCAGCTAGCTTTCACATTGCCGCCATGCTCACTTTTAGCCTTATTTTATTATTTAACGATGTTGCCTTTGGCTGGTCATCAACACTGATTAGCGACCCCGCGGCCATTCATGGCTTTTTTAATATAATCAGTCTGCCGTGGCAAGGTCTGATCCTCTCGCCCTCTTTAGCGCTATTAGAGCAAACTCAGTTTTTTTACAGTCAAGAGGCCAGCCCAAGCGCCAGCAGCGAGCACTGGTGGCCACATCTATTATTTGCCCTATTTTTTTATGGGTTAGCGCCCCGCTTGGCTTTATGTGCTTGGCTTAAGCATCGTGCGCAACGCGCCTTTCGCCTAGAACTCGACCATAACCTTCACATTCAGCGCTTTTTACGTGCCTGCCATCAAGTCACTAGCCATAACGCTAAAAGTGCTGGCGCCCTAGAAGCCAACCCGCACACATCAACGCCTGTTTTATCCGGCACATCCTATGCCCCCACTCATTCGCCCACTCATGCACAAACTCACGACACTGAGCCTAACGCCGTGTTTACGCTGCCACAAAATGCGCACTTATTAGTCTGGCAGCGCACGCTGAAGCTCACAGGCCTTAGTAGCAAAACGCTAGGCACACAAAGCTGGCAGCATGATGAGCAATGGCTTAGCCAACAAGATTTTAATACGGCTTCCTTGAAAGACTCTGGCATGAGCACACCGATTATTATCGTCGTACACGCCGAACAAACACCCACCGCCGAGCTGAGCGACCTAATCGCGTTAATTAAAACACCACCACAACTGCTCTTACTCTGCGGTGCAGCTCAGGCTTCTCAACTCAAAAGCTGGCAATACTTTGCTCGCGAACACCACCTTACCCTTCAGGTCGCCAGTCACATCGCAAGCGGCCCAACGCCACCCGAGCCTCAGCTATGAATGTCTTACCCCGCTTTGCCATTGTCGGCCACCCCAATAAGGGGAAATCCAGTATTGTGGCCGCCCTGACCCAACAAGGCCAGGTGGCTATTTCTGAATTGTCTGGTACCACGACACAATCGCAGGCGTTTGAGTTGCGCATACAAGGTGATGCACTTTATAGCCTAACCGATACTCCCGGCTTCCAAAGGCCTAGACAAATGCTCGAGTGGCTACAACAGCAAACCCCCAATGCCGCCGAGCGCTTAGCAGCTATTGAGCACTTTATTACCACCTTTACACCCGTGGCCACTCAGTCGGGCCGCTTTAAAGATGAAATAGAGCTTTTAAAGCCGATATTAGCGGGCGCCAATATTATTTACGTGGTGGATGGCTCGGTGCCCTATAGTCCAGAGTACGAAGCCGAAATGACAATACTACAGTGGACCGGCCAGCCTCGTATGGCGCTAATCAACCCGATTAATGGCGATCACTATATCGATGATTGGCGCAACGCGCTGGGGCAATTTTTTAGCGTGGTACAAGTCTTTAACCCCATGCAAACCGCCATGCAGGAGCAGCTGCGTATACTGCAGGCGTTTGCGCTACTCAACCCACTGTGGCAACCCGCATTGCAAGCCGCCAGCAAAGCCATCAAAAACCAAAACCAACAACAAAAGCAACAAGCTGGCGCCTTAATTGCCCGCTACTTAGCCACTATTTTAGCGTACCAACACAGCATCCCCTTGATTGACAAATCACTCAAAAGTGTTACGCAAAATAGCCTAAGCCAACACTATAGCGCCTACCTCACCAACCAAGAGCAACAGCTTCAACAAGACCTACATAGCCTGTATGCCCACAACAATCTTGATGCATATAACACCCCCATTGATACCAACTACCCCGATCTGCTCGACCAAAGCTACTGGTATTTATTTGGCTTAAGCCGCACCAAACTGATTGCACTATCGGCCTCAGCCGGTGCTGCTGCGGGGGCGCTACTGGATTTGGGAGTCGGCGGCGCCTCACTCATGGCAGGCTCCTTGTTAGGCGGTATTAGTAGTGCAGCCGCCACCACATGGCTTACCGAAAACCCCGAGAAAGTTCGCATTAAGAACCTGCCTATCGGCGGCAAGCAATTGCAAATCGGTCCGGTTACACACTTGCAATTTGCCTTTGTGCTACTGGGCCGCGCACTCAACTATCAGCATGCACTCGCCACTCATTCACACGCCAACCGCAATGCCTTGCATGTTAACGATAACACCGAGCATTGGCTTAACGGACTCAATAAAACCCAGCAGCTCAAGCTCACCCAAATACTGCAAAAGGCACACAAAAGATTAACCGACGCCGATATCAGTCAATGCCAAATGCTAGTTACGCAACTTATCAGCGATGCAAGCGATAATATCAATGCCAACACTCATAACCGCCCCCATGGCAACAACCCCAAAGAGCAAGACCACTAAAAACGCATAGCCACAAAATACACAACAACACAGACGCCGTAAAAGCGGCACTAGGGCTTAGTCTATGGTGTAAAAAGCACCGTTACCAAAGCCCCATAAAGCCTGACCACTGGCGGCATATTTTTTTTCGAATAAAGTCAGGGCTTTGCGGGGGTGTATTTCGGCTATTGTGCCTTTTTGGCCTGTCAGCAATTGCCAAGCAGCCGCAAACTCTTCAATGTAAATCAGCCAATTACTGCGCACCTCAATCACAGGCGCCAATGCATTAAGTAATGGAAAGGCCGCATGCCCATGCCAACGCCGCTGAAAATGCTTCGCTTTTGGGTAAGGGTTGGGGTACAAAATAGAGTGCTTATCAAAGGTAATGCCATGCTCAACACACAGCCGCCAAAAGTCTTCACAGTTGGCCCTAAGCAACAGGCAATTGGCGGGTAAATTGTGTAAATGCTCAGTGTCGCGGGTTAAGCGACTTTGCGATTGATCGAGCCCTACCACCAGCTTATTGGGGTTAGCGCAGGCCAGTCGGTAACTACTTAGGCCGGTGCCACAACAAGAATCTAACAGCATGCCCTCGAGATTGAGTCGCTGCTTGACTTGCAAAAAAGCCTCAAACGCTTGCTGATTATGCAACTGTACAGGCTTTTGAAAGGGGTGCGCCATATGCTTAAGCACAATAGACTCAAGATGCTCATGTAGCCCTTGTTGCGAAGAACTGATTTCGCGTGATTGATTCATAGTATGACTCTAAAACAGGTAGTATGGCTGTGCAATCAGTCGTGTGACTCCGCAATAAGCAGTATGATTTTAAAACAAATAGCATAAAGCCAAAAATACAATCATACTGCAACATTCAAGCTATTGAAGCGGGTTTTTCTACAAGCGCACAGCGCTGTATAACCGCCTTAGGTAGCTCCTGCCACGGGCAGACTCATAAACACAGCCTACGGGCCGCCTGTCTCGGCCAGTAACATCGTCACTTAAGGGAACTGGTAACCACGCCAGCCTGGCATCTCATTTAGAATCAACACGCGCTCAGAAAAATAGGTTTGTTGAATTTTTTCATTTGAGTTGGTTTCAAACGTCAGCTCTGACCACGGCATCATAAAGGTCCACAAAGGCTGGCTGGCCAACACATTAGGTGACGGTAAATCTTCACACTCGCTAATCGCAATAGGTTTACCTGCGGCTTTTTTCACAATCGCGTTATACTTTTTTTGCGTATAACCTGTTCCGTCGCTCCAGTACATATCCATTGTTAACATGTCCCAGTATTGAGCGCCTGGGTCGTAGCTTTGCAAATCAGCTTCTAGAGTGGCAAAATCTTGTAAATTCCACAGCCAAATAATATTGCTCAGGCCTTTTTTGTGGGTTAGGTAATCATGGGTGATTTGGTACAACCTTGCTGTGCCCTTAGGGCCTGGACGCCCGCCCCACCAAAAAATATCTTGATTCATTTCATGCAGAGGCCTAAATAAAACCTCTACGCCAGCATTTTTCATTTGCAAAAGATGGACCGCAATATCATCCATCATCGACTTCCACTTTTTATTAATTGGCGTACCATCGGTAATCAATTGATTCCATTGCGCATCGGTCATAGCGCTAAGTACACCCTCTTTATTCCACTGGCAAGGAGTGCTTTTAGCGGGGTTGCATGCGTGCCACATAAGGTGAACCATGGCACCATTATTCCACTCAGTGATCACCTGATCAGTCATGCGCTGGCGCTGAGCAATCTCTTGGGGCTCAAATTGAAAGTCACTGCTGTACATGCCTGGCCACTGTCCGGTCACTCGATTAAACCACCGGCTGTAATAATTGGGGTCGGCGTTGGGCTGGCGATTATGCATGGCGCCAATGGTGTGCCGGCCTTCAATTGACTTTAAAAAATCCAGTGTTTCATAAGACAGTGCCGCATGGCTAACAGGCAAAAGTAACAGTAAAACCCAGGCGAATAGCCTTTTTGAGAGATAGGAAAATTGTTTGTCATGACTCATTAAATATACCTTATTTAATTATTTTTATTGTACAGTGCCTAGCCCAAAACTGAGCAAGCGCTCTATGAATGCCGAATAACAGCCGTTAAAGGCGGTGGCAGCCAAGCTTTCAAAATACCGATTTTTAAGTATGAAAAAAACGTGTTTTTATTCTATTGTTTATTTCTATGATGGACATTCAAAAAAACAACATGGCGCACACAAAGGCAGAACCATTAGTCGAATAGGCCATTACATTGCTGTCTTGTCAGCCCTATGGGTAGAATGTAACCCGCACTGAATTCATACACCAAAGTTATGATTTTCATAAAGATAACACCTGTTAATTGTATCCTGCCCCAAACTAGTACCTAACAAGAAGTGAATGATATATGCCGTATTACGCGGGCTGAGCGAGCGTAGGCTACCACGAGCCGTATGTAACGGGGCCGAATAACAAGAGTTGAATCAAAAAGCCGAGAAAAAGGCCCTCAACCGTCAGTCAAAAACAGTTTTTAAGGCATATATTTTTGGGTGAGAAATTGTCGCTATAGCGTGAATTTCGCCGCGGCATTGTAGCTTAGCGTGTTATGAAAACGCATGGCAATTCAAGCACATAAGATGTCTTAAGCGTGCATACACATCAAAAAAGACGTTACTTGACGGAACACTGGCATTTATATGCACACCGCGCAGTCATTTATTCGGGCCAGACATTACAAGCGTTGCTGTGCTTTAGGCCAAAATTAAGGTAGCATGCGTCTGTTTTTTTCCGTGTAACACGCTTTTTTATTTAGCCCTCACCAATAAGTCCATTTTTTATGCAAAGCTTAACCATTACCGCACCCGATGACTGGCACATTCACCTTCGCGATGGCGATGCCCTAGCCCGTACTGTTGGCGATGCCGCCAGCCAATTTAAGCGCGCCATTATCATGCCCAACCTCGTGCCACCGGTAATGAATGCCGAGCAAGCTTTAAACTACAAGCAACGCATTCAGGCGCATATTCCTGAAGGCGCTCATTTTGAACCCCTCATGGTGTTGTATTTAACCGATAACACCACGGTAAATGATATTGCAGTCGCCAAGGCCGCGGGCGTAGTGGCCTGTAAGCTGTATCCTGCTGGCGCCACCACTAACTCAGACTCCGGTGTCACCAATATTACCCGGCTTTACCCTGTACTAGAAGCCATGGCCAAGCATGACGTTAAGCTATTGATTCATGGCGAAGTGACCGATAATCACATCGATATTTTTGATCGTGAAGCCTTATTTTTGGAGCGCACACTCACACCGCTCATTCAAAGCGTGAGTGGCTTAAAAATTGTGCTCGAGCATATAACAACCGCCAACGCGGTTGATTTTGTTAACGCCGCCGATAGCCACTTGGCCGCAACCATTACTGCGCATCATTTGTTGTTTAACCGCAACCATATGCTTGCCGGCGGTATTCGTCCGCACTTTTATTGCCTACCTATTCTTAAACGCGGCGAGCACCAAAACGCACTAATTAGCGCCGCCACCAGTGGCAGCCCTAAATTCTTTTTAGGCACAGACTCAGCGCCGCACACCACAGACAAAAAAGAAGCCGCTTGCGGCTGTGCCGGAGCCTACACAGCAAACGCCGCCTTATCGCTATACGCACAAGCTTTTGAAGAAGCCAACGCCCTCGATAAACTCGAAGGCTTTGCCAGTCACTTTGGGCCTGATTACTATGGTTTAGCGCGTAATAGCAGCACCATCACACTGATTAAGCAGCCATGGCAAAACCCTGAGACACTCAGTTTGGGTAAAAGCAGCCTCACGCCATTATTAGCGGGCCAAACGCTCAACTGGGCCGTACAAGCTTAAGCAACATGATTATGACATCTAAGGTAACTATTCAGAGGCACCGAAGAAATTGGGCACTAATGAATCATTGTCTGGGCCGCTCAAGCCATCTATGGGCACCATATAAGCACTCCCAGCGCTTAAACGCTCAGAAAATAATCCATCAGTACCCTATCAGGTGAACTTTTTCAGCTTGGCTGAATAGTTACCATTTAAGATACTATAAGCACTCCCACATAATATTAAGGAAACCCCGTGAGCGACGATACCGAAGCGAACGAAACCACTGTTTTTGCCTCCCGCTTTCGCGGTTATATGCCCGTCATTATTGATGTAGAAACCGGTGGCTTTAATTGCGCCACCGACGCGCTGCTTGAGGTTGCTGCAGTCACTCTTGATATGGATGATGATGGCATATTGCGCCCCGATGCCACGATTGAATTTAATGTGACACCCTTTGAGGGGGCCAACCTTGAGCAATCGGCCCTTGACTTTACCGGCATCAAACCCGACTGCGCATTGCGCAACGCTGTAGAAGAGCGCCAAGCATTAACCGATGTTTTTTCGGTGATTCGCAAAAAGGTCAAGCAATATGACTGCAAGCGCGCCATTATGGTCGGCCATAATGCACATTTCGACTTAGGTTTTGTCAATGCCGCAGCGGCACGTTGCGATATCAAGCGCAACCCGTTTCACCCGTTTTCTTGCTTTGATACAGCGACGCTCTCTGGCTTGGCCTTTGGTCATACGGTGCTGGCAAAAACCTGCCACATTGCTGGGATAGATTTTTCAAATCGCGAAGCGCATAGCGCCGCGTACGATGCACAAAAAACGGCAGAGCTTTTTTGCTTAATTGTCAATAAATTTCAGGCATTGGGCGGCTGGCCGATTATTCGCGAAGACTTCAACCCGTTTAATATCGATTGAAAACTCGCTAGAGTCATGCACACTCATAATCCCGCAACACGTACACGATACACCGAAGCAGTCGTGCGAATTCCCGTAGATGTAACTATATGACAGCCAACAACACAACACAACACGCACCAGCCCTCGCCCAGACAACCACTCAACCCGTGGCTTTTGACTACACCAGTGCAAGCTACTGCGCCCAGCTTGAGCACAAAAAAAACACAACAATTACGCAGTTTTCTGATTTGGGCATACCCGAGCTGGCTGTTTTTGAGTCGCCGGCTGAGCACTATCGCATGCGGGCTGAGTTCAAAATATGGCATCAAGGCGATCGCTGTGATTACGCAATGTTTCAGCCTGGCACACCCAAAAAAACCTACACACTTGAGCAGTTTCCCGCTGCGTCAGCCACAATCAACGAATTAATGCCTGCATTACTCGCCCAAATAAACGCTAACGAGCTGCTAAAGCGCAAATTATTTCAGTGTGAATTTTTATCAACAACAACAGGCGAATGCCTTATTACCCTCATTTACCACAAGCCTTTAACCGATGAATGGCAAGCCCTAGCCGAGACCATCGCTGCACAATTAGGCTGTCATATTATTGGCCGTGCTCGCAAACAAAAGCGCGTATTAAGCCGCAACTGGGTACTCGAAGAACTCACGATTAACGAGCAGGTTTACGCCTACGAGCATGTTGAAGCCAGCTTCACGCAGCCTAACGCTAAAATTTGCGCCGATATGCTCACGTGGGCGCAAGCCTACACGCAACACAACGGTGGCGACCTGCTCGAGCTATATTGCGGTAACGGCAACTTTACACTGCCTTTGGCTAAAAACTTTGACCGTGTACTCGCCACCGAAATTTCAAAAAGCAGTGTTGATTCGGCCAAGCGCAATATGGCACGTAATACCGTGGGCAATATCGAATTTGCCCGCCTATCCAGCGAAGAATTTACTCAAGCCTTAGAAGGCGCGCGAGAATTTAGACGCCTCAAGCACTTAGCGTTAGACAGCTATCATTTTAGTACCGTGTTGGTTGACCCTCCGCGCGCAGGCCTTGACGAAGGCACACTCAATCTCATCAACCGCTTTGAGCACATTGTGTATATATCGTGCAACCCCGACACTTTACACCGCGACTTATTGATTTTACGTAATACGCATAGTATTGAACAATTTGCCTTATTTGATCAATTCCCATTCACCCATCACCGTGAATGTGGCGTAATATTAAAAAGAAAATAATTCACGGAGCCCACCTATGTTTTATGCACACACATTCATCAGCACCCTAAAATATGCCATGGTGGCTATTGTATTACTGTGCGTTAATAGGCTGTATGCCGCCGACCTCGATCAAGAGAGCACGCAGGTATTTGGCGATTACACTGTACATTACACCGCCTTTAACAGCACCTTTATTCAGCCCGATATTGCCGCGCACTACGGGATTACCCGGGGTAAAAATCAAACACTGATTAACATTAGCGTACACGATAAAACAGGCAAAGCCGTTGATGCCAAGCTTGACGCTTATGCACAAAACCTCATGCAACAAAAAAAACCGCTCACTTTTAAAACCATTACCGAGCAAGCGGCTATTTACAGTATTGCTCCACTGCGTATCACCAACGAAGAAGTATTTAACTTCCACATTACCGTTACCCCGCCGCAGTCAAAACCCTTTACCCTCAAATTTACTCGTAAGCTTTACGTCGAGCCATAAAGCTACATGAACAAGTAAATAATTCGCGATAACATGCAACGTCAAAACAACTTCACAGGACTCCCATGAACACAACACAAACCATTGTTTTGGCCAGCGGCAATGCCGGTAAATTACGTGAATTTAATGACTTACTGGCAGGCCTGGGCTTTAATGTAAAACCACAAAGCGACTACCAAGTACCCGAAGCCATTGAAGATGGCCTTACTTTTGTTGAAAACGCCATTATTAAAGCCCGCAATGCCTGCAAACATAGTGGCCTACCCTCTATTAGTGATGACTCGGGTATTGAAGTGGACGCACTTAAAGGCGCACCGGGCATTTACTCGGCTCGTTACAGCGGTGTAAACGCCACCGACCAAAACAACAATGCCGCGCTACTCGAAGCACTCAAAGAAATACCCGCCCACGAGCGCACTGCACGCTACCAATGCGTATTAGTTTTTATGCAACACGCACTCGACCCAACCCCTATTATTTGCCAAGGTAGCTGGGAAGGCACTATTCTCACTCAACCCCAAGGTGATGGCGGCTTTGGGTACGACCCTATTTTTTGGGTGCCCAGCCACAATGTCGCCTCAGCACAATTGAGCAAAGTAGAAAAAAGTAAAATTAGTCATCGCGCTAAAGCATTAACCGAGCTAGTGCAAAAGCTAAAAACTACCTGTCATTATCCAACCAAGCTGACAAACCTCACCTGACAGAATGCTGATGGGCTCTTTTCTGAGCCTTTAAGCGTAGACAGCGCTTAAATAGTGACCAGCCAATAGCTCATTAGCGCCTAATGTGGCCCTCTCGTGTCGTGACGTTATTTTTCATCTCACACGTAGGCCGTTACATAAACAACACAACCTTGTCATAGAAGCATCACTCGTTAGTCACACTTACCCTCTAAGATCCGCCGCTTCATTTATATGATTATTTTACTTGAGGTGTGCGCAACATGAAAAAATATCAACTACCCGCTATAGCTTTGACGTGTTCTTTTGCTTTACTGGGGTGTAATTTAAGCGGTGGTGGCTCGAGTAATAAAGCAAAGCCTAACGCCAGCACTGATCTCCAGGTGAACCCTAAGCCCCCAACGGACACTCAGCCACCTGTCGTGGCCAAACCTCCTGTAGCGACTGAGCCCACCAACCCAACGCCCCCGGCACCGGTGGTTAAACCCGAGCTACCGAAAGGCCGGTTTTTTTCAGGGGATTTACATACCCATACAGCCATATCTGAAGATGCGCATAACCCTGTGGATCGCGTACTTGCGCGCGCCTTTGATGAGCACCAATTAGACTTTGTGTTTTTATCTGATCATTTGCGTATAACTGGGCGTGATGACCAAGATAATCCAGTCGCCAAAAAGCCAGTGTCAGTGGCGATTGAACAATATCAAAGGCCGTACTTAGCCAAATACCTTGACCAAGGTAAAGTCATTATTAGCGGTACGGAATGGGATAATTCAACCTACGAACATACCAATATTTGGATGTACACAGACACTCCAAACTCAGATGATAGCCTTGCTTTACTGCGCCAGTTTGAGTTTTACGCTCAGGATTATGACGAGAGTGTATTCTCGCCAGAAGAGGTGCAAAAGTGGCTGTCTGAACGTGAACGCTTTAACGCCGATGATGATGGCTTAGAGGCATTAAAATGGTTGCAGCAAGTAATCCCCCAAGGCCAAGGTTTAATTCAGCTCAACCACCCCAACCGCAAAGGTGATACTTACACGATTTCAGATTATCGCGATATGCTCAATGCAGCACCGGGCATGCTGTGTGCGTTTGAAGGCTTGCCCGGTAATCAAGCAACAGATTTGCGTGCTGAATATGAATATGATCGCTTTAATGGCAACCGTCGAGCTTTTGTTTACGGCGGCGTCGATTACAGTGTCAATCAAGTAGGCGGCGAATGGGACACGCTACTAGCCGAAGGCTATAACGTGTATGTTACATCCAATTCTGACTTTCACGATGCCTATGCTCCAGGTCAATACAATAAAAATTTAGTATGGCTTAACGAAGGGCAAAGCTTCAATCAAAAAAATCTTTTTAGCGCGATTTGCTCGGGTAAAGTTGTTGCTATGTATGGCGATTTAATTGATGACTTAACCTTTGATGCTGAATCTAGCCTTGATCGCAAAATGATGGGTGACACCCTCAAAGCCAAAGCGGGTGATAACATCACAATAAACATTCGCTTTAAACCTTCATCAGGCAATTGGTATACCCAAACAAATAACCTTGCTCCGCCCATTGTCGATCATATTGATTTGATAGCTGGTGATATGATGCCCAAAGCACAGCCCAATACCGTAGAATATGAACAAAGCACTAACCCAAGTACCCGCGTATATCAGCGCTTTTTTGCTGATGACTGGGTCATTGATGACCAAGGTTATTATTCGATGTCGTTTAACTTAACAGCCGTTGAACGTGATATGTACTTCCGAATTAGGGGGACTAACTTAGCCATAAGCGGCAGTAAAATGGATGCCGAGGGCGTACCTCATGTCGATTTTATTCGCCCCAGCGGTAAAGCTAACGCCGATAACTACTCGAGCCTGTGGTTTTACTCTAGCCCTATTTATCTGGTTATACAGTAAAACGACCGATGATACTTAAGGCGCTAAGCGGCACCCCCTAGCGCCTTAAGCATCGTCGGCCTTGATTAGTGAGTTATGGCTGTACAGCCACTAAACGGCCTTCTAAATCTGAACAAATACGCGCGAGATCTTTTTTATCCCAAGGCTTACCGCCAACAGAATAATAATAGTTATCATAAATAAACGTCTGTGCGTCATGGTAATCTAGTTGAATATGCTGACACTGAGCCATTAAACCCTGAGTCGGGCAAGCTTCTTTTTTTAACTGACCTAGCGGCAGTGACTCGCAACTTTCTTTTAAGTCTTTTAATTTTGGCTTTAAACTTTTATCAATGGGGTATTGGCGGCATTGGCTAAAGCTGGATATGAGCTGGCAGCTGTAACGGGTAGCGCCTTTTAACGCAGCTAAGCGCTGAGCAAATACTTTTTGCTCCTCTTGTTCGTGGTGGTCATGCGCGGCGTTGTTGTCATCATTTAACACATCAAAAGCCGAAGGCGCTTTGTTAGACTGATAACTGGCTACAAGGTGTTGATGTGTGTCGCTATCGCTATGTCTGTGAGTTTGGCTCTGGTCAAAACTATAACTCAGTGGTGCGCAGACTATCGCTGCACCAATGAGCACTAAGTGAGAATATTTTTGCATAATGATGCCCGCTGTGAATAGGTAAATATTAGGGCAAGACAGAGATATTTTATCCAATAATACGTGTTTTCACTCCCTCAACTACGTTACTCGGAGCGTGACATACCTAGGCATGCACTCTTCGAACATCTTACTGAGTCAGTAGGAATCTACATCAAATTAGATAATCTATTATTGCCTCACCCTTTAAAAGCCGGCCAACACGGTAAACTACATGGCCGCTAGACCAGCTTTTTTATGTTAGTCGAGCGCTTCGTATTTACGAGTTAAATCATCGGCGCATAGCGTACAAGACACCTTTTGAGTACACTGAAAATACTCCTCTCCCTTCCGATTGATGGATTGACAGTGCGCATTTAAAGGCTCGGCAGCGCCTGGGTAGCAGTTATCGACAGCCTCCTCCAAGGCACTACTAATAGCATACTGCTGTGTCGCACTAATGTGTTGCCCCTCTTCTATGGTTGACTCACAATTAGCGAAAGCTATAGCGCTACTGAAGCAGCATAATATGACTATTAAAAACTTTTTCATTTTAATACCCCTTTAAGACAGTAAATTGATCAATAATTTGACCGTTCACATTTTTAAAATAAAACTCAGCTCTATCCTCATAAAATGTCCCAAACATGGCACCATAACGCGCACCTTGTGTAGAGGTATAAATACTGGCCCACCAATTACCGCTACGCTCTTGATCACGTACACCAATCCCCCCCAAACCCGACACAAAAGCAAACGTTTCACCCTCTGATACAACAAAGCGAGACGAGGTACTGGCAACAGTTTGCTGACTCATATCACTTAATAAGTGAGTGCGTGAGTATGAATGTTCGTGCCCTGTAGCAATGATGGCACCATTTTGGCGACATGTTTCATAGGCTGTCCAACCCACCTCATCGTATTTACCGCCCGCTTGCATATTGCGCTGATTTTTGTGCCAAGCACAGATTCGCCAAGCATTACGAGGGGCATTATTCAGACTGCGACTAATATAATTCTCGTGATCGGTTCGACGACCACTAGAGCCAATCGCCGATAAGACAATATATACATTGTCAATTTGACAGGTCATTTTTTCGGCGTAGATACCGCTGCATTGCACATTTGATTGCGCATTTAAGCGGTTTTTCCCATAAGCAATCACATCCGAAATATTACTATCACCATAATCATGATTACCGGCAGCAATGACGGCAGGATCTGAACCTAAAGTATTACGTACCATGGCATCCCAGTTGTCATCTTTACTGCTGTTATAAGATGTATCGCCCGCAACGATGGTAAAATCGGCGCCTTCACGCTGAATTAAATTTAAAACCGATTGAAAATTACGCCCAGCACCCGTATCGCCAATAAATGCAATTTTAGTACCTGTCTTCTCACTACCACCGGCATCCGTATTACCACCCGTATTGGTTTGATAAGTGATGTGTAATAAAGGCGCTTGCGCACTTGAACCATCAAAAGATTCGGCGGTGCGCTCACCAATCCCCGTAATAATGAGAGCTAAATCATTACCCGATTGCCAGCCAGAACGATCAACAACTTCTTGAATAATAGCTTTTAACTCAGGTGTACGTTGTGCAGTCCCGGCAGCACCTACAGTACGCCAACTGGCTGGTCGCCAAGTCACATTAGCATTGGTTGTTGCACGGCGAGATAAATTGTAGCGCGCGCTTGTCAAAGCAGCGGCATTATCGCTGTTTTCTGCGCGAATATTGACTACCGTATTGCCGGTATTCGTTTCGTCAGTGGTGAATTGTACATAAGCGCCTGTAATGGTTGCACCTTGCGCGATGGCTAAGCTCTGAAAACGCAAGCCAATAGTTTGGCTTCTACTGCCATCATAAACTAATTCGATATCACTGCTATTGAGGTACATCGAGCCATCAGAGCGCTCCTCGGCATCGTCATCACTACTACTGATGCGCTGGTTTATTGTAATATCAGCCAAAGCCGAGGCGCTTATTAAGCAGACACCTAGCAAGACCCTAATTATAGGTTTTATCATTGTGTGGTCCTCTTGAGTACAGGTCATATTGATTTTATTGAGTTAATGTTTACGCGTGCGCTCAAGATTCATATAGAATTAATTGCTATATTAGCTATACATCTACACCCTGTTTTCTTGAAAGATAAAAACTGTACAGCAACAGCTTATTATACCGATGCATAGCTTTCTTCTTCGCAGCCTCACGCCGTCAACATAAATTAACCTGTTTAATAATAATCAAGAATATTGACAATTAAATGACACAAAATATTAACGCGTTACTATAATGATATTGTAATGGCATGCTAATTTTATTCACTGATGAAGAGGTATTAAAATCACTTTACTACTTAAAAAGGTGCACCATAAGTCAGCAAAGAGGGTCCCAGTATGATGTCAACTTTCGATTTAAGGTCGTTAATTTTTTATTAATTTAAGGTTATGGTATTCAAGGGTTTTCTGGATCGATGCATGTTAATCAAAGGAGTACTTAACCTAAGCTACAGCCCTGTCTACTCCTCCACTATTGCCAGCATAATAACGACTTAAAGTCTATCAAAAAGTGACCGCCTTACAAAAAATTCACACTCGGACTAGGTGGATTAACCATTACATGCCCTTAAGACAGTCAAATACTATCCTGAACACACCAACTAGGGCTTTGCCGATATCGGCAAAGCCGCGAGTGGATGAATACCTTTGTGATGGTTATAATAAGGTGTTTACTCAACTTGGTACGCATGAATTGATTGGCGCCATGCTGAGTAATACCGGCACTATAATAAATCACATATTGTATAGATGTGATTTATTTGGACACGGTGCATAATATTAGTGGATCATTTTGGCCTCAGACTAGACTTTAGCCATTCCATCCGATATATCCCTATTCGAGCTTATTAAAAGTCATAAATATAATAATCATAGGTCAAGCAATGAATCAATATCAATCACTGTTAGCACGAGTTGCTAGTAGTAGCTTAGTACTACAAATTCTCGCCGGTATTATTCTCGGCATCATTCTCGCCACAGCTTCAACTTCTGCAGCAATACACGTGTCATTTTTAGGCAGTTTATTTGTTAAAGCACTGAAAGCTGTTGCACCTATTCTTGTATTCGTTCTCGTAGCGTCATCAATTGCAAACCAAAAGAAAAACACCCAAACCAATATACGGCCCATTATTGGTTTGTACTTACTTGGAACATTAGCGGCGGCATTAACCGCTGTGGTGTTTAGCTTTGCATTTCCGACGACGTTATTACTTGCTGGGAGTATCGAAGAGTCTAACCCGCCACAAGGCATCGCAGAAGTATTGAACACCCTACTCTTTAAAATTGTAGACAACCCTATCAACGCCTTATTAACAGGCAATTATATAAGCATTTTGGCGTGGGCTGTAGGACTAGGTGTCACATTACACCATGCTGACACATCAACCAAAAAAGTGCTCTCTGACTTAACGAATAGCGTGACTAAAATCGTACGTTTTGTTATACGTTTTGCCCCTATTGGTATTTTTGGATTAGTTGCTGGCACAATTGCAGCAACAGGTTTTGAAGCATTAGCGAGCTACGCTCAATTACTGAGTGTATTAGTGGCTGCAATGCTATTTATTGCATTAGTCGTTAACCCCATTATTGTGTACTTAAAAATTAGGCGTAACCCTTACCCACTGGTACTAAAATGTTTACGTGAAAGTGGCCTCACGGCTTTTTTTACTCGCTCCAGCGCGGCAAATATTCCAGTAAATATGGCTTTATGTGAAGAGTTAAAACTTCATAAAGACACCTATTCGGTTTCAATTCCGCTAGGCGCAACCATTAACATGGGCGGAGCAGCAATTACTATTACCGTTCTAACATTAGCAACTGCAAACACTCTGGGCATTCAAGTCGACTTCTTAACGGCAATACTATTAAGTGTTGTAGCGGCTGTATCGGCTTGTGGCGCCTCTGGTGTTGCTGGTGGCTCACTGCTATTAATCCCGCTGGCCTGTAGTTTATTTGGTATATCAAATGATGTGGCGATGCAAGTGGTTGCCGTTGGCTTTGTTATTGGTGTGATTCAGGATTCAGCCGAAACGGCATTGAACAGCTCAACCGATGTGGTCTTTACCGCAGTTGCTTGTGAAGCGGCAAAGACTAAAGTGGATTGCTAATATTACTTATAAATAGGCTATATAAAAACAGTTGACCTAAGCGTTTTTTTCAGTTCTTATAATTTATAAAAAGTGAGGGCAGGCATACCAAAAATAAAGCGAGTGCCTGCGGGCCCGAGTAGGCCCAGCCCTCATCTTTTTCAGATACTTCTTTTATTAATTCCAGATATGTTTTCATAATTAGGAGTGCCTAACGCCGGCATAAAGAGCCGGAACGGAGTTGGTTAATTTGTACTATTAAAGCACAAATTAAGCGACGTAGTTGAGATCTAGCCAGCTTGCTGGCGAACTTTGATACCTTTGTTAGGCAATCATTTCGGTTACCACTTCAGTTTTAACTGAATTGGCAATGAAGCACTGCTCGTGGGATTGGTGATGCATTTTTTCGATTTGCTCCATTGTTGGCTGCTTGCTACCTGAAAAGGTGACTTTGGGGCGGAGCGTTACTTTCGTCATTAATATTTTCTTATCTTCTCCTTCCTCCATGATACCCACCGCATTGTCTACATACTCATCAATTGTAAATTTTCTTTTTGCTGCAATTGATAAGAAGAACAACATATGGCAACTAGATAATGACGCCACGAATGCTTCTTCTGGATCCACGTTGGCTTCGACAGAATAAGGAAGCGGAACTACATGAGGCGAAGAAGATGCTTGCACTGTTATCCCACCATCGAATTTCCACAAGTGGCTCCGACTATATTTATTATCAATATAGGTTTCTTCATTTCCTCGAAGCCATTTAACTTCGGCATAGTATTCTGACATTTATTCTCCGATATTCATTGTTGCCTAGCGCTTTGCTCATTGGAAAATCAGGAGCGAAGCGAGTAATTTCCCGAGTACAGCAACTTGTTACATACACAAGGACATACACACCCCAAAATACCTTTCGAGTATAAAGAACCCAAAACCTAAAGCAAACCGCTATTTGACTCATCAGCCAGCCTTATCTAACGTTAAACCCTAAAACACTGGATAAGCAGACATGGCACAACCGCGCAAACAATTGGTTTCGATAGGCGATACCGCTTTTTACAACATCACAACGCGCTGCGTGAGGCGTAGTTTTTTGTGTGGCTATGATAAATTCAATGGCAAAAGCTATGAGCATCGGCGCAGCTGCACTATTCGCTTGCTCCAGCACTCTTAGTATTAGTACATCCATGTACGTTGATCGAGCAGCGCATACGGCTATTAAGCTCCATATTTGCCATCGATATCTGCGCCTATGCCGTTATGAGCAACCACCTGCACCTCGTCATCAAACTCAACCCCGAAGAAGCGGCTCAATGGTCTGCCAAAGAAGTTTTAGAGCGCTGGTGCTGCTTGTTTAAAGGCTCGCCGATTGTGCAGCGGTATATTAAAA
>NZ_LGAK01000003.1 GCF_001292705.1 Marinagarivorans algicola
TAAAAAGAGGAAATAAGGAAACAGAAGATACTGACAGCAGGCCGATGCCTGCAAGGGGAGGGAAATAAAGACAGCGAAGCCCAGAGCTCGCCGCCTCTATTAAAAACGGATTAAAAACTGATTGAAAACTTAAAGACTAAAAACCTAAAAAGCCCCACATCGAGCAACCCTCAAACCACGACCCGATCACAAGAGACACTCAGCGATCCACCATGACTCTTCACCGAAATATCAACAGAATCAATGCGCCACAAGCCATTAATGGAAGAATCAAAACCCGAGACCTCTAAACGACCCTCAGCGGCTATATCGATAAGATCGAGCGAAAGCGCAGCCGTCGCCGTGAACGACTCTTTACCACCCTCAGATGCTCTAAGATGGGCTTTTGCAGCGGCTTTAGCCTCAGATTTAGTCGTGTAGGTGTAAGCTAGGGTAAACACAGGCTCACCCGCACCCACTTCCACATTGCCGGCCACGCCTTTTGAGTCATCGCTATAACTCGCTGTCACACGCTTAACCCCTTTCGCTGATCAGGGTTAGCCTCTAACACATCCACAAAGCGGCTCTCATCGCCATATTCATGCCAGCAAATGCGATCTAGCACATCACCCTCAAGCGTTATGTAAGTTCGCGCCATAAAACGTTAACTCCAGTGTAAATGCTTGCCTGCGCGCAGCGCCGCCGGCGACAAAACGGGTGCCCACCTCTTCGGCATTTGTCACCACCCAATAACCCATGACCTCACCGGTGCTGGCTACCCATCAATAGCCGTTTAACTCGTGGCACTTGCAATAATATAAAAATCTGGCATCTTGTCGCTGGTAAGGTAAAGATATGGACTCGCAGTTCTATCTCTTATCATGACGTTATAGACTTCGCGTTTGAATCCAGAGGGTTTTTTACTGCCTAAATATCTAGGATGATTTAAAAATGCAAAACACCGCACCACCCATCTTTTTATTTTTTAGTCGATAAAATAAAACTCAGCTTAACCGCTATAAATCACTATACCCCTCTGCTTTTATATCGCACCCATTCACAGAGCCCGCATTTTCGCACACACACGGACGCGTCAATTTAAGCGTTTGCTGCCTCATCTAACACACAAATATTGAATAAACCAGAGGCTTTATGCGCGCCCTAATCACTGCACTACTATTCATATTACCTGGCCCGCTTGTCGGTGCTGCACAACAGTCACTAAAACCGCCACAGTCTTTTAGTCAAGCTAAGCGAATAGCAAGGCAAATTTACCAAGATCACCCCACGAGTTTTTATTGTAATTGCGCGATTACCTGGAACGGTAGAAAAGGAACACCCGATTTAAAAGCCTGCCAATACAAAGTAAGAAAACAACAAAAGCGCGCCAACCGTATCGAGTGGGAGCATCTAGTTCCCGCCTCGCAACTGGGTAATCAATTACAATGTTGGCAAAACGGCGGGCGTAAAAACAAGTGCTAAATTTCGTAAAATGGAAGCCGACCTTCATAATTTAGTCCCCGCTATTGGTGAGGTCAATGGCGATCGCAGTAATTATAATTTTAGCGAATGGAACGGCAAAGCCACTCAATATGGGCAATGCCAAATGATTGCCGATTTTAAACAACGACAAGTTCAACCGCCCGAGCACACTCGTGGCATGATTTCTCGCACTTATCAATACATGGCAGAGGTGTATCATTTAACGCTCTCTTCGCAACAACAAAAACTACTGCGAGCCTGGGATATTATGTACCCGCCATCACAATGGGAATGCCATAGAAACGAAAAAATCACTCAACAAACTGGCAGCTATAACCATCACACTAAGGCCAGGTGTGCAAACCCATAATTTACGGATACGGCCATACGCTCTTCATATGGCCGTTAAACTCACGCCTCAATTAACCGCTAAAATAATACCTAAAACCATCAATAATGCTATTTTTTTAAATGTGTATTATTAGGCTTTAGATAATGACACTCTAAATGCTTTTTACTTTAATGGGGACTCGGCTAAATTAATGCCGGTAACAGCCACTTGCTTTGTTGACTGGCATTAATTTAGCTGTATGCCTTAACGGCCAGTTCAATCACATGTTATATGCTGTTTTGCGCGGCTTAGGCTAAACCCTACATCTTTAATGTCAATATCCAATGCACCCTCAGTATCCAAACCAAACGGTATATCAACTTTGCTCATATCGGCGCGCTCGCGTGTAAAGCAATTTAAATCAACAGTGAGCCGCTGCCATTGATTGTGCGGTAAAGCGGCTAGCGCTTGAGTGATATCGACAGGAGTTGCGGCTAAATGCCCGCTGGCAATAATCGCGTTAACAGGTAAATTAGGTGCCTGCTTAATCCGCACCGTTAACTCAAGGGCTGCGCCATAGGCGTATTGCAATAAAAAGTCGTTATCGGGGCGACCATTGCGTAATACGACGCGGCCAAAACCCTTGCCGCTCCACTGCAGTGCCACACCCGCTTCACCGTTTAAGGGCTGGGCTTTAATGTTTTCCATCGCGACTGGCGCATCAATAACTTTACGTGCTAATGATTTTTTTTCTAAGGCAAAAAACCAGTCATGCGAGGCCAAATTAGCCGCCTGATATGCTGGGCGCTTAGCCCCCATTAAACAGCCATAAGACCCAGCTTGCGTGCTTTCGGGCAATGGCCGCCAAGGTTTGATATGAGAGTCATAGCCTAAACCAAAACCAACAGCATATAAGGGTTTAGCACCTGCTTCGCCTTGGTTAATGACCGCATCACACACGCCTGCTGGCCATGAAAACGGCAACTTACCGGTAAAGTTATACTGCACTTTACCGTGTTTATCGCTGAGCAATACATCGGCTATACCTTGGCCTTCGGTGCCGGGCAGCCAAGCCGCTACAAAAGCATCGGCGGCATTTAATTCTTTATTCACCCACAAAGGACGGCCACTTAAAAACACCGCGACCGTTGGAATACCGCGTGCTTTTAAGACTTTGAGCTGTTGTAGTGCAATTTTATTGTGTTGCTGAAACTCTAGCGTATCAAGGTTTTGAATATCGCCGTACATTTCAGCATAAGGGCGCTCACCAAATACCACAATAGCGGCATCCACATCACCCACCGCTTGCGCGCTATCGCTGTAACTTACTCGCCCGCCAGCCGCTTGAATAGCCGATTGTAAACCCTGGTAAATATGACTAGCTCCTGGGAACATAGCATTGGGAATGTCAGTTGCCTGCCACGTAACAGACCAACCACCCGCTTGGGTGGCAATACTTTTTGCCGCCTTACCTACTACAGCAATGCGCTGCGTGGGGTTGAGTGGTAAAACATGATTATTTTTTAATAACACCAACGACTCGCGTACCGCTTGGCGCGCTAACGCGCGGTGCTTACTATCACCAATAATCTCGCTCATCGCCGTCACTTGACGCTGCTTGGGGCTAGCTTTTTGCCATAAACGGGCGCGCATTTTAACCCGCAAAATACGCGCTACCGCATCATCAATACGTGCCTGTGTAATATCACCGGCGCGCACTTGCGCTAAAGTATTGGCATAAAAGGCCTGCCAATCGGGCGCGTAAGGAATCATAAATAAGTCGATACCGGCATTGACCGCCTGCGGGCAATTATCAATTCGACAGCCTTCAATATGCGCCATTCCTTGCCAGTCACTCACCACAATACCGTCAAAATTTAAACGCCCTTTGAGCACATCGGTTAACAAGTAAGTATTGCCGTGCGAATGCACACCTTGCCACCAGCTATAACTGGCCATTACCGTTTGCACACCCGCCTCAATAGCCGAAATATAACCGGGTAAATGCGTTTTAATCAGCTCGGCTTCATCACCGAGGGTATGACCTTGGTCATCACCTAATGCGGTACCACCATCACCAATAAAATGCTTAGCAGTCGCTAGCACTCGCCGATCGGATAAAAAATCTTGTGTGTCCGCTGCACCTTGCAAACCGCGTACAGTAGCGGCCCCCAAGCTAGCCACTAATGCGGGGTTTTCTGAAAAGCTTTCGTACGTTCTACCCCATCGGTCATCGCGTGCAACTGCCACGGTAGGCGCAAAGTTCCAGTCAATACCCGATACTGCCACTTCTAATGCGGTTGCTTTGGCAATTTCCTCAACAAGATCAGCATTACCGGTCGCACCTAAAGCAATATTGTGAGGATATAACGTAGCACCTTTTAAATTACCGTGACCGTGCACGGCATCGGTACCCCAAAGTAATGGGATAGCCACTTTGCCCGCCTCGGGTTTCATGGCCGCTTGATACAACATCTCGGCATAGGCTGCCCACTCGCCTACCGAAGCGTCGGGGTTTTTATTCGGTGGCTGGCCACCCCCATTTAACACTGAGCCTATACGGTATTGTGTGATATCTTCGGGTGTCACATGCGCCAAATCCACTTGAATCATTTGGGCAACTTTTTGCTCAAGACTTAATTGGCTTAATAGCTCTTTAACGCGCGCCTCTATGACAGGGTCTTTTTTAACACCGGGGGTCACCGCTGGCCACTGTGTCAGCGCACGGGTAACAGGCTCTGCACGTGCCCCATCAGTCTCTATTGATTGGCAGCCAAGTACACTAGCCGCTGCCATGACCACAGTTACAGAGCTGAATAATTTTATCGCTTTCATATCTCTACTCGTATTATTATTGTTACTATTTAGAGGTTATTTTTTGGTTAGAGGGTATTTTTTGGGTCTTTAAGCACTGAGCGTTAACGTTTAAGGTTTTTGGCATGCTGAGTCATTAAGCGGATCGTTGAGGTATCATCAGCATAGACCGAGTTTAAACCTTGCTCTTCTTGTGGTGGGTCACCAACAAATTGGTTATCGCCTGCGCGCCATCGGTAATCGCTATGCTGCGCTTTACCAAAACCACCCCACGCCCATATATTACTGCCCACTAACGGGCCACCTGCGGCGCTATTGCGCTCTATTTCATCATAAACCAGCGCATAAAAATCATCGCGGTAGGTGGTGGCTACTGCCGGGTCAAAACTGCCAGCATCGCGTTCTAAACCAAATTCCTCTAATACCGCCGGTAGACCCAAGGTATTGGCAAATCCAACATGCTGCTTAATATAAGCGCGAGCTGTTTTTTGGGCGGTCTCAAAAGTAGCCTCGGGATTAGCCGCATCATACCAACCCCAATTTTTCATCCATAAGTGAAAGGTCATATAATCAATGCCTGTCTCTTTATGAGAATCCATCACACATTGAACGCTTTCTAGGCAGCCCATCGTGCCTTCTGAGCCTAGCGAAACCAGTTGGTGAGGCGCTTGTGATTTAATTAAGTCCGACGTTTTTTTGATCCAATCGTAATAACTGGGCAAATAAGGTGTGCTGTGGCTTTTATGCCCTGGGCGTGGCTCATTGGCGAGCTGCCAAGCCATAATGGTTGGATCGTCACGATACGCCTCGCCCGAAATAAGATTAACCCTTGAGGTTATCATTTTTACATAATCATGAAATAACGCGATAGCCGCAGGCTCGCGATAAAATTGCGAAGTAAATATCGGAAAGGCCGGCCACGGAGTTGCCGCATCACTGGGGTCAACAATTTGGCCATCTTTAACCCACGATAAATAAGTGGCCATACCACCTGACCACTCCCAGAAATTATTAAGATAAATAACTGCACGCATATTGCGCTTGCGCATCTCGACCAATAAAAAGTCTAAGCCCAGTAAAATATCATCGCGCTGAATATTGCCTCGATCATTAATGGCTGGGTTAATCGCATCGCGTAATATTGATTTTTCAGAGGCGCCTAATACGCGAATATTCGTTACCCCCATTGCACTTAAAAAATCAAGCTCTTTAATTAAGCGCGTACGGTCACCAATATCAGCTTTTGGAGAGCCTAGATAAGCCCCATACCACATATTGACACCCACATAACGATAAGGCTGCCCGGCAACAAAAAATTGATTGCCCTGCACACGAACAAACGCATCACTGCCTTGCGCTTGAAGAGTGTCGGCGTTGCGCGACTGTGCACAGCCCACCGCCCATAGCGCAAAAGCAATCAATGCACTGCGCATAAAAAAATTCGACATATTATTATCCTAATTGATTGGGCGGACAATCACACCGCTATACGCTAACGATGAGACTAACATTTAAGCAATATACTAAACATGCCTTATTTAGTATATTCGCCGAGCGCACAATTTAACAAGAAAACTTAGATGCCATTGCAATATTCAAGCTGTGCACCTTGTATAGGCCCACAAATAGCGTCTTACACAAATAGCCGGCAGTTAGTAGAATAGGCATACAATAAATACTCAACACTAAACATAAAGCTCACGGGTATACTCACTCGCTTTTGCCCTAGAGCTCACAAAATAAAATTTATACGCTAGCCATAGAAGCAGGTATTGGACCCAATCCAGTATTTGCACCTCATAAGGATCGATACAATGATGAGAATACTGATAATTAATATGCGTCTATGTGTTGGTATAGCACTGTACTTAAGCACGCATATCGCATCGGCAGAGTTTTCGCATTTTATTAGTCGCGATGGGCATCGGTTACTCAACGGCAACCAAGAATTTCGATTTGCTGGTATACACGCCCCCGAGTTGCATCGCATTGAAAATGACGCGGCAGGCACCTGCTCACAAGACCCAAGAGGTTGGGGTCAGTATTTTCAGTGGCCCACAGCCGATGAACAAGAAAACTGGATAAAAGCCCTCGTGCGTACCGGCCACAAAGCCATGCGCATTTATGTTTTGTCGGTGGCAACGCCCTACGATAAAGCCTGCAAAAGAGAAACCCACATTTTACCCCCCGCAACCCCAAACGGTATGCCAAGGCTCAATGAGAATGCAATGGTTGTTTACGACCGTATGATTGCCCTAGCCGAAAAACACCACTTACGCCTAATACTGCCCTTTATTGATCATTGGGAATGGTGGGGCGGGCGCAAACAACTGGCTGCCTTTTATCAGGAAACAGCCGAAGACTTTTACGACACTCAGAGTAAAACCTACCAAGCGTATTTACATATTATTCGCACTGTTATTAACCGCAAAAACACATTAACTGGGCGTTTGTATTCACAAGAAAAAGCGATTATGGCTTGGGAAACCGGTAACGAGCTCCGCCACTCCAACGCGGCTTTTGTTCAGCAAACAGCCGCGGTCATTAAGCACAATGCGCCGCAGCAATTGGTCATCGACGGTACTTATTTAACAATATTACCCTCCTCGCTTGACGACCCCAATATCGATATTATTTCTAATCATTTTTACACGACAAATAACAACAATAACCCCGAGCAAATAGAGCATGACCTTAAAGCAATTAACGGTAAAAAAGTGTATTTTATTGGTGAATATGGGCTCAAAGATGCGGCCAGCCTAGATGCCATTATGCAAAAGGCAGTGCACTATGACTATAACGGCGCGCGTGCAGCTGGCGCGTTTATTTGGGGTTTTCGTGGGCATAGGCATCACGGCGGCTTTTATTGGCATAAAGAATATACCGGCCATTACAGCTACCGCTTACCCGGCTTTACCGAAGGTGACTCTAATGAAGAGCGCCTAGTTATTGATTTAGTACGTCAAGCACAGGCGCAGTTAGATGGACGCAGTGTCGCGCAGCCACTGCCCGTGCCTGAGCCCCCAATACTGCGCAATATAACAACAACCGGCGCCATTACATGGATGGGCTCGCCCGTTGGCCAACACTATCGTATTGAGCGCAGTCTCAAAAATCCGTTGTGGCAAGTATGGCAACCATGGGGGCCTTGGGTCACTATAGGGCGTCATATCAGTGACGGCCAGCAGAGCTTTAACCCCAATATAGACACGCTATTTATTGATACACTGATCGCGCAAAACCCGTTAAGCCGCGCGATTTATCGCTACCGCATTTTTGCGGCTAATACATCTGGCGAGTCGCCAGCCTCAAATATTATTAAAACCCAACAGCATCAGTATGAATAGGAGCTAGTTGGCACTGAGTGACTTCAAGGGCTAGCGTTAATAATTGTCAAAAGTACGTGATAGTAGCTCTTTAGGCGCTCTTTTTTTAAAAACGGCGCCAATAAAAAGCAAACGGTCCTCTAATTATCAATAAAAGGCTAGGCAGTATCGATTCAGCCGCTAGAATGCACAGTTTTTTAGCTTGGATACCTAATGCCAAACATCCCCAGAACGCTCAAAGACCTTCCCTCCCCTAAAGAGCATTGGCTCAAAGGTAGCCTTGGGCAGTTTAAACCGGATGAAATTCACACCTATTTTTACACCCATGCCAAAGCACTCGGCGACATGTACAAAATTCGTCTACTCAATAAACCCGTGGTGGTGGTCTCTAATGCCGCTGTGGTATTTGATATCCTTAAACAGCGGCCCTCACGCTATCGGCGAGCCAAATCAATTGCGTTGACCTACAAAAATGCGCGTATTCACGGTGCTTTTTCAAGCGAAGGAGAACAATGGAGAAATTATCGCCAACTATTAGCACCGGCATTTAAGCCTAAATACATCGCGCGAATGCTGCCTATTATTCAGAAATCAGTCATGCGTTTTGTAGCGCATATCGAGCAAGCACCGCAACCGCTTGATATACAAGTCCCGCTGCAGCGACTAATTGTTGATATCACCTCTGAGTTAGCTTTGGGTTACGATATAAACTCCCTCAGCAACCCCGACAACCAACTGCAAGACCACCTTAATATTATTTTTGAGCATCTCAGCCACGCCAATACTCCGCCGGCCTTTTATTCCCGTCTTGTCCAGCCTTGCCCCAAAACACTAGCAATCTCTTTAGCCTATGTGCGCAAAAACATCTTATCGTTGATTCGCACCACCAAAAGCCAGCTCACCCCCGAGCACGCACCCAACACGATTTTAGAGGCTTTATTACTCGCCAAAGATGAGCAAGGCCAAACGTTTAGTGAAGACATGATTTACCGCAACATTATTTCCTTACTCAGTGCAGGTGAAGATACCACCGCCAGCACTGTCGCTTGGGCGGTTTACTATCTCGCCAAAAACCCCAGCGTGCAACAAAGCCTGCGCAATGAAATTACTGCCAACTACCCACAAAAAGGGACGCTGCAATGGCAAGATTTAGAAAACTTTCCATTGACACTAGGGGCATGCCAAGAGGCACTGCGCTTAGCACCAGCCATTCCCTTTTTGTTGCTAGAGCCGTTAGGCGATGAGGTCATCAATGGGGTCTATGTTTCTAAGGGCACCACAGTAGCCGTCCTTTTAGCATCAGACAATCACAATGCTTCGCTTTTTAAAGACAGCGAGCAATTTCACCCCAACCGCTGGCCAGCTTTTACTGACGAGCAAAAAAAGCAAGCGAGCATAGCACTCAGCCCCTTTGGTGGCGGCCCGCGCTTGTGCCCTGGCATGCAACTCTCGCTCATCAAACAAAAGGTTATTCTTATTGAATTGCTTAAGCATTATACTCTCACACTCGACAGTACAGTGCCCGTCACCAGCCATTATCGCCTAGCTGCTGCGCCATCGCATTTAAAGGTTAAAACAGCAAAGGTCGCGACAACACGTGTGGCACCACCACTTGCCATCAAAACCGCTAATGCCCTAGCGTCAAAGACACATCAGACCCAAGCGCTGGAGCATCATGCCGATAACCAAACACCACACGCCATTGATTAACTTGAAAATAATCAACCGCACTTAGAAAAGCGCACCTGAGAATAAGGTGCGTCATACTCAGTGCTCACACTCAACGACTCAATAACTGACGGCTCATATCCAATAAGTTACCCACACACAGTATGGGGTCGTAGTTTTTTAGGCGATCGATAGCGTGCGCGCCATAATCAACCGCAATACGCGGCATATTAATCGCCTGCGCCATGGCCATATCAAATTCTGTATCTCCTACCATAATCGCATGCTCAGCAATACTACGATGCTCTTGCAATAACTCATTGAGCATTTGAGGGTCCGGTTTTGAGGCAGTCTCATCGGCGGTGCGGGTTGCGTTAAAAAAGCCCTCAAGCCGCAGTTGCCTTAATACACGGTTTAAACCTTGGCGACTTTTGCCCGTCGCAATACCCAGTGCCACACCAGCATCACGTAACTGCTCTAAGGCTTCACGGGCGCCAGGGTAAAACCCAGGCACCTCACAATCGGCAACATAATGTTGACTATAGGCCTGTGCCAAAGCCTGAATACCTGCGTTATTTAACGTCGGATAAAGCTCGGCCACTGCCTTGGGCAAACTTAAACCAATAATCTCTTTAATTTGTGCAGGTGCCAATGTAGGCAAATTCAGAGAACGCCCCGCCTGCTGTACACAGCGCACAATTTTGCCCGTCGAATCGCTCACGGTGCCATCCCAATCAAAAATAACGAACATCAAACGCCTCCAAGCCCATTTTTTTTAAGGGTGCTGCTATTTCTGTCGGCAGATCGGCCATGACGCTGACCGGCGTCTTATCGGCGAGTGTCAGGTCTAAATTGTGCGCGTGTAAGCACAAACGCTTAAAACCCTGGCCACGCATTGCTTTATTGAGCTCTGGCGGCGTGTATTTATCGTCGCCCACTAGCGGGTGACCAGCATGCAATGCATGCACCCTAATTTGATGCGTACGACCGGTTAACGGCTTCGCCGCAATTAAAGTGCAGCCTTCAAAATACTGAATCACTTTAAAATGCGTCACCGAAGCCTTACCCTCATCATGAACACGCACCACCCGCTCGCCATTAGGGTACTCGCACCGCTTCAGCGGCACGTCAACCACCGTCATATGCTTTGGCCAATGACCATTCACGACCGCTAAATAACGCTTCTGGATAACACCTTTATGCCGTAGGGCCTCTTGTAGGTGTTTTAATACGCTACGCTTGCGCGCCACCATCACGCAACCAGAGGTATCTCTATCTAGCCGATGCACCAACTCCAAAAATGGTGCCTTATACGCTTGACGCAATGCTTCAATAAGCCCAATATTAATTCCGCTGCCGCCGTGTACAGCAAGTCCAGAGGGCTTATTAATAATCAACAGGCCCTTATCATCATGTATAACGGCTTTATCCAGCGTATTAATCAGCCCTTGTGAAGGCGTCACGGTTACAGTCTCTGTCACGCGAATAGGCGGTACGCGGACTATATCGCCACTTTCAAGCTTACGATCGGGCTTAGCACGCCCCTTATTGACCCGCACTTCCCCCTTGCGAATGACACGATAAATCATGGATTTAGGTACGCCCTTTAAGCGTGCCAACAAAAAATTATCGAGCCTTTGGCCCGCATAATCTTCGGGTACTTCTATCAACCTGACTTCACTCATGCTCTATGCCCTAAAATGCACCAGTGCGGTTTCTCTGGCGCAAAAAAAAACCATTTTACACGCATTGCAACCCGCTTAAAAATATAAGCCATGATTAAAGTGGCAAGATATTTGAAAGGCTGAAAACCAAGTGCTACACTCATACGGCTGTCACACTGCTAGGGCAGTATTTTTTAGCGCATATCTATGCCTACCTAGTAGACCGATTGAGTGGCCAGCACATAACAGATTTAACCATACAAAGACAGGCAACCCACCCGTTAACTCTCTCGAGTTATCACCGCACTATGAGCATGACATCCATAGCGCCGTGATTCACAACCAGAATTAACCCGTGCGCGCGCCAACGCGATGGTGTTAAGTATTTAAAGCATGCTGACTCCGGTAAAGCTTTACTACCCTCTAGCACCATCAGCCTACTTAATACTGAGGCAAAAAATAACGGCGCTAATAAAACGACGGCCAATCCAAAAGCCCTAGACTAACCGCCATAAAAAGAAACATTAAGCACTAAACAACGCACAAAATCGTGCGAGTAGTTTTTGTTAGCTTGCGAGCCATTATCCGCAAACTAACCAATTTTGAGGCCAAACCTTAAAACACTGACCTTAAAATACTGATGAATAACGCAGTGCGCAGCCAAATGCTTCGCATTGATAAGCAAACAAGCATTGCCTTAGCTCACATTAGCTAAACAACCGAGCATACTGGCTTTAACGGCCTGCACACTCGAAACCAACGGCAACTACACAAGGTTAACGCGCTAACAGACGGCGCCAAAACCCTAGGAAACCCGCGCCAATAACGCGACGTCCGACGCTTGAGCTTCACACTGCCAAGGCCTCAATACGCGCCTAGCTCATCGGCTACTTGCCTGCTATTTGTGCTTTGCATTAGGCTAATGCAAAGAGAATACACATCATGAAAAGAATGCTGATTAATGCCAGTCAACCCGAAGAAGTCCGCGTCGCCCTTGTCGACGGCCAGTGGCTCTACGACTTAGATATCGAAAATCAACAGCGCGAGCAAAAAAAATCTAACGTTTATAAAGGTAAGATCACCCGCGTAGAACCCAGCTTAGAAGCTGCTTTTGTCGACTATGGTGCCGAGCGCCACGGCTTTTTACCCCTAAAAGAAATTGCTCGCGAATACTTTACCGGCGACGGCAAAGGTAACGAGCGCGGCCGCATCAAAGAATTTGTCAAAGAAGGCACAGAAGTTATTGTGCAAGTAGATAAAGAGGAGCGCGGCAATAAAGGCGCTGCACTCACGACGTTTGTCAGCTTGGCCGGCCGCTATCTTGTACTTATGCCCAATAACCCTCGTGGCGGTGGCATTTCTCGTCGCATTGATGGTGAAGATCGCAGCCAACTTAAAGATGCGCTCAGCACGCTTGATATTCCAAAAGGGATGAGTCTTATTGTACGTACCGCCGGCGTTGGCCGGAGCGCCATTGACCTGCAAAACGACTTTAACTACCTCGTACGCGTATGGCAATCTATCGCCGACGCCTCTAAAACCGTTAAAGCGCCTGAGTTTTTGTTTCAAGAGAGCAACGTTATCATTCGCGCCATTCGCGACTACTTGCGCCCCGACATTGGCGAAGTCGTCGTTGATACCAAAGCCGATTTTGAGCGCGCCCTTGAATTTGTGCAGCAGGTTATGCCGCAAGAAAAACACAAAATCAAGCACTATCACGAAGAGGTTCCCCTCTTTAATCGCTTTCAAATCGAAGGGCAAATTGAAACCGCCTTTGAACGCGAGGTAAAGCTCCCTTCAGGCGGCTCTATTGTCATTGACCCCACAGAAGCACTCGTGTCTATCGACATCAACTCGGCACGCGCCACCAAAGGCGGCGATATCGAAGAAACCGCGCTAGCCACCAACCTAGAAGCTGCCGACGAAATTGCGCGCCAAATGCGCCTTCGTGATATTGGTGGACTCGTGGTTATCGATTTTATTGATATGCACCCCGATCGCAACCGCCGCGAAGTTGAAAACCGCATGCGCGATGCACTCAGCATGGACCGTGCACGCGTACAAATTGGTAAAATTTCGCGCTTTGGCTTACTCGAGATGTCGCGTCAACGCTTGCGACCATCACTTGAAGAAACCACCTCAAAAATGTGCCCGCGCTGTACTGGACAAGGCACCATTCGCAGCACCCGCTCACTGGCGCTATCAATTTTACGCATTGTCGAAGAAGAAGCCAAAAAAGAGCGCAGTGCCGAAATTCGCACCGTTGTGCCTGTTCCTGTGGCCACCTATCTGCTCAACGAGAAACGTACCGCAATTAGCAATATAGAAACACGCCATAAAACGCGCGTAGTGATTTTGCCAAATGAGCAAATGGTCACGCCACACTACGATGTACAGCGTATTCGCGATGACGAAACCGATAGCCAGCAAAGCTATAAAATCGACCTTCCCAACCCGCAGGCCGAGGAAATTGCCAACGAAGCTAAAAAAGAAAATTTTGTCGCCAAAAAGCCACTAGTGACGCAAGTGTCTCCGCCACCGCAAGTTGAAGAGCCTACCAGCAAACCAACAAAGACCAAAAAAGCTGGGCCAAACATGCTGTCAAAATTGATTGCACTGGTTACCAACTTGTTCAAGAGCACGCCGGAAGAGCCTAAAAAAGAAGAAAAAACAGGCCATAAAAAGCATCGTAATCCAGGCTCAGGTAACCGCCGCCCACGCAACAACAACCGTAACCAACGCAACGGCCGACGCGATCAACGCCAAAACAGCGCCGAGTCTGATGAGATTGTTGACAATCTTAATGGCGACAACTTTTATCAAGAGTCAGAAAAAACTCAGGGTAACCGGGATGATTCACGCGGCGAAAACACACGCGGTACACGCGGTAAAAATCGCAATCGTCGCAACGGCAACAACCAAAATCGCCATCAAAACCGCGATGATAATACTGAACAAGCGAGCGAGAATACAGAGACAAGCCGCAACGAAAATCAACCACCTAAGCGCCCTAACAACCGTCGCGCACGTCCGCAAGAGCGCAAGCGCGGCAATGTGCCACAACCCTCTGAAGAGGCGCTAAACAGCCAGGTCAATGAGGCAATTGATGCTGCTGAAGGCCAAATCCAACCCGCTACTGCACCATCACAACCAAACGATGAAAGCGAGCGCCCAGCACGTAAGCGTCGTACACGTGGAGGTCGCGGCCGCAGAGACCGCACCAACGATACCGAGAGCAATGCGGAGCAATCAGGCACCCCTCAAGAAGGTAATAGCACAACAAATACATCTAAAGAGCAGGCCCAGACCAAGGTTCAAACAGAGCCAAAAGCTCATGCTGAAGCCAAAAATCGGCCCGAAGCTAAAAAGCAAGCTCAACCGCCGACTCAATCACAAACAGAGGCCAAATCGCCAGTTGCCGTAAAAGAGACACCCGCCAAAGCGCGTAAATCGGATACTACAGCACCTGAAGAAGCCCCTAGAGCGCAAACGGAATCTGCCAAAAAAGCGGAGGCGGCACTCAGTGAGGCGCTTAGCTTACTCGACCCGCAACCCAAAGCCGCGCACACTCTACCCGCCGATGCAACCGAGCATGCTCAAGCGACAGAAAGCACTCAAGCGACAGAAAGCGCCCAACCATTAAGCGCAACGCAAGAGTCAGTATCGGCAGCGGCACCAACAGCTGACACAGATACAGCAACGACGGCATCAACCACTTCTGCCTCAGCCACTAAGGTGCCAGAGACACCAATAAAAGAGGCACCAACGACAGAGGCTGCCGTAGCCGTATCGACAACATCGGCACAAACGCCCAAGGCACAACCCGCGCTAGACACTGCACCAGTAGACGCAGTATCCGAACCGACGTTAAGCTCGCAAAATACCCAAGCGGAAAAGCCTCAGATAGCGATCGATAAGCCTGTTTATGTCCGCGCCAACAACGACCCAAGGAAAAACCCTAACCCGGTCAATGTGAACGTAACGACTGTCGCTGCGAATATCATCAAAGGGCTACCTCTTGATACCGCCTTAGATGCTAATATTGCGCGTAACCCTCGTCCGCTCGCACGCGCAAGTAACGATCCTCGCGGTCAGTTAGCGAGCACTGAGAGCGAAGCTTAACTTGGCACCGGCTGCAATTCAGGCACGATCAAATGCCTTACCTGTCTGCGTTGCAGCCAAATGTTATATCTTTTGATCATTATTAAAAAATAATTAACTTTTTAGAATCAAGCGCTTGCGCAACACCAAAAAGAATGTAGAATGCGCGTCATTCCGGAGAGGTGGCTGAGTGGTCGAAAGCGGCGGTCTTGAAAACCGTTGAGTGTTAAAGCTCCCAGGGTTCGAATCCCTGCCTCTCCGCCATATTGCTGCACTTAGTGCACAAAAAAGCTGCTTTACGCAGCTTTTTTTTCGTCTATTAAAATCTCGCACACATAAACAGCACGCAACCAAAGTGGGCACCAAAGCGAATCATGTACTCGGTGAGACCACCAACTCCCCCCCCCAATAAGTCACCACCCAATAGACGCAAGCTGAACGCTACCCTCCGTATAGGGATACGCAAACATCAATGCCGCAAGAATATACATTCGATAAAAACGACCAAGAAGAACTCCCCAGAGGAGCTGCCGAGCACACCGATAAATTACCCGAAGGTAACTAAGTACCCGCAGGCGGCTTAAACCGCACAACAGCCGCACAACAAGAGTTTATGAGCCCCCCTTCAATAATCACTTTTATTTTTCTTCTTTACTATCAAAGGGTTGCGTATTCCCAAAAAGAATGTAGAATGCCCACCATTACGGAGAGGTGGCTGAGTGGTCGAAAGCGGCGGTCTTGAAAACCGTTGAGTGTTAAAGCTCCCAGGGTTCGAATCCCTGCCTCTCCGCCATAATAGTAAAAAGGTTGCCTTGAGCAGCCTTTTTTTTCGCCCGTCAAAAAGCCCCGCACAAACCGCACCCACACAACCCAATGTAATAAATGTAACGACACCGCATACTTTACACACTTTATGCAGGGCGACGCGTATTATAGCCACCAATATGCATGAGCAATATGCATGGTAAAGGACGCCATTTATAGCGCATGAACCGCCGCAATACATCACACCATCAGAAAATAGAGACGCGTCGCATTGGCCCACCCGCCATGCATTATTAATTGCCTCAGCATTGACTCATCGCAATTTAAGCACTCGAATACGATCGACATGAGAGTTTTATGGATATTGCCTTCAAAATAATAGCCCTACAATTATCTTGGGCCAGCTGCCTGGGCATTTACTTATCATCAGCACAACAGCGACTGATCGGCCAGCCGTTACCGACTAAAGCGGCTGGCCTATGCTTTATTGTGACCGCCACGCTCGCCTTTAGCTTACTATCATTCAACCATCACAGCTTAATGGCCTTTATTATTTTATTGGGTATCTGGATGATGAACTTAATTATTCTGGCGCTATTGCCGCCTCATCGCCCCAATCTAAAAAAAGTCTTTATCGTCGGTAGTGCCATCTCCTTACTCGTATCACTATTAGGAGACCCGCATGTGGTTTAGAACGCTACTCGCTGTGTTTTTAGCGGGCGCACTCAACAGCTCATTAATGCTTAATGTCGCCTTATTAACCCCTATCGAGCGAGCAAACTACGCCTTATTAAGCTTTGTTGGTGGCTTTATTTTATGGTCGGCCTTAGCCACTGTTTTTTATTGCTACATCAATTTAAAACAGCTACTTATCATTGCCTTACCGACACTACTGGCATCGGCCAGCCTTAATACCTTTTTTGCCCTGAGGATGCCATCATGAAACCAGAGACACTTCGCAACGCAGTAGATGCTCACGGCTGGCTTGGGCTTCTTATCTCTATCCCGCTCTTTATTATTTTTTGGACTGGCGCCATGACACTATTTCATCCCGAAGTAGATCACTGGGCAGCAATGCCGCAATTCCCCCTCCCTCAAAACGCACCACAAGTTCCTTTAACCCCGCTGATCAATAAACACATTGAAACGATGCACTTTGATAATAGCCGCAGGCTTTTTATCAGCCCTCCATCCGATCACCACCCCTACCTCAATGTTTATATCCCAGTGATCGAGAGGGCAGCCAGTTCACATAATAGCCACACAGGCACAGCCACCAAAAACGCTCCTCTTAAACCGCGCTATGAAGCTTTAATTATTGACCCCGCCACTGGCAACACTCTCGCCAATAACTCACCATTCCAATTAGCGGGTTTTTTAAATGAAATGCACTTTACGCTAAAGCTCCCTCAAGGCCGCTATCTAGTAGGCATCGTATGCTTTTTTTGTATGGTGATACTATTGACTGGTCTCGTCATTCAGTTTAAAAAAATAATCCGTCACTTTTTTTTATATCGCACTCAAGGTACTCAACGACACCACACTAATGATTTCCATAATGTAATTGGCGTAATCAGCCTACCCTACGGAATTATGTACGCGCTAACAGGGCTCATGTTTAACCTTGGTATTGTCTTTGAAATCCCCACACTTAAAGTACTCTATCAAGGCGATACCGCAGCTATGACTCGTGACTCGGGGTATACCAAGAGCATACCTGAGCCTGCAAATATTGCGTACCCCATGCCAAGTATTGACGCTATAGCCCAGCAAATAGCGCGCGATAACAACGGCAGTATTCACTCTATTCGCCTACACAATTACAATGACGAAAATGCAACTTTTCAATTTTTTGGTGTGCGTGACGACGGCTTCACCGAAAAAATTAACGCCAACTACCATGTCAAAGAGCAAACTTATGACACTCAAGACGAGAATAATAATTTTTCTAATAATGTCGATTTATTATTAAGCTTGCATATGGCTGATTTTGCAGGTTTAGACTTGCGCTTTATCTATTTTGTTTTAGCCATCGCGGTTTGCGCAATGATTGTTGCTGGCAACCTACTCTGGATTATTAAACGACAAAAAAGAGCTCATTACCCCAAAATACTGGCTTTAACGCGCGCACTCACATTAGGCGGCTGCATGGGTATCATTGTGGCAACTGCCGCCGCTTTCATGCTTGAACGCCTACTACCAGTAACCATGGCCGATCGCGCAGATTACGTAGTACTGAGCTTTTACCTTACTTTATTGGCGTGTATCATTATTGGCTTTTTAAATACTCATCCGCTTAAAATAATCCATCATGCTTGCCTAGCCTGCGCCAGTATTTGCCTGTTTATTGTACTACTGGATATCACAACAACCCAAACCGATCTTATTCAGCTATGGCGCGCAGGCTACCCTCAGCCCTTTGGCGTATCTTTTAGTATTTTAATCACCGCACTTACACTCATATTTTGCGCAAAAAAAATTCGAGATACAGCGCCTGAAATTAGCCAGAACACTCATCATAATAGCTATGCAATATACAAAAAAAGTATCACAAAAAGCCTTTAGCGCCAGCGCGTAAAACATAACTATTTAACCAAGCTGAAACAATTCACCTGACAAGAGTGCTGATGGATTATTGCCTGGGCATTTGATCGCTAAGTCTTGCAGAGAAAGAAGGGTGAGATGGTATAAGAGAAACTGTCGAGAACCTTAATCGAGGGCGCAGCCAACTGCCGCTGCCGAGAGAGCCTTTATCGTGCACCCAATAACACCAGCTATTAAATCATCGCCGCTGATTAACAGGCAAAAAAAGCCGCATACACAGACGCGGCTAAAGAGTGGCAGGATAAAGCAATAAAGACTAACTAAAACTGATAACCCAGACTAAGGCGTATATCGCGGCCTACGTCATATTGCCCGCGCAAGCGCTCCCAACCTGCATTTTCACTGTAATCTTCAACAGCTGCATGACTTAAGTATTGCTCGTTAAATGCATTTCTGAGCACTAAGTTCAGCGTTAATGATTCATCCTCTAACGGGCTCCAATTAATAGAAAAATCGTGCACCGTATAGCCAGGCTTAACAACCGTTAGCGACTCACCACCGACATATTGCGTTTGCTTAATGTCATCAATTTTTTGCACAGACTCAATCGTCCAGCCCAGTTTTACGTTTTGAGTTACATCCCAAAAAGCATTTAATACCAGCGTATCCCCGACATTATTAAACTTCCCAGCCCATAAATAGCGTGTTGCTTTTTCGCCATCCACGGTGGTTTCTGCGCTCAAGTAACTCGCGCTGATACCCGCAACCGCTCCTTGGTAGCCCACATCTAACGAGTAACCCTCAGTTTCCATATCGCCATCAAGATTGGCAATAATTTTACCCCAAGGCGCAACACTGATTGGGCCTCCAATAGGGTTGACCCAACCATCATTGCCATCAGCAGTCGGTGATGAGGCAATAATTGCATCCGAAATAATGGTACTAAAAAAACCTAATGCCGAAGTAAAGCCGCTGCGCTGATACTCAATGGCAAACTCAGTATTGGTTGAACTTTCAGCCTGAAGACCTGACTCATACCCTCTGACAGAAACCGCCTTATAAGGGTCGGAGGCCTCAACACCGCGCAAGGCTTCTGCGTAGCCTGCACTGACTGACAAGCCATCAGCGATAATATAGTTAGCACTTAAATTCAGTGAAACACCGCTATCATCGAAAGTCATTCCGTCATTATTTGTAAAATCATATTCGTCGTAGCGAGCACCGCCTGACAACGTCAAAGACTCATTCATTAGAGTGAGGATGTCTTGAATATATAAACCTGTAACGCCACCACTTTCATTTGAAAAGCTCGGGTACTGTATCCACTGGTTAGACTCTGAGTTGAATTCTTGATAGTCATCAGCAAATATGGCTTTATCATCGCGGTAGTTAATGCCGTAAATCACGGTATTGCTTGCAAACTGGCTTGTATTTTGAAGGTTTAAACCCGTACTTTTCGTCCTGCCTACGCCTGTACCCATGTCACCGCCATAGCCACGCTGCTGAAGGCTTTTAGTGGTGTAAGCCGTCATTTTAAAATTCACAAGATCATTGTCAGCTGGCAGCCACGCATAGTTCAACGTTGAGGTTTTGCGCGTAATTTTGGTGGCACTAAAATCAGTTTCGTTGGCACCACTACCAATCGTCCATTCGGTTTTATAAGGTAAGTCGCCTTGTTCTTCGATACTTTCGTAGCTCATTGATAAATTTTGCGACGGCGATATATCAAAGACCGCTTTAGCAAATCCCAAAGACTGCTCCGAGGCTGTCCCTAAAATATCATTACCGTCACCATCTTTTAAGGTATTGCGATTAGAGCTGCCTACACTCAACATACCGCTAAACACTTCGCCGGCCTGCCCTAACATCGTAGCGCTTAACTTGCCGCCATCACCATTCGAAAAATGACTACTGCGAACCAAGCCGCCCAACTGATTATCACTGGTGAGTAAATCACTCGGATCTTTCGTCGTAAAGTGAACCGAGCCTCCCAGCGCACCGGGGCCTGCCGTTGCACTGCCGGGGCCTGCTTCAATTTCTACACGCTTTAATAACTGAGGGTCCAAAGCAATACGGCCAGAATGGTGGAATACACCATTTGTTTGATCAGCGCCATCAATCGAGATATTTAAAGCGTCTTCACCAATATTGCGAACAACAATTTTTTGCCCCGCACTGACCGCGCCACCAGCACTAATAACCGGATCAACACGGAACATATCGGCCATATCCAAGGCAATCATTCCTTCAATGGCATCAGCGGTAATCTCAGAATCGAGACCACCGGTGGCATAACCCGTAACAACAACCATTTCCATGCGCGATGAGGACGTTTCTTCATCTTTTTGGGGGCTCTCGGCAATAGCGTGGCCGCTTAATACAGCAACAGCTATTGCCAGAGGTGTGGAACGAAAGAGATTACGAGGGTGTAGATTAACCATTACTTCAAACTCCATAATTAGCCTTAAAGAAAATGAGAATTATTCCCATTAAAGAGGCTAAGTAAAGAATTGTTGCAATTGTTACAATGACAGGCAGCTATTGAATATACCAAAAAGCCTACTTTGACTGCTGGTAACACAACAGCAAAGAAGCACTATTGCACAGGCAACTTAATGATTATTTCAAGCCCGCCACAACTGCGCTTAGCGGCAACAACTCTACCGCTTACAGCACGCAATTGCCGACCTGCCAACGCCAACCCAAGAGCGCAACCGGTGCGATTAATGGCGCCTGAGGTGCAAGACGCTGTGATGTCTGGTTCTATTAAGCGCGAGGCTTCCACTCTAAAAAAGGGCTCGAATATAGCCTCTAACAGCGCTTCAGGCACCCCGGGTGCCGCGATCTTGTACCACCAGCGCATAATGCGTCTTTTGTTGCTCTAAGCGCACTAGGATAGTGTAGATTTACCAGACTATGGCGCAATGCATTACGAATCACATTTTCAATCGCTTGACCCACCGCACGGTGATTAGAATTCATTAAAGGGGCTGCATAATATGGCGATACAATAGCAAAGCCAAAGCACTCAGCAGTAACATCGGCAACAATACCCAGCACAAAAATCCAACTAATTTTCCACAGCAAACCCCGACTCATGTCAAACGATAACCAGCACCGTGCACAGTCTGCAGGCGTGTACCTTGCCACCCACCTTCATTGAGCTTACGTCTCACTCGACTCAAATGCATATCTAAACTCCGATCATAAGTCCCCAAAGCTTTATTAAGAACTTGCCGAGAAAGGTAGGCTTTAGTTAACATTGTTCCTTTTTGCGTGCCTAGCTCCCACAATAATTTAAACTGCGTCGAGGTCAGATGAATATCGTTTCCACCAATACAAGCCGTTTGCGACACGCTGTCTAAGACTAAAGAATCAATCATGACTTGACTATGATGATGTACAAATTGTGGCTGCGCACGGCGCAATAAAATTCCTACACGTAACACAAGCTCAGTAGGGTTAAAAGGCTTAGAGACATAATCATCAGCACCCTCACGCAAGCACATAATACGCTCTTGCTCTGCACCTTTAGCCGATACAACAATGACAGGGACTTGACTTGTTTTTCGCAACATAGCAAGTAGCGTCATACCGTTATGCATAGGTAGCATTACATCCAAAAGAATAAGCTGGAAACACTCTTGCATTGCCGCGATCAATCCTGAATCACCATTAAAGCAAGACTCCACTTGATAACCAGCACCCACCATAAGCTCTTTCATTTGCCTATTAAGGGCTGGGTCGCCTTCAATAATAAGAATTTTTGATACTACCGACATAAAAATCTTACTCTATTGTAAAATCAATATTCCTATTATGATCTCACAGTAGAGTAAGACTTTTCATGGTGTGTACTGACATACAATTATTGGGGTTGATACTGTACTCAAGAAAATAATATTTTGAGTAACGCCATTTAAGCGCAAAGGGTGCGAGGCAAGCTAAGCTCATCATCAATCGGCGCTTCATGAATACATGTTGATAAACCCATTTCATTTAAAATACTTAAAAAAGGCTCCGGTTCTAACTCTTCCACATTCACCATCGTTTTAATATCCCAGTCCCCTCTTGCAATTAATAATGCCGCTGCGACCGGCGGCACACCTGCAGTAAAAGCAATCGCTTGCGAGCTAACATCATGATATGCCTCTTGATGATCACAAATATTGTAAATGAATACTTCTTTAGGTTTTTTGTTGTAAGTGCCTTTAATAAGAGTACCTATACATGTTTTTCCTATATAATTAGGTGCCAAACTGGCAGGCTCAGGTAAGCAGGCCTTAAGCAAATGCAACGGTACAACGTTTTACCCCCCTGGTATTTGTATTTTTTGGTGATTAAGCAACCCTACATTTTTAAACACATTTAAGCAGTTAATGTAATGATCACTAAACCCCATCCAAAACCGAACAGACTTTACACCCGCAATATTAATCGATAATGAATGCACCTCATCGTGCCCCATAAGATATAATTTATGCAATCCCACCTCGGGAAAATCATATTCCATCGCACGAGAATGATGCTTATAGGTACGCCATTGGCCATCCTCCAAACAGCCCGCATCTTCAATAATTTCTCGCAGATTAATCTCTGGATCGAAATTAGTCGAAAAAAAACGTTCATGATCTCCAGCATTAACATCTATGATATCTATACTATCTATTACATCAAATTCCTTTTTCTGGGCATAAGCGCAATATGCGTTGACAACTCCTGGGTCAAAGCCTGCACCCAAGATTGCCGTCACGCCTTTTTCTTTACAGTGCTGTCTTTTTTTCCATTCGAAGTTAGCATACCAAGGATAAGGTGCGTTCATTACATCATAATCTTCATGCACAGCAGTATCTATATAAGCAGCGCCCGTTTCAATGCAGGCATCAAGAATAGACATATTCACAAAGGCAGTGCAGACATTAATAACAATATCGCTACCCGAATCAACAATCAAAGAAATAACATCTTGCGTATCACAAGCATCAACTTGAGCAGTATAGATATAGCACTCATTAATATTATTTTTATTTTTTATATTATCTAAAATCGAATGACATTTTTCGATATGATGAGAGGCAATGCAAACATCCGAAAATACCTGGCTATTTTGCGCACATTTATTAGCCACGACAGCACCTACAGCACCAGCGCCTATGATAAGAATTCTTTTTTTCATAGTGACCTCCTAAAGGCTTGTTAAGCAATTAATTATGATAAAAAGTCTCTAAAATCTTCATAAGAGCTTTCTTGTGATTGACGCACATTACCCCCTAAATCTTTATAACAAATAGAGGGCATCTTTATACCATTAAAAAAATTCCAGAAAAACACGTTCTACCGAAAACGCGATAAACCGTCTTACCTTCAAATAACATACGAGTAATATCTACCTCGTCAATCACTTCTGCACCTTCTAGCTTAGGCGAAAATTGATAAATTAAAGCATCTAAAGCATGCGTTTCAACGCCGGCATCAACAATGAGTGTAAGCAATTCATTTTCAATAACATCTAATATTTTTACGATTAAAGATGTCGAATTTTTAACAGCAGTCTCACCGGGATCTAAATAAATTTTCACTGCATACTTATCTGAAAATTTATTGGCACGCACACCTAGGCGAGAATAACGAGAAATTATATCGCTTAGCGAATAAAATGAATGGTCAACCTCTGGGTTTAACCTTAACCCCAGAGAAATATTTTTTGTCAAATTTTTAAAACGACTTAATTGACTAATTGAGTTAAAGATAATCTTGTCACAGTATTGAGTTATCTCTTTAATTTCATCATCATAAGCGACACTGTAGCCGTGATTTTCACCGCCAAAATTTTCAAATCCTAGGCGCGCCTCATATAAGTTACTACTTGTTGTACCATCCATATACTGACTCATAAAATCAAAAGTACACCAAGAAGAAAAGTACTTGAGTGCCAGTACCGATTTAGCACCGGAGTATTCACGAATATAACGCATAATCTCTATTGCCGGCAACATTCGCTTTTGATCAATCAAATAATATGGCGTAGATATTGTCATAAAATGACCCTATACTGCAGATATTAAAGAGTGATCGTTTTTGCTAATAAAATTTTTATTGCTATAGCCATGCATAATAAGCTGTTGCTTATCATGCTCTAACGTCGGAATAACGGAAGGGCCAAACCACTCCAAACTAGCATCAAGAGATTTCCATAGACTCCCTCTACTATTTTTTAAGGCATCTAGAAATTTTGGGAAATCATATTCACCCTCAAATAAATTAACCATACCTTCGCGGCTTCCTGCTGGAGCATATACATTATCCGGATTGAAAACATTTAACAGTGAGCGATGGGCAATATTTTTTAAATGAAGGTGCTCAATAAATGGAGACAGTGTATTCACTGCTCTGATAGGATCAGCACCAGACTCCCACACGTGAATAACATCAAAATTAATACGCAAAGCAGGGTGATTAACCTCGTCAATCAATTGCAATGTAGACTCTAATGAGTCTGCCAATGAATTGGGGTGCGTCTCTACTATCAAATACAAACCAAAATTTTGCACCACATTGCAAAGTGATTTTAAACGCTTGACCCAGTCTTGACGCTGCTGTTTAGTTATTTTTTCACTGGCTTTAGACCCCGCAAAAGTACGCAGTTTAGACGCCCCCCAATAATGACATAATCGAGACAATGACTCTGCTTTTTCTACAGCCTCTTGGTGATCACCCTCTAATACCAAATAGTCACTAATCATTGATACATTAAGATTTTGTGATTTTAACCAAGAAAAATCACACTCTAAATCGTCAACCATATTCGCCGCATGAACCCCCCATAACTCTATCCCTTTAAAATCATTATTTTTTGCCCACAAAGCAATTTTCTTGAACGATATCAACTGATGTCTAAAAGAAATAGTGCATACATTTAATTTCATGGCGTACTCTGCGTTTCATTATGTGATTGGTATGAGAGAACATTTTTCTTGCACCAGATAAGGTAGACCGCATATAGCTGGTTCTTCAAATTAAACTCACGTGCATCTTGCTGATCTAAAAGACCAAAAATATTTTTAGCTATCTCTCGATTTTTAGTGAATGACATCTTTATTGCATGAAATTGAATAAGCTTATAAGTTTTAGCGAGATCATCTATCACATCACACCAGTGATCAAATTCTGACTCAGGCAATAATAATTCACGCCAAAAAAATGCAAAACCATGCTCATAAGCATATTTTCTAGGTGCCAATATAGATAGCTCTTCAATTGCTTTTGCTAAATGATTAAGCGGTAGATCATCACCCAACTTATTAACACCATCCAAATGCGCCTTAACTACTGCACGAACAGCATCAGTAACAGGATTAGAATCTATTAAAAAACCACTTTCAAAATATTTTTTGATAGCTTCAGGTGTTGTAGGAGAGGCACTTTTATCAGAAAAAATATAGCCGCCAGATACCGTAGGCTTATTAACAGCATTGATAATTTCATCTTTGCTGGCTATGCCTTCCCAGCGATAGTCAGGGTCATACACCATCCACTCATCAGGATTATTTGTTGGACCTAACATCAAATAATGCGGGAAAGGATCTTTATTAAATTCATTATCTCGATTAGGCAGGTGATACATATCTAACATCACCATAATATGCTGATCTTCTGTTCTATTTTCTACCAATGAAATCAATGTATTAATGTTATCTTCTTTCGTTCTATCCGGTTGATACCACGCCTTGACCTTCATACCATAAAGATATTCATAACTGTCCACAAAGTGAGAATGATCAATGGCATCACTGTGATATTTTAAAATGAAATTATCATCAATGCATACCTCGGCATCCCATACCGAAAAATAAATAATACGATGGTCCAAACCTGGTTGACGTTTAACGATCTCACTTAAATTGCTCGCGACGCAATGTACTTTAAGGTCCTCATAAACTTCAAGCCCCTTCTCGATAGAGGGAAAATTTTGAGCTCTATAGGTACTATTAACAACCTGCCTAACTGTTTCAAAGCTTTCATTAATGAGTGTTTCCTCAGGAATGCTCAAGTTGTATTCCACATCCAAGTACATCAATAACTGCAAAAGTAGTGATGAATCGAGTGCTAAATCATTAATAAAATGAGCATCGCTATTAAAATACTTTAAATTGGGATGAGCCATTGACTCACTTAACACCTTAAAAATACAAATAGCAATTTGCTGTTTAGTCATAAATACATCCAAGTTATAAGTCTAATATTATTGAATTTATGCTAGTGAATCAGCTATTTTATTACGGCTAACTTTACCATTGGGTAAGCGCGGAATCTCATCAACACTAGAGATAACCATAGGTATTTGATGACTAGATAAACGAGATTTGCACCATTGCCTAATTTCGCTATTTAGCAACTCAACATCAGAAACATAATTTAAGCACACCTGATCATGCCCTAATGCATGCTGTCGCTTAAAAACAACAACATCAAGTATATTGGGCATTCCTAAAATGATATTTTCAACTTCACTAGGATATACGTTAAAACCGGACACATTAATCATATCGTCGATACGAGAAGTAAAATGTAAAATATTATTACTATCAAAAAAACCTAAATCACACGTTGAAACCTTATTGCCATCCGGTAATGTAGCTACTATTTCTTTTGGAGTATCGCTATTGCTACCCGCATAAATTTTCAAGTGAGGTAAAACATTACCTACTTCATTTTCAGAAGAGATGTTTTTCGCTAAAGAAATACAGCCCACTTCAGAGCATCCATATTGCTGGTATATATTTAATACTTTAAGCTTAAGATTTTCAAAAAATGGTTTTTGCATGACACTACCTGAAGTCATGACCGCTTTTATTGGAGCATTACCTTCTACTAACATTGCTATAGAACCCAATAAAACAGGAGAAGAGTACACAATATAGCTTTCTAATGACTGTATTCGTTTAAGAATATATTTGGGATTGTTATTGCTTACAATAACTGGATGAACACCTCTCTTTAACGCAACAAGCACACCACAGATCAAACCGTACGAGTGATTAACGGGGCAGGCCACGACAGGTATCATGCTATTGCCTTCAGGAAAAGCCTCCGTGATGTAACTTGATATTTCTAAATCAATACTGGACCAGCTTCTCTCTATAATTTTTGGATCACCAGTAGTGCCCGAACTCATCTGTATCAATGATCCAGAAAACACCTCGGTAGCATCCATCAACATCTCATAATGATCATCAGAAGCAATAGCGTCATCCCCAAATATAAGATATTGACACTGCGCAAGCTTGGCTCTTTCTTGTGCTGCCGCCAGAGGAGTATCTATAGGTAATGGAAACACAGCACCACACTTTTTCTTAATATACAAACACAGCGCAATCCAAGTAGCAATATCACTCATGCACACCGCTATACGCCGACCCTTACACTGAGAAATGATACTATGCTGATCAAAAGCAGTATTACAGCGCTCGAAAAAATTTTCATCAAAAAAACAATCATTAACGTAAATCAAAATTTACTCCTAAATATAAAATCGTTAAGAAATAGAGTTGTTTATTGTGTGAGAATAATATTCTAGTCCATCACCATTCTTTATTTTTTTAATCAGTAAGGATTCAACTAAAATATTAGATTTAAAAGCACCTATTTTTTTAATTCTTTCTGGATCTGTTATTCCTAGGCGCTCATACTCGTCAAGAGATTTTCTCACTCTGGACCAAAACTTTACTTCAGAATAATATTTAGTGCGCTCAAGTAAAAAAGATAATTCAGATAAATTATAAATAAATACAGTATCCATAAATAACTCTGATAAAGACTCTACAGAGCTCATCCGATAACCTTCATTATCAGGAATAATCTTGAAATATGGATCCACACTCTCAAGATCAGGTTGACAGCTTGGATTCCCTAAAAAATCAGAGACATACTCAGTTTCTTCATGGAAATCACGCATCGCAATTTTTTCTGGCCAACCATCTCTATGAACTAAAATCAAATTCTGAGCATGAGACTCAAAAGCAATACCTTGATTAACTAAAAGATGCCAAATAGGTATTAACATGACATCAAGCAATTTATCTAACCATGCCTCTACGCCATAACGCTCAATCCACTCTATAACAAAAGGCTGGCCATCAGACTCTATAAGCATTAACGCTGTAAAAGGTACTGCACTATCGCCATCATTTAATTGATCAACAACACTTTCTCGATATATTGCACCAATACGGCCTTGTAAAAAATCTATTTCTTTTTCTTGTTCTGTCGTAGCATCTGACCTAACAATAGGCTCATACAAAAGGCCTGCATACTCTTTTAATAAAATGACATTACCTCTTGATTTAAGAAAATTATCATTTTCAACAATATCGCCTAACCATTTAGAAATAACCGGAGCCGAACAAACAAAATGCGGCTGAAGATTACGGTGTGAAGAGGTACTAATAACATCTAGAGGCATTTTAATATTAGCTTTATGTGGCTGAGTCACATTAACTAATGTTCGCAAAGACTGACTTGCCTGATAGAAATCACCTACAGCACCTAAATAAATTATTTCATTTTCTTCTATTTTTTTAGACAATCCATTATTTAATATTTTTTTAAATTGCCAAGGGTGTATAGGCACTAAAGAGTACTGATCCCAAGAAGCTTTACAATCAATAAGTTTTTTTGTTAAATAATCATAATTAATTTTACCAATTTCATCTACCCAAAAAACAGATTCATCAATAGGTAGATACTGGTTTAAAACATTTTTAGAAACAGCCAACCAATTCAACTGAAAATGATTGCCTGCCTCAGGGCCATACTGCTCATGATCCTCCACACTAAAGCCTGTTCTAGTTTTAAAACAGGGGTGATACAAATGACCCTCATGAATAGCCGATTCTAAATCTTGAAAAGAAAGGTTTCGCCTAACAATAGAATATACCGACAAGTGATCGAAATTCCATTGGCACAATTTATTTGTTTGATCCAGTTCAGAGAAAATTCTTTTTTTATCGGAACTCCCCATCGGCAAAGAGCCTATGAGATTTAATAGTGTCAAAACAGAATAACCATCTTCATGAAAAACTTTAACCGAACCTTCAGCTATCCTAATACGATCAAATGCCTTTACAGTCCCTAAGCAATGAATATTCAAATTACCGATATTAAAATTAAAAAATCTATCATATATACTTTCAAACCTCTCATCATAAATTTTATTTTCTTTCCTTAAATTAAACGTAAAAGATACTATTTTTTCAAATAAAAGCGCTTCAATGAACTGCCTAACGACTCGCTGCTCAATGAAATTTTCAGCATTTTCACTGGAAAAATAAAATAATAAAATTTGTTTGACATTAGAAAAAATACGGTTATTTTTATCTATTTTTTTATCATTGACTATAGGCAAATCATAGACAACATCATTAATATCATATGGCATAGCAATCTCTTTTATCGTTAAAGTTAGTAACAACACCCAAATCTAAAACCTCTATGGAAGTAACAGATGATTGACTATGCAAAGGGTTATTTAGTGTCGCGTAAACTTTTCTTTCCATACCTTCGTGCAGTTCGTCAATATCATGAACCCTAGCCAATAAATTTGTTTTATATGATAATTTATTGCAAGATAATATATGATCAACAAAATAAAGGCCCACTCCCTTCAACTTGCTTTTAATAGAGATAAGAAGCTCTCGTATTTTAATGAGTAATACTTTCTCTTCAACTAAATCATCAGCCCCCATTCTATAAACAATAGAAAACAATTGATTAATAAAAATATAATAAGATATAGCCTCAAATATCACTTCATCTTGATAAAAAATATCAGACATTGCAGACATTTCATCTATCACTGATAATTCTTTTTTATGCGTCAAAGACAAATAAAAACCTTGATTATCTCTATAATAATATTTCCGTGGGTAGCCACCAGAGATATCCAATAAGCTATTTTGCTGATGAGCTTCTAATGCAATGCCATGCTGGTCATACAGCAAAATTAACGGTTCAATTGAGCAGTACCAATATTTTGAAAACCAATCTAATGCTACAGCTTTATGGGTGCGACCTTCACTTTTAGCAATATCAAAAATAATATGCTGCAATAAACTTTTCACCTTCAAATCACAGCCGCTACTTAATGGATCTTGAGCTAAAGCAAGAATCGAAACAACGCCGCTACCAGCTTCACCACTAAAAATATTGCGGCGTAATATCACCTCAAAACCTGACTCTACATTTGGCTGATCTGGACGCTCTATAGTGATGTAAGCGGGATCATCAACAATACCAAAAGATGGGTTTTCTTTTAAAAATCCTGATTTCCTAAGATAGCGCTCTACCGCCATACCATCTTCTAGCTCATCACGCATATTACTGCGCAATGAATTAGTTATTTTTACAGGTATAGAAAACTTGTACATCCACTGAGCTTCTCTATGAGTAACCGTTCGCACTGAAGATGTCGGTGTGAACTCAACGCCTAACGCGCCAAGATCAATAATTTTTTCTTGCTCTAAAAGCTCTAATACCCAAGGCTGCAACTTCAAAAAACAAGCCTGCAATGGGTGTATAGGAATCAAAAAATGATGCTCGGGGATATCCAATTTAACAGTAGAATGTAAATCTTTTTTTATAATATCACTTGCTTTATGTTTTAGTACTGAACCCTGCTTGATAAGATTTTTATCTACAGAAAAATAATGTAATTTAAATTTTCCATTAGCTTCAGGAGAATAAGCATTTAACGCCCAAAAAGCCATACCCTGCCTACTTTTTGGTGTAGGGTGAAGCCAATGACCGTATAAACTTGACTGCTCAGTCAGTAAAAAATCGACACTGTAAAGCTCATCATCATATGACCGTGAGGATATAAATTTAGCCATCACCTGCGCACTATCAACTAGCCTAGCTAAAAACTCTATTTCATTTTCTTTTGATTTTTCTATAGCATTATCACTATTAATGCTACCTTCTATACTACTTCTAAATGATTGATAAATATCATGTATTATAATCTGTAAAATAAATAGCGGGTCTGATTCAGCCCACTCACTATCAATAATTAAATTACAAGGTTTTGAAAAAATACGCTCAAAGTGATGGCATCCAACAACAGAATAATAAGCAACTTCCATAACAATAGAGAACCTAGAAAACGGAAGCTCTAACACTAAAAAAGAATTTTCTGAATTTTTCTTATCATCTAAAGCTTCATGGGAAGACAACCAATGACCTGAATCAAATTCGCGAAGATAGCAGTTTATAAACGCTTGAAACAATGCGCGATTAGCCATAGCTCTTGGGGTAGATGCCATATTTATACCAATATAAAATATATTAATTATTTGATAGAGGTATAAATATACATGTAAATGATTCCTATTTTCATCAGATTTACATTTGTTACAGTTTGCTATGCTGGCACTTAGGCAGGGTTGTTAATATGCACCATAAATCAAGTAATAAAATAAATAGCAAAGAAAAACTATTAGCAAGGCAGAGTAGATATAAAAAATAGATTGGAAAATATATAGCTTTTTATATATTATTTATTTAAATATCCATGATGAAAGTAAAAATTTATAGCGTTTAAGCAACAATATTTTAAGCGCATAAAACACTCGCAAAAACCTAAGTATAGCGGCTGATGCCAGAATGGCATATTCATCGCGCCAGGCGACGAAATTATTCGCGGATTATATTCGTAAAATAAGTACTATTCAGCGATACCGAAATTGGGCACTCATGAATTATTGTCTGGGTTGTTCAAGCCATCCATGGGCGCTACATAAGCACTCCCGGCGCTTAAATTCCTAGAAAATAACCCTTCCGTCACCTATCAGGTTATTTTTTCAGCTTGACTGAATAGTGACGAAAACATCAATACATCAGCAATACTGTCTCCTTGTATTTTTCTCAAAAAAACAAATCAATCTGCATCTGCAATACTATTTCATCACTACATTATCATCGCCGAAAAGGCACACAAATGATAGCCTCTCTTAATCACTTAACTCATGCAAAGATATTGTTTTTAAATTGCCAATAAAATCGCCCTGCATCTCAATCACGGATTTTTATAGTTGACCTATTCACTCTTAATCAATATTAAATCATCTAATAAGTAACTATTATCTAATAGATAGATATCATATAAAAAATATTATTTACTATTAAATTATAGCCTTCTTAATTTCAGAAGGACGATAACGATAAATAAAAAATACAGCCACAGAAAAGGTAAGCATTTCAGCCAAAGGTAACGCATATAAATAAGTATTACCTTTAAAAAAATAATAAATAATTAATGCCAATATAATGGGCAAAAATAACGAGCGTAGCAACGCTATAACAGTTGAGTGCAAAGGCTTTTGAGCGCATGTTAAATAGGCACATATCAACACATTAAATCCGTTAAAAATAAATATAGGCCAAATTAAAAATATGAATTCAGATACTAAATCGGCAACGACTACAGCCTCATCTTTAAGAAAAAATTCTACAATATTTATTCTAAATATAAAAATCGACGATAAAAATAAAAGGCTTAGAATAGAGATGGAAAAACCAGCCAAACACATAAAATCAAAGACCCTAGAAAACCGTCTAGCGCCAATATTAGGAGCCAATATTGCATGCATGGCATCAACAATACCATAGTATGTCATTAAGCTCACAAAAATAAGATAATTAATGACGCTAAACGCTGCAATTCCTTCAACTCCACTTTGCGTATTAACAATCCAATGAAGAACCAATATAACAACACCAATAGAAAACTCATTAACAAATTCAGAAAACCCATTGTATGCCGTATGCAGCAGTTCTAGCCACGATGTTTTAGGCCACACTATATTTAGCCGATGCTCTTTCATAAAGAAATATCGAGCCAGCAGTAAAATCTGCATAGATTGCGCTATAAAAGTTGCCCAAGCAGCGCCTTGTAGCCCCCAATTAAAATAATACACAAAAACGCTATCGAGTATTATATTAACCACTGCTCCGAGTAGCAAAGCATGCATGCCTAGCTCCGGATAATCATCGGCGCGCAAAAAATAGTATAGAACCAAACCACAAAGCTGCACCACCGTAGAATATATTATGACGTTGAAATATTCATTCATCCAAGGGATAAGTTCTGGATCTGCACCCAGAATGAGAAATAACGGCTGAGCGAAAAATAAAGCTATAGGCACCGTACACGCGGTTATTATAAAAACAGCCATCAGCGTTTTGCTAAAAATTTCAGAGGCTAAACGATACTCTTTGGCGCCAATATAGAGCCCCGCTTTAATAGCGCCACCTACTGCTAGCATTAGCGCTATACCAAATAACAATGAAAAGAATGGCATAAGCAGGTTAATAGCTGCTAAAGCTTCAGTACCCACATAATTACCAATAAAAAATCCATCAATTAAACTGGCTGTTGATATTGCCAATAAACTAAGGATAGAGGGAATAACATAGCGAAAAAAAATGCGTATAACTGAGTGGCTATGAAAACTGGGTGAAGAGACTTGACTAGACATGAATTCAACTACTTTACGGTACATGAAGCGGTATTAATATTAATCAACCCTAGGCAGTAATAAATAATCAACAAGGCCGTTTAGGCCATCTATAACTTAATGCTCCTCGACTGTATGCTTGCAAAATTTTGCCCTTTATTTTTCGCTTTCTTTTTCTACAAAGTTCGCCGCTTAAACATCCAGATAATAATCTGTCAGTATCCTATTAAGTACTTTTTAATTTTTTGGACAGTGGCACAATGATGACTAAAAAGAATTAAATGATTTAACTAAGACCAAGTAACAGTAACGCCTTCTTTGCTGGCAAATCGATCAAAATGCGATTTAATAACATCCATTAATTCTTTTAGCTCATCTACAGAAGGTGATGCGCATTCTATTCGTAATAAATTTTTCTCTATGAATATTTTACACACACCAATACTAAAAGTCATAACTGTCGCTTTCTCTGTATATTGAACATCAATTTTATGAGAAAAATGACGTGATAATTTGGCCATAAGAAATCCAGATTTTTCAGACGAAACATATGCTGTAGCTTGATTTATTTTTTGATAATTCATCATTTATCACTTTAAAATTATTTATCATAAAACGCGCCATAGTACATGCCAGTTAATGCCAAATTAACAGCGATAGTATTATGGCGAGTATTGAGCTGACTAACAAAAGGCGTAACCTTGCCCCCTGACTGTTTTAATACGATCAGCAGCGAAGCCTATGGTTGATAATTTTTTTCTTACTCGGCTTAAATGCATATCAATAGCGCGATCAAAAGCACCATACTCGCGCCCTAGCACTCTCTGATAGGTATAGGGCTTACTCAGTATTCGGCCTTTATACAATACCAGTAGCCATAGCAGTTTAAATTCCACCTGTGTGACCACGAGCTCTTCGCTACCAATATTAATCGTTTGAGTCTGAGGGTCTAGACTCATGCCAGCTTCAGCAATCAATGACTTACATGTTTCATAACTATTTACACGCCCCACAACACCATGAAGTGATCGCTTTAAAATAGCTTTAACCCTAAGCTCAACCTCTATGGGGCTATAAGGCGAGGCAATGCAGTCATCAACACCCAGTTGCAGGCATTCGATACGTTCACAATGAGATTCCCCCACCCCCAGAACAATCAGTGGCTTATCGGTTATCAGTCGTACCATTTTCAATAGCTTTATATTCGGTGCTTTAAGCTCTATGAGTACTAACTCAAAGGAGTCTAAAAGACGAGTAAACGACGTACTATTATCGATACTCTGTAAAGGTTTAACCTCCACACTGTAGCCCTGCACATTGAATAGGTCGATTAATCGCTGAGCACGCATATTGAGAGGATGCCCCAAAAATAATACTCTCGCGCTCACATTCGGCTTACTGACATGCATAATCTATTTAATCCGTAAAAAGAACACCTTGCAAACAGTAATAATTCTCATTACTATTGTCAACAAAAATTAACACCTTATTCCTTTGCGTTACATTTGTTACAACAACGAGTGATGAACAACACAAGTTTTAGCTTTTTTGGCGTGCTAATACATAAGGTGAACAAAGAAAGTTATTATTTATTAAGAGGAATGATCCATTGAAAATTTTTTTAAAAATAATCATAACCACTACTTTATTGACGGCAGCCTTAAGTCAAGCAGAAGAAACAATGCCCGAATATGATCACTTTCAAGGTAAAGAAGTGGCTAACCTCAAAGAAGCTGTCATGTTCTTTAGCCAGCTAAACGCTAAAATAGCTGTCATCCTTAACAAGGGGGAGCCTACCTACGAAGATATGCATAAAATACATGAAATGACTTATACACTCGAAAATGCATTGGCAAAAATTAATACGGAAATGGCCGCGCTGGCCCCTCAGCTCGAAAAGCTGCATAAGGCCTCTGAGCACGGAAAAATAAAGGAGTCTTTATACGAAGGTCAAAAATACTTGGGAATAGCTACTCATATCATCCCTTGAAAATAGGAGTATTGCCGCGTGCCTTGAAAGGGGACGAGGATTACGCCCCTCCCCAACCGAACTAGATCCAACCAACCCAGCTACCCCACCGTCACCCAAGCGCCCGTTTTAATACTGTCAAAAGCGGCATCGATCACAGCCATGTTAGCTAGCGAGTCGCTGAGGGTAATGGGGGCTTCAGCGTTTGTATTAATGGCTTGCACAAAGGCTTCGAGCATAAGCTGATAATGATCGACCCGACTGCCAAAGGTAAACGTTTGTTCTTCATTGTCGGTGATTAACGAAATAGTGCGCTCATCGTCTTTGTCACAATAAAACGGGTGCGTCATAACAATGCGGCCTTTGCTGCCCTCGATAGTGACGCTTTGATTACGCTGCGTTTTGGTGCCGACCATAACGGTAGCGCTCACCCCATCAAAGTCCATTAAACAATGAGCGATATCATCTACCGCAAACTCTGGATGCATGACCGCACTCGCAACCACTTTGCTGGGCTCACGAGCGAGTATCATGCGCGCCACCGAAATACCGTAACTACCAATATCCATTAACGCGCCGCCACCTGCCGCAGGGTTATTACGAATATTGGCAGGGTCTGTATTGCAATAACAAAATTGGCTAGCGACACTTTGAATGACCCCAACTTCGCCATCGCTAATCCAGCGCTGCACCTGCTGCCACTGAGGGTGAAAGCGATACATAAACGCTTCCATCACTTTAAGCGCTGGCTTTTGGCGACTAGCATCAACTAATCGCTTAGCATCTACCGCGTTTAAAGCCAGTGGTTTTTCACATAGCACATGTTTGCCAGCAGCCAACGCTTTTAATGACAGCTCGACATGCAAATCATTAGGTAACGGGTTATAAATAATATCCACATCGGGGTGGTTAATAAGCGCTTCATAGCCCTCTAGCGCTTGCATTGTATGCGCTGCACTTATTCCGTCTAATGACTGAATATACGCTTGCGCTTTAGATAAGCTGCGCGAGGCCACCCCCCAACACTGTAAACCCTCAACGCGACCCATAGCAGGGATAATGTGTGTTTTTGCAATTTTAGCGGCGCCTAGCACGCCAACATTTAATAACTTACTCATTACTACTCTACCTTTATTTATCTTAATTAGGTCTTAATTCGCTTATGATCGCGCCTATGTTGTGACTTTAGAGACAGCAACCGTGTGACTTTAGAGACGGTAACCGTGTTAGTCCTGTATGTACGACACTCACTGACCAATATGCATCAACACTGGGTATCGGCGCATACCACTAAGAGAGCGGCGCAACGACGCTCACTAATAGCCCAGCAAAGCGAAAAGCGCATCAAAAAAACTTCGATTTATGGTATAAATAGCACCCATTTTTACCCTATTGTAGTCACTATGGCCACCAAACTTAACCCCCGCCAAAGTCAGGCCGTGCATTATATTGCTGGGCCTTGTTTAGTCCTCGCTGGTGCTGGCTCGGGCAAAACCAGTGTTATCACACGTAAAATTGCTTACCTTATTGAGCAATGTGGTATGAGTGCGCGCAACATTGCCGCCGTCACCTTTACCAACAAAGCCGCCCGCGAAATGAAAGAGCGTGTTAGCAAGCTCGTTAAAGGCAAAGCGGCGCGCGGCTTGACCGTGTCGACTTTTCACAACCTTGGCATGAACATTATCCGCAAAGAGCATAAAACATTAGGTTTGAAAAGTGGATTTTCTATTTTTGATGCCGAAGATGCCAAAGGCTTACTTAAAGAGATTATGCTCAAACAAAACGAGCTCGATACCGACAATGTTGATATGGTGCAAAGTGAAATATCACACTTTAAAAGCGCCATGATCACCCCGCAAGAGGTGATTAGCAAAGCCGATAACCCACTAGAGCTTCATATTGCGCATGTGTTTGAGCGCTACAACCAAGCCTTACAAGCGTATAACGCGGTTGATTTTGATGATTTAATTTGCCTGCCGGTTAAACTGTTTAACGAGCACGCCACTATTCTTGAGCGCTGGCAACATAAGCTGCGCTATTTATTGGTAGATGAATACCAAGACACCAACGAAAGCCAGTATCAGCTCGTCAAATTTTTAGTGGGCGATAGAGGTGGCTTAACCGTGGTGGGCGATGATGACCAAAGTATTTATGCGTGGCGTGGCGCAAGGCCTGAAAATTTAAGTTTACTCAAGCAAGACTTTCCTACACTAGAGGTGATCAAGCTTGAGCAAAACTACCGCTCGACAGCGCGTATTTTACGCGTTGCTAACGCCGTCATTAGTCATAACCCGCACGAATTTACCAAAACACTGTGGAGTGACTTTGGCTTGGGCGACCCACTACGTTTAATACGCTGCCCCACCGATGATGCCGAAGGCGAGCGTGTTGCGATGGAGATTCTTAATCAAAAAATGCGGCGGGGTTTAAGCTTTAAAGATTTTGCCATTTTATACCGTGGTAATCACCAAAGTCGTATATTGGAAATTAAACTACAGCAAAATCAAATCCCTTATACCCTTAGTGGCGGCACGAGTTTTTTTTCGCGTACCGAAATTAAAGATATTATGGCGTATTTGCGCTTATTGGTTAACGCCGATGATGACAATGCCTTTTTACGTGTCATTAATACACCACGCAGGCAAATTGGCACATCCACTTTAGAGTCTTTAGGGCGCTATGCGACCGAGCGTGAGATTGGTTTATTAACCGCGTGCGACGAAGTTGGCCTACAAACGCTAGTGCCAGAAAAGGGTTTAGCGCGCTTGCGTGAGTTTTCGAGCTGGCTAAACCGTGTGCGTAACAATTGCCATAGCAATAACCCCGTTGAGGCAATGCGAGAAATGATCGATGATATTGATTATGAAGGCTGGCTTTTCCAAAATGCAAGCAGTGCCAAAGTGGCCGAAAAACGCATGCAGAACGTGCATTATTTGATGGACAATATTGCCAATGCCATAGCCCGCGATGATGATGCACAAGACAACGAACAATATGTTAAAAATGCGATCGCCAAATTACTATTAATGGATTTAATGGAGCGACAAGAAGACGAGGACGAAGGCGATAAAGTACAACTAATGACATTGCATGCAAGCAAGGGTTTGGAGTTTCCACATGTATTTTTAGTAGGTATGGAAGAAGAAATTCTACCCCATCGCAACAGTATTGATGAAGATAATATTGAAGAGGAACGTCGCTTAGCGTACGTAGGTATTACCCGCGCACAAAAAACATTAACAATGACGTTAAGTGCTAGCCGTAAACAATTTGGCGAAAAAATAGAAACTTCTCCAAGCCGCTTTATTGAAGAAATTCCTGAAGAAGATTTAGACATGGAAGGCTTTGGTCAAGCCAGTGCTGCACAAGTGCAACAAAAAGCGAGTGAAACGGTGAGTAATATTTTTAAAATGTTTGATGAGGACTAGCGCTTGCCTATAAACAATATCAAGACAAATAATAACTACAGAACATAATAACTACAGAAGATAGTAACTACAGATAACAATTGCCTTCATAAAAGGCACAAAAAAAGCCCCGCACATGCTGGGCTTTTTAATAGCGGCGTTATTTTCTATTAACGCGATATAATTTCTTCATAACCGCCTTCGTTAGTCACATTCGTGTAGCCCATTGCAGTTAATGCCTCTTTGGCCACTTCTGAACGGCGACCTGAACGACAATAAACGCGAATATCAGCTGTTTTGTCTGAGGTAACCGAGGCAATATGATCGGTGATGACTTCATAGGGAATTAATACCGAACCCTTTACATTACCGCCGGCAAATTCTTCTTGCGTGCGTACATCAATCCAGTAAGTCATTTTTTCTCCTGCATAGGCATTATATTGTGATACAAACAGCGCGCTTAACATAAAAGCAAGTAGCGCTATATATTGGGTGGAACGCAACATGATCGGTTGCACATTAATGATACGGGTCATAATAACCTCTTCTGTATGTTTTGACGATTAACCTTTCGCCTGCGCTGGCTCGCCAGGCAACTCAAATACCTCAACACGACATGGCCCTATCACAGCTTGAGTCAATGTGCTGTATGGCAAAGCAGAAAGTCTAACAGCTTCTGCTGTGGCTGTGTTGCTGGTATTACCTGTATCAATATTGCCAATACCAGTATGGATACGGCTGTTAGTATCACTCGGTTGAAGCCAGAGCGCAAAGGCTGCTTTGGGTGATTGCCAGTAGTCACCTAACCACGTGTTGTCACATGCCTCAGTTAAAAGCACACCATGCCCCGCTTTAGGTGCCTGTATGAATACCCCGCCGTATTTTTGCGCCAGCGTCTGTGCACTGAGCGTGGGTGTTACGGGATCTAGTGCGCCACTCATCACAACAACCGGCAGCCACGGGATGCTTGGCGGGGGCCGCCATTGTGGTTGCGCACCGGTTAACTCGCATACCTTCTGCTGTGCACCAGGGGTTAGAAAGCGCCGCCATTTAACCGGTGGTATTACGCTGCGCGCCGCGACTTTTGAGGCGTTATCGTTACATTGCGTTAACCAATATAGCCAAGGGTTTGCCTTGGGACCGTAACTGAATTCTAAAATGTGCGCCAGTATCTCGTAGGGTGCAGCGCTGGGCCATGGTTGTGAATGAGATGGCGACGGTACCGGCAGCACTGACGGCGCAGCGGCCAATGTCACTAACAAATGCGCCACCTGCTGATATGCCGCAGGGTCGTAAAGTAACGCAAACAACAGGTGTGCAAAGGCTTCGGCACCTATTACAGCGGTATATTGGTAATTTTCTAGCTTAAATTTTATCTTGAGAGGGTGTTTATCTAACCGCGCTATAACCGCATCAAACACCACAGCCATTGGCCTGTCACCGGCACAGCTAGCTTGCTCGTCACATAGTGTAAAAAAACGCTCAAGCCCCTGCCACCAATAACGCTGGTGATGGGCCAAGCTTTTTGTTTGCCAACTATAGGGGGAGTCGAGTAATAAACTCTGCGTTTGCTTCGGCGCCAAGGCCGCCAACCACTGTGCTACACGGCTCCCGTAAGATACGCTCATAACATGCCACACCGAGTATTCTAAAGCCTCCAGCGCACCTAGAATATCGCGCGCATTTTGCTCGCTGTTAAATAACTGAAAACTTTGGCCGGCGAGTTTTTGACGCCAACGGTCAACACATAGCTGCAATTGACGGCGCTCATCATCGAGACTTGCCGGCGCGGTAACTTGTATTAATTGATTGAGCGACCACAACCGATAAGCCTCGCATTCAAAATACCCCCAAGCACCTTCGTTGCCTCGGCTATCCCACACAATGAGAGGCCGCTGTATGGAGTTATCTAATAACCAATAGCGCCAGCGCTCTAGTTTTATGCCTTGGGTATTGCCCCCCTCACCTGGGCCGCCCGCCATAAACACCACTGGCGCGGCATTAGCCGGGGCACTGTGCGGGGTTAAAATAGCAAAAGTAATGTACACACCCGCTGCGCCCGCACCCCCTACCCCATGACTATTAGGGTAATAACGACCACAACGGCTGCTGACTAACGCATGATCGGCGCCATCACAAGCGCGCCATACAATAGGTGCCAAAGGCACCAACGTTGCACGTGGATGCACCTGCTGGCCATCACAACCGACCAGCCAAGTCGTGAGTACAAGAATAAGTCCCTTGATGAGCGCAACCGGCATTAAACTTAACCTGCAAGGCCGTAACCTACTGGTGTGCGCGCCTATTAAATCAACAACAACGGTTAAGCTCACAATCCCTTCGGCCATGCTTGCGCCCATACATTACCCAGCGCCGCCAAACGCTGCTGTGCCTGCACGCCTATAAACTGTGCGCCACACACAGGCTTCACCTCAAAGGCGTAATCGGCTCCGCCTAGGGTAAATTTTATCGCTAAGGCATGTAAATACAAACGATCTGCCAGCGCGCCACCATAACGTTTGTCACCCAAAATAGGTGCACCCCAACTTTTTAAGGCCACCCGCAACTGGTGCGTTTTACCACTTTTAGGGCGTAACAGCCACAGCCTAGGCTCACTCTCACTGCCAAAGCTCAAGGCATAAGTGATAGCAGGACTATGGTGGCTATGTAATAATTTATAGCTCCCCCCGCGCGCTTTTTGCATATCACCTTTGATCCAGCCTTGCTTCTTTTTGGCCTTTGCCGTGGTTAGAGCCAAGTACACTTTTTGTACCCGCTGCTCGGCAAAGGCTTGACATAGCGCGCGGTTAGCATCGCTTGTTTTGGCAAAAACAACTAAACCCGACGTAGCGAGATCTAAGCGATGCACAGGATGAATCGTCTCGCTGCCAAAATGCGCACGCACAGCATCGAGTAGCGTAGGCTCATCATGTGCATGAACCGCTATATTGACCGGCTTATTTATCACCACAAAATCACTATGATCAAAAACAATATCAATGGATTCACCTTGCAATGCGGTTTTGGGTATGTTTTCAGGCATTATCCGTGGTCACTTTTGTATTCATCGCGTTATGCTTAATCGCCTTGTCCTTAATCATGCTGTGCCAACCCACAGGATCAGCAATTTCACCATCTGCGGCTATGGGCGGATAAGGCAAGTCACGCTCATCACAAAATGCCGCAACCTGCGGATGCGCCCAGCGAAAAAACAACCTCTCATAGGTGGCCTTAGGTAAGCGGGGCTGATCTAACATGCCGACCCTGCGGCGCTGATGCAGTGCCTCGTTTAAAATAATGGCTGCTGCCACCGATACGTTCAATGACTCAACCATCCCCACCATCGGAATGGTGACAAAAACATCCGTCATGGCACGAGCGGTATCACTAATACCACGTTTTTCATTGCCCATTACCAGTGCTGTAGGCTGAGTAAAATCAACCTCTCGGTAATCGCGTGCCGAGGGCTCTAGCGCGGTACTCACAATTTGAAAACCTTGGTTTTTGAGTGCATCTAAGGGCGTCACCAGCGCTTGGCACAAAGCGACCTCTACCCACTTGGTTGTCCCCAAGGCGGTACCGCGATAGGGGTTATAACCGGCCTCAGGCACGACCGAATAAATTTTGGGGATCCCCACGGCATCGCATGTCCTCACGATGGCCGCCATGTTACGCCCTTTATGTACCTCATCAGCGACCACAGTTAAATCGGGCTGCCGCTTATCAAGTACAGCGCAAATTTTTGCATAGCGTTCGGGTGTCATGGTGACTCCTACAAGTTTCATCATTAAAAAAATACTTGCCAAGCACCAAAAACTAACGGTCGATTCGCCTTACTTTTGAGCCAAAAGTTACCCACAGATTCTGTTGATAACTGTGTGCAAAGCCTCACTTGAATGTCATGCAACACCGGTTTAGCAGGGCTAGCACGCACCTGTGTATTTTTTGATCAGCAATATTTATTGTACTGTGCATTCTACGCAAAAGAGGCCTAGGCCGCTAACTTTTGATCTTTTTTAGCTCGGAGGGTTTGGTGATTATCGATTAGGCCAGCTTTTCACGCATGACGAAAAAGCGTTTTTCAGGCACTTGAAAATGAGTTAATCTACACCTTCACTTTTTTGTTGGACGCTAACCCTTTGGCTATTGAATCGACTGCATCTCAATCTGCAAACACCTCCCCTGAACCCACCCCGGCTAAGAGCCTGACACTGGCTATTACGCTAGAGCCCGCCGACTCCTACCGCTTCAATAATCTTAGCGGCAACCTCGATGGCAACCTAAAACAAATTGAAGCGCGTCTAGGCGTGCAAATCCATCAGCGCGGCGGCGACATTAGCGTTCACGGTAGCCAAGAAGGCACTCAGATAGCACAAAAAGTATTGATCGATCTGTATGCCTTAACCGAACATGATGGTGAAATCAGCCCAGAAGAAGTGCATCTAGCGCTGCAAGAAGCCGGAGCTGATGCCTTTATTCCGATCACATCGACCAAAGAGCCCTCCTTAGCGCCTGTAATTCGCACTAAAAAATGCTCCATTAAGCCGCGCGGTATTAATCAACAAGGTTATGTCATGGCTGTGCGCCGCAACGATATTAACTTTGGTATAGGGCCTGCTGGTACAGGCAAAACCTACTTAGCCGTTGCTTGCGCGGTTGAAGCGTTATTGCGCGATGAGTGCGAGCGCATTCTACTCGTGCGCCCTGCGGTGGAAGCCGGCGAAAAACTGGGCTTTTTACCCGGTGACCTGAGCCAGAAAGTCGACCCTTACTTACGCCCATTGTACGATGCACTGTACGAGATGCTCGGCTTTGAAACCGTAGGCAAAATGATCGAAAAACAAGTAATTGAGATTGCGCCTTTAGCCTATATGCGCGGCCGCACGCTCAATAATTCATTTGTTATTTTAGATGAAAGCCAAAATACAACGCGCGAGCAAATGAAAATGTTCTTAACCCGTATTGGCTTTGGAACGACCGCGGTGATTACCGGTGACCCCAGCCAAATTGATTTACCCCGCGGCAGTCAGTCCGGCTTACAGCATTCAATGAGTGTATTAAAAGATGTTGAAGGCATTAGCTTTACTTACTTTACCTCCAAAGATGTTGTCCGCCATCCTATCGTGCAGCGCATTGTAGAAGCCTATGAGGCTAGCGAGGCCGAGCTACAAGCCATTGAGAAGCGACGCCGCGAAAAAGCCGAGCGTGCACTGACAGTAGGCGACACCTCTGATGAGTAATATTGATCATAACGCTAGCGGCGACGATACCCACACAACGGCTGACGCCAGTGTCGATGTGCAGCACGCTAGCGAGAGTCAACTGTTTAGCCCCACTCACACTCAGTTAGCGCTATGGGTTAACCAAGCACTTAATTTTGCGCATCACACAGGGCCAGACAGTATTCAGGCACATCGGCATTTCCGTAGTGATATCACCGTACGCATTGTAGACGAGGCCGAGAGCCAAATACTCAACCGCGATTACCGCGGCAAAGATGCTCCCACTAATGTGCTGTCGTTTCCCAGCGATCTACCCGATTTTATCGAAGAGCCGCTCTTAGGCGATTTGATTATTTGCACACAAGTGGTTAATCGTGAAGCTTGCGCGCAACAAAAAACCCTCGAGGCTCACTGGGCGCATATGGTCGTACACGGCACCTTGCATTTATTGGGGTATGACCATATTGAAAACGACGAAGCGCAAATAATGGAGGCACTAGAAACACGTATTTTAGTCGCACTTCATTACCCAGCGCCTTATACTGATCAATCATATTAAAGGTAACAGTCACCACATTAAAAGTAACCGTCACCATTCACAAAAGCCGCCAAAGAGCTTGAGCCTGCCCACCAATCACAACAAAGTGAGCAGGCACTACCAATTGCTTTAATACTCTACGCCTTGCCGGCACTAGCGACCCAAAGAGATCATCATGTCAGAAGACCCCCCGAGTAGTCAGTCAAATACGAAAGACAAACCCCAAGAGCGCTCTTGGATTGACAAATTACTCAACAGCTTTACCAATAATGAACCGCAATCACGCGAAGAACTCCTCGATATTATCAAAGAGGCGGCCAGCAACAAATTGCTCGATGATGAAGCCTTAGAGATTATTGAAGGCGCACTGAGTGTGAGCCACTTACAAGTGCGTGAGATTATGATTCCGCGCTCGCAGATGGTGGTCATTAAACAAGATGAGACCCCTGAAGAGTTTTTACCCAAAATCATCGAGTCCTGTCATTCGCGCTTTCCCGTGATTGGCGATAGTATTGATGATGTCAGAGGGATCTTACTGGCCAAAGATTTGCTCCCCTTACTTCTCAATCGCGAACAAGCCTTCACCCTAGAAAGCATTTTGCGCCCTGCCAATATTATCCCTGAAAGCAAACGCCTCAATGTTTTACTGAAAGAGTTCCGCGAAAAGCGCTACCATATGGCTATTGTGATTGATGAATACGGCGGTATCTCAGGCTTAGTGACCATCGAAGATATTCTTGAAGAGATTGTGGGCGAAATAGAAGACGAAACCGATGACGACGATGACGACTTCATTCGCCGCGTATCTGACGATGATTTCATTGTGAAAGCGCTCACGCCGATTGACGACTTTAACGCGTTCTTTGATGGGGATATTGATGACAGCGATTTCGATACCATTGGCGGTATTGTGATGCAGGCTTTTGGCCACATGCCCTCACGCAACGAAGTGGTAGAACTCAAAGACTTCCGCTTCCGCATTTTGTACGCCGATAGCCGTCAAATACATCTTATCCGCGTTACTAAACTGGGCTAACTCCCCTAAAAAGCTAAGGTAACGGGCATAGGCCCGACCTTGGCCCTACGATTTTTAAGGTCTGACTCTTCATGCGCTGGCAGCAATCACTCTTGGCAAATACTCCCCGCCAGTATCACCTGTGGCTGAACATACTAAGCGCAGGCCTCGGTGGCGCACTTTTACCCCTCGCCATGGCACCCTATCATATTTGGCCAGCTAGTATTATAGGGTTGGTACTGGTGGGCCTTAGCTTACGCAACGCCAGCCCAAAGCTGGCAATGGGCCTAGGTTTTAGCTGCGGCGTAATGCTCTTTGGTGTAGGCGTCAACTGGGTTTACGTCGCCATAGCGCAATTTGGTAGTAGCTCAGCAATACTTGCCGCCGTACTCACGGCGCTGTTTGTGATCGGCTTGGCGCTGGTCTTTGCCGCGCCATTTTATTTCTATGGGCGCTTTTTAAGCCATCACATAATGGGGCAAACCTTGGGTTTTGCTGCCTTATGGGTTTTTGGTGAGTGGTTGCGCAGCTGGCTGTTTACCGGTTTTCCTTGGCTATATGTGGGCTACGCGCATGTCGATACGCCACTGAGCGGTTTTGCTCCACTCTTTGGCATTTTTGGCGTCAGCTTGGCCGCTGCATTAACTGCTAGTGCACTCATTGGTCTACGCATATACATACGGCAACGCCACTCAAACCCACGAGCTATTGGCGCCATTTTTGGCATGGTCATAATATTGTGGGCGGGTGGATTAGGCTTAAAAACTATTCACTGGACACAACCTAAACCTCACACCATCAGTGTTGGTTTAATGCAACCCAATATTCCACAAGAGCACAAATGGGACCCCGCTCATCACAGTAAAACACTGGCGACATTTAGCCGTTTAAGCACACCGTTATGGGATCTCGATTGGGTTATTTGGCCCGAGGCGGCTATTCCCTACCCTTACCATCAAGCCACCGAGCTACTCGAGCAAATTGACAGCTTTGCCAAAGCCCGTGGCACCGTTTTTATTACGGGCATTATTTATGATGATTTTGCCGCCTATAAGTATTACAACGCGATTATTGCCAGAGGTGCAGGCGGTGGAGAATACTTTAAGCAACGCCTAGTCCCTTTTGGTGAGTACGTCCCTTTTGAGGAACAGCTGCGCGGACTGATCAGTTTTTTTGATTTACCCACCTCCATTATTCATTTAGGCCCTTACAGCAAAAGTGGCTTAAACGCTAACGGCGTATTAATTGCCGCCGCTATCTGCTATGAAATTGTCTATCCCGACCTCATTGCACAATTAACACAACAAAAAGATGTGATATTAACCATTAGTAATGATGCTTGGTTTGGCTTATCTAATGGCCCTTTACAACATTTTGATATGGCCCGTATGCGCGCAATAGAAACAGGGCGCTATGTGATTCGCTCTACGAATAACGGAGTGAGCGGTATTATTAACCCCAAAGGGGGTATTGAATTAAAAGGCGGCAGATTTACTCAAGAGTCGCTGCAAGGTGAAGTCGTGAGAATGAAAGGCGTAACACCTTTTATGCTCTGGCAGTCTTGGCCTATGGTACTGTTAATACTTCTAATACTCACTTGCAGCTTTATGAGTCAAAAGCGCTATAACTCTCTGCATAATATCAGCTAAAAATAACCTCCCAATCCGTAAAGGATTAAATTTCTGCATAAAAAACGCACAGTGAAAAAGCTTGGCTATACTCAGAAAAGTAATTTCAGGAGTATTACAGTGCGAATATTTAGCGGTATATCAGTCAAGTGGAAAATCTATCTCATTGCCATTGTTAGCATTATTGGTTTTGGTAGTTACTTAGCCTTTAATGTGTGGATTAACACCAAAAACACCGATTTGTTAACCAATGTTCGAGATACCTATTTCCCTATTCTCGAGAAGGCAACAGCCAACGGTGTACGCTTAGAGCGGATATCAGAGCTCTTTAATACCGCCGTATTAACTGGCGAGCTCGAATATTTACAATCGGCAGAAACAACAGCCAATACGATGAATCAGGATTTTTCGGCTATTTTAGCGCTAGAACCCAATAAAAAGGAGGACATCCAAGCCATTCAGAAAAACTTCAGTGATTATTACAACGAAGCTAAAGGTATTGCCGAAGAGATGGCCACCGGCGAAGCTGATTTTGCCACTATAGGGCAAAGGGTAAAAAGTAAAGAGGTACTACTGGAGTTACTTGAGAGCAAGCTAGAATCCTTTCGAAAATATTCGCATGCCAATTTTTCTGGGAATATTAATGAGGCCAATAAAAACTCAGAGTTCATGTTGACCTCTGGCTTTGTTATTTGGGTATCCAGTATTTTGGTGTTAACCATGACGGTCTACACCATTGCCAGCATTATTATTGGCAGTATTATTAGCGTCTCCAAATCACTCCATTCTATTGCCAAAAGTGGTGATGTCGCACAAAACATCCCCGTTAACTCAGCCGATGAAATAGGCCAATTAACACAAAGTTTTAATGAGCTGATGGATAAACTACGTGAACGCACTCACGACCTGATGAGTATGATGCAAAATATGCACCAAGGTTTATTCACCATTACTGAAGACGAAACGATTCATAAAGAATACTCCGCATATATTGAAAAAATCTTTGAAACTGAAGATGTCGCCAATACAAAATATGACGCCCTGCTCTTTAGCCATGCCAATATAGGCAGCGACCAAATGGATCAAATTCATACCGCCATCTCTAGCTTACTAGGGGCCGACGAAATGATGTTTGCCTTTAATTCTCATTTATTAATTCCTGAATATAACGCCTCATTCCCTAGTGGCGAAGGCCAAGCAAAAACGAAAATACTCGAGCTAGACTGGGACCCGATTATCTCTGAAGGTACGATCACCAAAATTATGGTGACTGTACGCGACGTTACCGAGCTACGCGCTATGCAAGCCGAAGCCGAAGAGCAAAAGCAAGAACTCGACATCTTGGGTGAAATCATCAAAATTGCCCCCAATAAATTTACAAGCTTTATTGATAACGCACGTAAATTGCTGGATGAAAACCAGGCCATCATCGAAAAACACGACAGTAAAGATATTGAAGTTGTGGCTAACCTATTTGTGAATATGCATACCATCAAGGGTAATGCACGGACCTACCAATTCAATGCCATCACCGACTTAGTTCACGAGGCAGAAACCACCTACGATCGACTGCGTAAAGAGGAGGCCTTTCCTTGGGAGCCAGCAACGCTTCTACACGAATTACAACTTGTACGCGACGCCATTGAACACTACGCCAAAATAAAACAAGAAAAACTGGCCAGCAATCAAACTGCCGAGCTTCCTGCAGGTAGCATTCTCATTTCTCAAGATGATTACAAGCATATGCTGAGCACTTGCGAGCAACCACAGCCATCAAATCAGGCTATTGCAAAGATGCTAAGGCGCTTTGATACAATACCTTTTGAATCGGCTATTGACGATCTTATCGCTTCCCTACCATCGGTAGCTAAGCAACTCAACAAACCCGCACCGCTCATCAAGATAGAGCTGAGTGGCTTACTCTTGCATAAAAGTTATAGTGAATTAATGGGGAATGTTTTTACACACCTTTTACGCAACGCGATTGATCACGGTATAGAGACCGCCGAAGTCAGGCAACAAAAAGGCAAAGTAGAGCAAGGTACCATCTACCTAGAGTCTACTTATGAAAAAGATGGCGCCACTATTTGGCTGTGGGATGACGGCCAAGGTGTAAACCTTAAAAAGCTCAAAAATAAAGCGCTCGCCTCTGGGCAAATCAGTGCAGAAACGCTGGAAGACCCCAGCGCAGTTGCTAATTGCTTATTTATGTCTGGTGTGTCAACCGCTGAAGAGGTAACAGCAATTTCAGGTAGGGGCGTAGGTATGGATGCGGTTAAAAAATACCTACAAAGCAAAGGTTGTGACATTGCTATTGTGATTGATGAGAACGTCGATAAGCACGCAGAGCTAGTGCCTTTTAAACTCAAGCTCACCCTTGCTGATACCCTCATTGAGCACGCAGACAATACCAACCATCAAGCCGCTTAATATTCTCGCTTATAACGTTTTGTAAAATAAATCGGGTTATTTTACAAAGCGTTATTTTTTTCTAAATGCTTTTTCTCAGCATTCGTTTACTCAGCGCTGACTCGATAGCTGACTCATAGATCGTGCAAGCATGGAAATGATTAGTTTAACCCTTCACCTCGTCATGCGACGAGTATCATAATCTCCTAGTATCGCAACCTAATCATATATCAATCGCTTGATATTACGGTCTATTTTTAGCCTTCACCTTTACCCTAAGTCAATCGATGATATTCCCTGCATCACCCATATTAAAGACTCTATCAACATGCTTGTACTGCACTTTGTTTTTGTATGCGTTATTGAGATGGGCTGATATTTTGTGAGTACAGGCCAAGCGCAACCCACACAGTGCTAAAGGTAATCTTCATCACACCGCTCTCAAAAAAGGTGAAGTGGCTATAAGTATGAAAATAATTTTACTGTATCAGAAATCTCCTGTATTTTAACATTTAGCATCGATTCATACTCAGGTTGTTTGATTAACGCTTACCTTCAAGGCTGTTACTCAGTACAATACAAAATTACTTCTTCAATTAAGCACTCAACGGGCTATGACTAATTCAAATATCGACGATTTAAACTTGGTCTCTCAAGAGATATTAATCTCCCCAGACCAACTCAAAAACGAGCTACCTTTAAGCGCAGCAGCTGAACACACTGTCACCAAAGGGCGCACAGCCATTCGCAATATATTAGACCGCCAAGATCACCGTCTAATGGTAGTGATTGGTCCGTGCTCTATTCACGATACTAAAGCGGCAATGGACTATGCACATCGCCTGAAAGTACTCTCTGATAAAGTCTCTGATACCTTACTGATTGTCATGCGTGTTTATTTTGAAAAGCCACGCACGACAACAGGCTGGAAAGGCTTAATCAACGACCCATATATTAATGACTCGTTTAAGATTCAAGAGGGTTTACATGTAGGCCGCCAGTTATTACTTGATGTTGCCGAGTTAGGCCTGCCAACCGCCACCGAAGCACTCGACCCGATTTCACCGCAGTACCTTCACGACTTAATCTCTTGGTCAGCCATTGGAGCGCGCACTACCGAGTCACAAACACATCGCGAAATGGCGAGCGGTTTGTCTTGCCCTGTTGGCTTTAAAAACGGTACCGATGGCGGCTTGACCGTGGCAATCAATGCCCTGCAATCCGTTAGCAGTCCTCATCGCTTTTTAGGTATCAATGGTAGCGGTCAAGTCTCTATTATTCATACTCGCGGTAACGCTTATGGGCACGTCGTATTGCGCGGCGGCAACGGCAAGCCTAATTACGACTCAGTTAGCGTTGCCATTTGCGAAAAAGAGCTTGTCGCGGCTAAAGTTCCAACCAACATTATGGTCGACTGTAGTCATGCCAACTCGAATAAAAACCACGAGTTACAGCCTTTAGTCATGGAAAATGTTACACATCAAATTTTAGATGGCAACACATCGATTACCGGCTTAATGATTGAAAGTAATATTGGTGCTGGCAATCAAAAAGTACCCGCCGACCTCGCCGATTTAGAGTATGGCGTCTCGATTACCGACGCCTGCATTGACTGGGCAACCACCGAGCAAACAATGCTTAAAATGCACGCAGAGCTCAAAAACGTATTACCCAAACGCGTATAAAGCCCACCTCATCCAAAAAGCGAGCGCCCGACTCACAAAGGGCGCTTAACAAACCGGTTTTTTTTGGGATTATCATTATTGCGCGAAGCGCACTCAGAGTACTCGTACTTACCAGACTCTTGCCATGGCCATTGCTGCGGGTAAACGCAAGCAATAATGATTTAACGGCCTGCCATGCTTGGATAGCACCAAGACACAACCACGTCTTTTGAGACTCCCTCTTCAAGCCAGTAATCGCCTACGGCAATAAGATTTTCACCTCGGTAAATTAAAGGCACCTGATACCTTAACCATGGGGGCACACGGTACTCTTGCAGCAGCTTTTTAAGCACCTGAGAATGTCCACGCCCCTGGGGCCTTGCTCTCTCACCGCCTACTCGAAAACGTACAGATAAGGGAGCGCTACACCCTGCTATTTGCAAGCGACTTCCGTCAGATAAAAAAAGTGCTTCGCCCTGCCACTCAATGCTTTTACTGGTTTCCGCTGTTAACGCCCACGGGAGTAAATACAGCCTACCGGCAAATCGACTAAAACCATAATCAGCCACCCATAAAGCGGGGACGCTATCATTTTTGGCTGTCAAAACTTTTTGCAGCTCATCCAAATGCTTCGCCTCAGGTGCCAAATACCCCAACCCACGCAACCAATAACGTACAACTTGCTTTTGCCTAGGCGGCGACAATAATTGCAACTGATGAAGGCATAATGAGCAGCCAAATTTTTCAGCTCGAACCCCTAACTGAGCCAAGTCTGCTGCGGCATATTCATTCAGTAGTTGCTGCGCTTCAAGCGCGTGCTCAGCTGCTTGTGCAATTTTATGGGCAGCGTGAGGCCAACGCTGATGTAATACAGGAAGCACATCCCGCCTAAGCAAATTGCGATCAAATCGGGGGTCACTATTACTCTCATCCGTCACCCATCGTAATGCGTGCGCAGCAGCATAGCTTAAAAGAGTATTTTTTGGCGTGTTTAAAAAAGGACGCCATAACTGCGCGTGCCCCAGCGTACGAACACTAGACATTGCCGCTAGACCTTGCACTCCCGCCCCGCGCATTAATCGCAATAAAAATGTTTCGGCTTGATCGTCTTGGTGGTGACCGAGCATCAATACATCGCCCGCTGCCAACTCTGCCTCAAATGCTTGATAACGTGCTTTTCGCGCAGCGTGTTCTAGGCCTTGACCACGTACCATCACATCGACGCGCCTAACGATTAAGGGCACTCCCCAGTCGGCACACACACGCATCACGTGCTGCTGCCACGCATCGCTTTGAGCAGACAACTGATGGTTAATATGAATAGCTTTAAGCTCAATATCTTGCGCAGCAAGTGCACGACTATTTTGGGCAGCCCAATGCAATAAAACAATCGAGTCAACCCCCCCACTAACCGCCACCCACACATGCTGGCAATCGGCTGGTAGATTTAAATTGGGCAGGGGCATAAATAGACCTTATAGCAATAACAATGAAGGCCAACATTGTAAATCAAAAGCTCATATGGTCCTAAAACGTTTCAATATCCTCAGCGAAGCTCTTCCAGACCAATGTCCCCTGCCCGTAAATAGCTTCTAGCATTTCACAGCGGTACCATTCATTTTCTAAGTACTCCGGATCACACACGCTGTACTCGTTCAGCATAAAACCTAGGGTCACGGCATCCATCTCCCGGTTGCGCAGCATAGCCGAACGATAGACCGGCTGCCCATCAATGACCTCTATCTGTGTTTCGTTTTTATGACATAAAGCACAGCTGCTTAGCTCATTGCTTTCATAAAGGTTAATGTCCACATACGGTGCTTTACGCGACAAGGTTTCTGTAATGGGAAACTTAAATTCACCCTTAATTGATTGTCGTGTGGGCAAATCAGTATCCACTTCTAAAGAAACCTCCAATAGCTGCACACCATCGACATCCCAAAACTTTTTATCACGGCCGGTAACAGGGTCTTTAATATTTAAGCCTGTTTCAGGGTCCTTCTTCGGCTCATCTTGCTCATCGGGTACAACCGTGAGCACGAGTTTATCGATAAGAAAAAATACACGCGGACTGCGCTTGCCTTTTGAGCGCTGAGCACTAAATGTACTTTTCGTAGCATTGTAATACATCGGGCGCGGTAAACTGCTAATAAAGCAAGGCAAGGTTAAAGGCTTCGGCATTGCATTGATCCACTCCACAACAGAGTCAATGTCGGTCAAGGCGAGTCCAACTGGAGCTTCGCATGAAGGCTCCTCTGCGGCCACACTAGAGTGCGAAACTGAGGAGCCGCTACTCGAAGAGCCTTCGTCCACAATAGACGCTCCTCCACAGCCGCCTAAGAGACCAAAAAACATGATTAACATGAGCACAAAAAAAAGGTGCCGAGTAAATAGATTACGAGACGGAGCCATGGCGTAAAACCTTACAGTGGTATATTGCTATTTTATGCATGCTTTATATAACGCTCATTGCCTTTACGCAATGCGCGTGTTGGCTGTTGTTGCGCTAATTGACCTATATCAAGCTTTATTTTGGATGTGCGGAAGCAGATCTCACCCCCAACGTTAACTGCATCACAAAGCTTTATACCCGTCACTTGTCACACTCAGCGCTCACACCATTTGCAATTAGCTCGCATATCTCGAATAATGTCTCAATTTTTAGAGATACTTGTGACTAAACAACACCGCGCCGCCAAAAATACCCGCACCTCTCGCCCAGAGCGTAGCCCTAAGCCCACTCAAGATAGGTCAACTTCAAGCCAACAATACACAAACAACAAACCAAAAGGCGGGCAAGGCCATAACAACAGCTTTGACCGTACCGCCAATCAAATGCGTCAAGCTCTTGAACTGTGGCAACAATGGTTAAGTGAAAGTAACTGGTATCAGCTTGATCGCTGGCTTAAAAACACGCTCGGCAGAAACAAAAAATACGGTAAACGTGATCGTCTTTTCTATGGGGATGTGCTCTTTAACGCTACACGTTTTGGCTACTGGGCAGCCCTTGTCATAGAAGGCCAACAGAACAAAAAGCTCGATAAATCAGATACGGCCTTAATGGCTGATTTTATTGGTCAATTTGCGGAACAAGCACCGACTGCAACCGCGATTAAGTCACAGCTCCGCCTACTGGCGCTCAGCTCACAAGGGGCCGAGTTTTTAAGCCTTTGCCAGTGGCGCGCAAAAGGCGATCGTACAGCAGTATTACCTGAGACCCTGAGTCATTACACCCCTAGCATTCAGGCTATTTTGCAACTGAGCGAGCATAATCGACTAGGCCAGCTCGCTTGGCACGGCATACCCGTACAGTACTTTGCCGATATTGAAGCGCTGAGTGTTGTGACTCACCGTGCAGATGCTGCGGATGATTTTCTTGCGGCACAAGATACGCGTCCACCGCTATGGTTAAGACTGAACCATATCGATAAAAAAGATACGGTTTTTAAAGAACTGAGTGAATTTTACACCGTAGAACTCGATGGTGCCGCCTTATCCGTTGTCGGTGAGCGAGGTATTTTTGGCCTCGAGTGTTATAAAACAGGTCTGGTCGAAATTCAAGACTGGGCCTCACAGCAGCTAGCACTCAAAGTAGCCGCCACACCGGGCCAGAAAATATGGGATACCTGTGCCGGCGGCGGCGGTAAAACACTCGCCATTGCAGCTCCGCTGGGCAATAAAGGTGCCGTATGGGCGACTGATATCAGAGAACATAAATTAAACGAAGTAAAACGCCGCGCCAAGCAAGCTCATTTTTACAATATCCGCACGGCACCCTGGGAAGGTAAAGAGGCTTTTAGGTTACCCAAAGAAATTGCGCGTGACGGTGGTTTTGACTGGGTATTGGTCGATGGCCCTTGTAGCTCAAGTGGCACCTGGCGCAGAAATCCTGACGCAAAACTACGCAACCTAGGTGAAGACTTAACAGCGCTGAATGAATTGCAACTTAAGCTCCTCACGAACGCCAGCCTGAGCGTTAAGCCTGGCGGTAAAATAGTTTATGGTACCTGCTCTATTTTTGAATGTGAAAACAACGCCATTGTACAGGCGTTCTTAAGTCAAAATACTGGCTGGAGACTAGATAGTGCCGAACTTATGGGCTGCCCAGATCATAACAGTGACTCTTTATTTGCCGCCGTGATGACCAAAATCAAGCCTGAGTAACGACCTTTTTTTGCAGCGCCTTTGACAGCTGGCCATATGCCGCTCTGTGATTGAACAGTAGGATAGCAAGTGCTCACACTGGCACGAGTACACTAAACGGCTGCAAAACTAAAGACTGTAAGACTAAGGAATTCAACAATAGCGATACAATCAAACGGTCACTGACCTCAAAAAGCGCGGGGGCTTTCGTTTCCGCGCCATATAAGGCGCCATATAAAAAGCAGCCCTGGGGCTGCTTTTTATATTTTTTAAGCGTTTACAAAGTGTTAAAAAAACGATTTAGAGCTTTTATAGTTTTCTAAATACTTCACCACCAGTGTATGCCCCTCCTCTTCAGCCAAAACTGCCGCTGTCTTACCATCTCGATTGCGACGCTTAGGCTCAGCACCGTGTTCAAGCAATAATTTCACAGTCGATAAATGCCCGCCCTGAGCGGCTAGCATTAAAGGTGTTAGAGTCATGTTATTACGCGCCCCAAGATTCACCTCGCGCGCCAATAACAAGGCGACCATATCGTCAAATCCGGATTGCGCCGACAACATCAACGGCGTATTCCCTTGCTTATTCGGAATATCAATTTTTAAATCGTAAGGGGCAATCGCCGAAAAAACATCCGTAAAGCCCATTTTGGCCGCGTAGGTTAACGGTGCATATTCATCAACATCCATTAAGGTCACATCAGCACCAGCTTTTATCAAGGCTTCAACCGCTTTCACTTGATTTTTTGAGGTCGCCAACCACAGCGCTGTGCGCTGCAAATCATCTCGCACATCTAAATCAACCGACGTTTTTACTAGCGCAGTAATCGCATTAATATCACCAAGTTCAGCAGCCCACATCAAGGCTGTTTTACCGTTAAATTTAACGCTCAACTCCGCTGCTTCATTCGCATAGGAAAATTTCACTAACTGCCATGCAATTTTAGAGTACTGCTTGCGCAAAGCTATGTGTAATAACGGCTCCAGCTTCTCGCCACGCGTTACCCTTGCATTTTGGGCAATTAAGGCATTCACCACAGCTAATTGATTATTCTCGACCGCAACCGATAACGGGCTTTGCCCCTGTTCAGACACAAAATTAATATCCGCACCCTCGCTTAATAAGCGCTCCAGTACTTCAAGATGCCCATGCCATGCCGCACGCACTAGTGGCGTTAAGCCCTCTTGATCCAAGCTATCTATATTGAAGTCGGCTTTTTGGCGGTCTTTAAGGATAACTTCGACTAACGTCATTTGACCACGCCACGCCGCTATATTCAGTGGCGGCCAACCCTTAAAGGGGTTGTTATCATCATCGATCATCGCCGCTTGGCGCTCAATATTACTGGCTAATACACTATCGCTGGGCTCAGTTCTGGGGCCCGTGAAGGCTTCGCGTTTACCACTTAGCGCTCCTGCGGCCAGTAACGCAGCCTTAACCGCATCGTCTTTAGCGTTATCGAGCGCTGTAAATTCTTTTTTATTTTTAATATTAGGATCAGCTTTTTGTTTTAAGAGCATCTGCACCAGTGTTGCACTTTGCTGCTGAGCGGCAATATGCAAAGGAGTATTATTCAGTTGATCAACCCCGTTGACCTTGGCACCGGCTTTAAGCAACGACTTGAGCACTGCAGCATTCTTGCGCTTAACGGCAAAAATAAGTGGTGTATCACCAAATGCATTAGGTGTATTCGCTGAGGCACCGCCAGCGAGTAACGTACCAATGGCCGCTTGATTGTTTTTCTCTATCGCAAAAGTCAGTGGTGTATGACCCGATGAATCAACTCCATTAATGACTGAGATACGGTTCAGCGACTGCTGAAGCGCTAACAAATCATCATTGCGAATCATGGCGATGAGATCAGAGGTTGTTTTAGTACCGGTCGATTTTAATTGCTGATTGACCTTAACCAGTTTACGCTCAGCTTTAGCGGCACCGCCATTGAGCGCCACTTGATACCAACGCTGCGCTTGAATTAAATTTTTAGGCGTTCCCTTACCTCGTTCATGCAAAGCCGCCAAATTATACGCCGCATCAATATGACCTTGCTCTGCGGCCTTTGTTAACCAAAAAACGCTCTTTTTATAATCCCGCGCCACACCGTTACCCGCGGTATATAATGACGCCAGCAAATACTGTGCATCTTTATCGCCCGCGCTTGACAATATTGTTAATTGCTCTTGTGCGAGTGAAAATTGCTTCGTCCGAATAGCCAGACGGGCATCATCTAAAGTGGCGCTATATGTCGGCGCGCTTAGGTATAACGCGCATAATAGGCCAAACGTCGCTATCAATTGTCTAGTCATTTTTATACTTCGCCATATTTGGTTTGTATTTCGATGCCGAGCTTTTTCAGAAATGGCGTTGGTAAAATACCACCGGCGCATACAATGACACCATCATTTTTCAGTGTGACTTCTTTACCGCTTTTATCTAATATCGTCACCGCATCGGCGGTCACGTTTTTCACATTCGACTCCAGCATCACATTTAAGCGACCCGCGGCTTCGCAGTCCTCTACTTTTTTGCGGTTTTTGGCTTTAGCGCGTGAAAAGCTCCCACTGCGATAAGAAATAGTCACGGTTGTGCCAGGCTCTTCAGCAATACTCGTTGCGGCCTCTAGGGCACTATCACCGCCGCCAACCACAAGTATGTGATTATCACGATATTGGGCCGGATCAATCAAACGATAAACCACCTTCGTATGCTCTTCACCGGGCACGCCCAGCTTACGCGGTGTACCGCGACGCCCCAAGCACAATAAAATGGTTTTTGCCGTAAATTGACCTTTGGTCGTCATCACGGTAAAGCCGCCATTGGTGCCTTCGGCACCCTCTAAGCGCTCACCAAAATGTACTTTCAGCTTGGCTTCTTGAATAATACTTTCCCAAAATTCTAGTAGCGCTTCTTTCGTGGTTTCTTTGAAAGAGACTTTACCCACTATGGGCAAATTAACAGGCGCTGTCATCACTAATTTTTTACGGGGGAAATGCGATACCGCCCCGCCCAAAGAATCTTGCTCCATAAGTTTGTACTTAAGGTTCTTCTTTTTAGCCGCCAAGCCCGCACCAATGCCAGCAGGGCCTGCACCAACAATTAAAACATCATAATCAAAAGCATGTTTTTTGGCGGCAACTTTAGCAATCGAATCAATGGCTTGCACACCTTGCTCTATTGCGTTGCGAATTAAGCCCATTCCACCGAGCTCACCAGCAATGTACATCCCCTTAACATTGGTCTCAAACGTCGGCTCTAGCACTGGAATATCCATGCCTCGTCGCTCTGTACCAAATACTAGCGTGATCGCCTCAACGGGGCATGCCGCTTTACACGCTCCATGACCAATACAGTTCGTGGGCTCAATCAGTTCAGCTTTGCCGTGAATCAAACCTAAGATATCCCCTTCTGGGCAGGCACGTGAGCAAGCGCCACAACCCAAACAAATGCTCGGGTCAATCACAGGGTGTAAACTTGCCGGCTCAATTAAACCCGCATCAATGGCTTCTTTCTTTTTAGCTAAGGTTTTACGGTGCTTCAGCGATTTTAAAAGCCAATATCCGCCCCAAATTAACAACATTAAGCAGACGTAAACAGCTAAATCTTCAAATGACATAATTTAATTAACCTGCGACTTAGCGCCGCCTTTAGCGTAGGGCTTGCAAAAATACAGAACCCAGTAAATAGAATGAGAATAATAGTCAGATTTTGTCGCAATAGATAAAACTAACCGCTATATAACGACTGTCTAGCAGGCGCTCAAGCTAGTTTCATTATTGCCCAGTAAAAATGTGACGAAGTGCTCAATACGCAATAAATGCGAAAAAATAATGACTATTACGCCAATTTTACACTCAAAATCCACTAATACCTGCATTTTAAACCAAAGTACTAAATTCAAATGCAATAACCCCCCAAAAAAGACTCAATTAACGATAGCAACTGTTATTAGGGCATCTTCGCAAATAAAAAATACATACTTAAACTAAACTCTTTGCTCTATTTTTTAGTAAAAAGTCATTATCAACATTTTTAATCCCGTACATAAAAGGTGGATACCCTAGTCATTTTCAGCGATGATATACACTTTGGGTCAGCATTGATCGCCATTAATCCCAGCGACTCAGACACTGACGATTCATTTGACTGTCACAGCGACTATAAGGGTCGGCCTTTTTTTGCTAACATTCAAAGAGATATAGCCTATTATGACAAATATACCGACAACACAAGCCATTTTATTATCAATTTTGCTTGGCATAACGAGCTTCAGTTTTGCTCAAGCATCCGAGGTCAAATCAACAGGTGTCAATGCCGGCGCCATCGACCAACTTTTAGTCGGTTTACGCAAACGACTAGAGCAAGAGCCTAACGATACAAACGGCTGGGTATTACTGGCAAAATCTTATCATCACTTAGATCGCTGGCATGAAGCTGAAAAAGCCGCCGCTAAAGCACGCGCTTTAGGTTACGAAGGTGACATTTTCCCAGGCGAGCGTAGCATCGCGCCGAGCAGTCATGTGAAAGGGCATACCCAAGCTGGATCAATGGTCTCGTCTTTTTTTGAACAGCAAGATGTCAATGAAAATGAAAAGGAAGCATCAGCGCCGCAGACCACCAGCAATAAATAGCACACACTGTGCATATTCAATTATTTGATTAAAGAATACATTTATGGCCACACGAAATTCAGCATCAAAATACACAGGCGAAGGAGAGTCTACCAAAAAGTCAGGGATTTTCAGCTTGACAACACTGTTTACGCTCGCTGTGATTGCGGCACTGATTATTGGCTGGAATGTGCGCGAAGAGTATCTTTGGACGGCCGAATATGGCCTAGGCTATGCCTTGGGTATTTTAGGTGCTTCGTTGATGGTTGCGCTATTAATTTACCCATTGAGAAAACATTACAGCCGCACCCCTTGGCTCGTTTTCTCGACAAAAACATGGTTTAAAATTCACATGGCCATGGGTGTGCTTGGCCCCTTAAGCATTTTGTATCATTGCAATTTCAGTCTAGGTTCAACCAATAGCAATATTACCTTGGCCGCCATGGGCTTAATGGTGACCAGCGGGCTAATTGGGCGTTTTATTTATAGTAAAATTCACTACAGTTTATTTGGTCGGAAAATAGAAATTAAAGAATTACAGGCCCAGCGCGCCGCGATGCATGAGCAGCTCGATAATGACTCATTGCCCGATGATATTTTACTCAATGATCTTTACGCCTTTGAAGAAAAAGTCATGAGCCGCCGCGACCTCAAAGGTAATTTATTCAATATGTTAGTACTGGGCATCAGCAGCCGCTGGTTGTTATTTCGCTTAGTCAAAAAAGTCAGAGTACTCGTTAATCATAAAGATCACTTGAAAGGTGCCACAGCGCAAGAGCGCAAAGACTATTTTCAAACGACCTGCCAGCATTTAAGCAGCTACATAGGCACCCTGAAAAAAATTGCAGGCTTGGGCTTTTATGAACGTTTATTCTCGCTTTGGCATATGCTGCATTTGCCCATCTTTTTTATGCTTGTCATTACTGCAATCGCACATGTCTATGCTGTGCACTGGTACTAAAATTAACATTCGCCTATGCACCCGAAAGGCAGCTTTTGGGTCTCGACTATTACCGGCCTTGATATCATGGGCCCAACACCTAGCGACGCCCTGAATATGAGGTTTACATTGAACAAGACGTTTTGGCATTCATTCAAGCATCAAACTGTATTGAGTTTGGTCGCACTCACGCTTCTTTTGGCATTGCTCGGTCATAGCGCACAAAGCTTTGGCGCGGACGAACCCATTAGCGAAAATAGCAACGCATTTAATCTTAAGACCTTACTAATGCCTGGCAAAGTGATTGAAGGTCACGCAAAATACGAAAAACAATGTGATCTTTGCCATGGCGATGATCGCCCCGCACTTTGTCGCGATTGTCACGAAGCTATCGATCAAGACATCAAGGAAGATACTGGGATCCACGGGCATCGCGCTGAAGGTAATATTCTTAACTGCATTGAATGCCATACCGACCACATTGGCCGTGATGCCGATATTCTCAATTTTGACCAAGATAACTTCAACCACTCTCACACCGACTTCAATCTCACCGGTCAGCATAGTCAGTTACAGTGCTCATCGTGTCATGAAGCAGGTAAAAACAACTATCGTGACGCTCCTCATGCCTGTTTCGATTGCCACGAAAAAGATGATCACCATAAAGGCGCCTTTGGCGAAGAGTGTAGCGACTGCCACACCACGGATGGCTGGGCCAAAAAAAATACGTTCGATCACTCAGAAACAGAATTTGAACTACTCGGCAAGCACAACGAAGTGCAATGTAGCGCCTGCCACCCTGATCAAAAATACGAAAAAACACCTAAAACCTGTGTGGCGTGCCATGCCGTGAATGACGTCCACAACAGTACTAATGGTAAAGAGTGTGATAAATGCCATAAAGAAGAAGCTTGGGACGAGCTCGTCTTTGATCACGACGTCGATACCGACTTTAAGCTACACGGTGAGCACAAACCTCTTAACTGCAATGCGTGCCACACCAAACCCGGTTATGAAGACAAGCCGAGTATGCGCTGTGTTGACTGTCATGAAAACGATGATAAGCATTTGGGTCGTAATGGCCGTCAATGTGATGACTGCCATAATCCTAATAGCTGGAAGAAGCAAACCTTCGATCACGACATCGATACGAAATTTGCACTCGATGGCCAACACACGGAACTCACCTGTGAAAGCTGTCATAAAACAGCCGATACAACAGACAAAATTGGCAGCCAATGCATTGACTGTCACAAGCAAGATGATGTGCACAAAGGTCAACAGGGCAAAGAGTGTACACAATGCCATAACACCAGTGGCTGGGAAGAAAAGGTTCGCTTTGATCACAATTTAGCGACCTTTCCACTAACCGGCATGCATGCAGTCACCAGCTGTGATGCCTGCCACACAACCCCTGAATACCGCGATGCTAAAAGTGAATGCTACGCCTGTCATAAAGAAGACGACAAACACAACAAAACGCAAGGTACCGACTGCGGTGCTTGCCATAACCCCAATGACTGGAAACTATGGATTTTTGACCACAGCAAACAAACTAACTTCGAACTTGAAGGGGCTCATACCAACCTAAGCTGTGGCTCCTGCCACACCACTCCAACCGAGGGCACTGTCAAACAAAGCGCTAGCTGCATTGCCTGCCACGCTAAAGACGACGAACACAATAAACGCTTTGGCCGTACTTGCGAACGCTGCCACACCACTGAATCCTTTAAAGACATCAGGATGCAATAAGAATGAAGAGTATTTTTACCCAAAGAGTCCTTAGCGCACACCGAACTTTGAAGGCCTTAACTTTAACCGGCTTAATATACAGCGTTATAGCAAGTTCTGGCACGGCCGCTCAAACGAGCTCCGAGCTAGCACAAACAGCTGAATCCAGCTCACAGACTCAACAGGCAGTAGCCACTCAAACGAGTACTCCCCAAAAAGAAACAGATAAAGAAGGCCCTGTGGAAGTCTTCGAATTTGATCATTTTAATACAGGCTTTGCCTTAGAGGGTATACATGCCAGCTTAGAGTGCGAAAGCTGCCATTCGCGCGGGCAATTTGAAGGGACTATCACAACCTGTACTAGTTGCCACAGCGAAGGTAGCGCAGTGAATGCCTCAGCCAAGCCCCAAAACCACATCCAGGTAATTGGCCAATGTGACGACTGCCATACACCACAGGAGTGGAGCTTTGTGAGTCGTGTCGATCACGCCTCAGTATTAGGCTCGTGCGGCAGTTGTCATAATAATTTTTTAGCTGGTGGCAAACCCGCAGACCATATACCCACGGGTAACGACTGCGAAAGCTGCCACAACACAGTAGAGTGGTTTACAGTTAACTTTGATCATGGTGATGTTTCTGATAACTGCGCATCTTGCCACAACGGCTCGACAGCAACGGGGAAACATGCTACTCACATCAATGCCACCAATCGCTGTGAAGCCTGCCACCTGAGCACTAACTTTTGGGCGCCTGTAGCAGCTATGAATGTTGATCACATTGAAGTACTCGGCTCATGTCAAAGCTGCCACAATGGCTCGGTGGCACTAGGCAAGCCTGCTAATCACATCAACACTACCAACAATTGCGATAGCTGCCATCAAACTAATCTGTGGCAAATTGCTAGCCCCAGCCTGGTTGACCACGCTGAAGTCATCGGTACTTGCATCAGCTGCCATAACGGCTCTGTTGCCATGGGTAAGTCGAGCGGCCATATTACAACGAGCAACCAATGCGATGCATGCCATTCCGATAATATGCCTTGGGCCCCAGTTCGCCTAGTCGATCACAATGAAGTTGAAGGCACGTGTGCCAGCTGTCACCAAAGCGATAAAGATCCGCACCCAATCAACCCTGTCAGTAATAATTGTGACGCGTGCCACTCTTCATCGATGTGGGTGCCTACCGTGCGTGTTGATCACGATGAAATCACAATTGCAGCATGTGTCGTTTGTCATAGTGGTGGCTTTAGTATTCCTAGCGGCAATGTTATTGGCAAAACAAACGCATCCGCGTGGCACATGGGCGTGTCGAATAACTGCGAAGCCTGCCATAACACATTCGCTTTTAGCGCTGTACCTAAAAACGGTGTCGATCACTCAGAAATACCTGCCGCACAAGCAGGAACATGCGCTGTTTGCCATGATGGTGTCAGTGTCATCGGGCAGCACGCCGGCCATATTCCAACAGCTGGGGCTGAATGTATTAATTGCCATCAGCCGAATATGGATTGGCAATTTGACACTAGCGGACTCTAATAGATCAAATTGATATTTCAGGAGCCTATGACCAAAACCACCATATGGCTCACTGTAACTCTAATTACAGAAAAAAATTATGCTTACTCAAAATAAAAGAACAATAAAATGCCATTCTCTTTGGCGGCGACTGAGCTTATACACTCTGGTGTTTGTGGCTACCTGTCTATGCCAAAGTCTTTGGGCGGCAAACGAAGCGCTGAATAATGTCAATGTGGCCGATACCGTCGTAGGCTATGATGTTGAAATCCGCCACCAAAGCCCCATGCAGTATTTAAGTCATAGTCCAGAAGCTGCCGGTAATCGCGTTAAAATTCAATTGCGCCAAAATGCCAGTGGGCAAGCCAAGCAAAGTAGTAATACCGCCAATTTTAATTGGGCTGCTGCATTTGGTGTACCACTGGAAGAGGTCACCATGGAAGACCTGCAAAGTGATAACCCCGTGCTTGAGCTTAATTTCAGCAAGGATGTTAAGTTTACGGTAAGCAATTCGCCCGATAACCGCATGACGATTATCAGTATCACCACACCGCGCCCATTATTCACAGGCCCGGCGCCAGAGCGCGACACAACTCCACGAAATTTAATCACATCCCTTAAAGGGGTTGACCCTGATATGTCTGAGCTGCTCGATCGCGCCAACAAGGCCATGTTAGATAAAGAATACGGCCGTGCCGTGCAAATTTTTATGCGTATACGCGAGCAAGGTAACGACGATATTCAACCCTCTATACAAGAACTGATTGGCTTAACGCGCGAAAGTCTAGGTCAAATGGCGCACGCTAAAGCCGAATATAATAAATACCTGACCAACTTCCCCAATGGCGATGCCGTTGCACGTGTACGCCAGCGCTTGAATGCACTCAATACAGCCGCGCAGCAAGTCACTGAAAGCAACAAAGTGGCAGCACGCCAATCAAAAGGCGACGAATGGCGCAAACATATTTACGGAGGATTTACGCAAACCTATTATTACGACCAGCTCGATACCGCCAACGGTGAAAAACTGACTTTACGTTCAGCCCTTAACAACCACCTTAACGTGACCGCCCGTGCTAGCAACTCACATTATGATCTTAAAGCAAGCTTTTCTGGACTGTACCAAAAGGATTTTGAATTTGATGGCGAAGAAGATGTGGTTAACCCCCATCAAATTACGATAGAGGGGCGCCAAAAAGACTGGGGATTATTTGCCCGCGCAGGCCGCCAAAGCCGTAGCTCAGGTGGCGTACTAGGCCGTTTTGATGGCGTGCATGCTGCCTACGAAATTAACTCAACGTTTACCGTTAATGGTGTTTTTGGCTATCCTGTCGACAGCCAAAACAAAGAATATGTGAATACTGACCAGCAATTTTATGGTGCAAGTATTGATGCCGGCACACTCTGGGGAGGCTGGGAATTTAGCGGCTTTTATATTATGCAAGAATATCTTGATTTTACCGATCGTGAAGCAATTGGCGGTGAAGTCCGCTTTGTTGATGCCAATAAATCTCTATTCACGTTGGTAGACTACGATATTTTTTATCAAGAACTTAACATTTTTATGGTTAATGGACGCTGGGCATTTAATGAGGCTACCTCTGTTAATGCATCATTCGACCACCGAAGAAACCCCATTTTATTTAGCTACGGTGCGGTACAAGGCCAAGGGATTCAGTATGTAGAGCAATTATTTCCCCGATTTACCCTAGGGCAGCTATACACCTTTGCTGAAAACCGTAACGCCACCACCAATACCGGTACAGCAGGCGTAACCCATCAAATCAATAGCCAGTGGCAACTAAGCGGTGATATCACCGTTTCAAAATACAGCGGGAATGACAGCACCCCCACTAACTTTTTAGGAATGCCCATTGAAGGTATTGAGGGAAGTTCGGCAGATATTTACTACAACACTCGCCTCACAACTAACAACTTAATCATGGATAATGACAGCATGATATTTGGCCTACGCTACAGCGATACCGAGCGTGCCAAAACGACCACCTTAGACTTTAACTGGCGCGCCAATATTACGCCCAACTTGCGTATCAATCCGCGCTTTAGGCTCGATTATCGTCAAAGCGCGACCAACGATGATAGCCGCTGGCAAACACGCCCCAAGGTACGCCTAGATTACAAGCTTCGTCGACGTATTCGCTTAGAAATGGATATTGGCTACGATTGGCTACAAGATAGCCGTACTGATTACACCTACGAGAGTGCAGGCTATTACTTTTCGGCAGGCTACCGGTTACAGTTTTAATAACACGTCTAGGACAACGACCACAGACTATGGCTCACAAAAGTGCATAATGGATAACACTTTACGAGCCCTTCACGTACATCGCGCTTCATATCGGCATGTAAAACTCTACAGCGCATCACATTGTGGCGACTCAAACCAAACTGTCACTCATTTATTAATGGCGCTTTCACCACTGCTGAATAATCGCCTTTAAGCTTCAAAAATACGACTAATTACAATTTTATATCCCGAAACTGGTTTTTTATACCAAGGCCAATATTGCCGTACAAGTCCGGTCAATAGTGAGCGTGATTCAATATTAGGCATTTCCTTAATGCCATCAATACCGGTCATATTTTCTTGCAGTGCGCTAAGGCTCACCGTTTTACAGCCCACCAATAATGTGACTTGAGGTGTTTCATCGGTGAGCTTACTTTGAATGCTCAGCAGCAATGTATGTAGTGCCTTAACGCCTAGCAGTGGTTTATCGTCTCCGACAATAATGAGCTTGGGCTGCGCCTGACGCCAGTGTATGGTCTTGGTAAAGTCCTCCAGCGGTTTTGTACACGCAACATGCATATGGTTATCTAACTCAGGAAAGATAAACCCAATACAGTCATCGACACTGGGCGTATTGACAGCACGCCAACTAAAGCGCGGCCAGTCCAGCTGCTCAGATAAACGGTGAAAGCGCGTACTCAACCCCCCCGCCACCTCGATGCCCACACCTTCTGGGTACTGCTCAAAAAAACACAACGCTTCTTGATCAAACCATTGATAACGGCGCAACGCCAGCCGATGTTGGCTTTTGGAGACATTGACCTCTTCTTTACAGTCAAGCAGTGTCAGTACATAACCGGCTGCACGGTCAATAAAACCTGCCGTACTCGCATCACCCCTCGCCTGTGCACGACACACCACTGGTGCTAACAACTGTAAAAATTGCGTTTGTGAAAGCATGTGCTTGACTCCAACGTTATTAGTTTTTAAATGATAATAATTATCATTTAAAAACTCAATATAAATTTCTTTAAATATGCCTTTGAGTATTGCGGCGAATATTTCTTTGCGGGTTATTTTAGCCCTTATACAAAATTTTTATAATAATAGTGTTGATAATCATTTTCATTTAGATTAAATTGACCGTACTTACTGCTTATATCGAGACCGATTCATGAATTTTACTCAAAAAGCGCTGCCCGTAGCCCTCTGTCTTTTACTGGGCGCTTGTGGCTCAGATAATAATGCCGCAAAGACCGATACCACAGCCTCTAGCGCCCCTTCAAACCCAGCCAGCGTAACAATTAATGCCGTTGTCGAGCATAATGCACAGCTCGCCTTTGCTTTATACAGTGACGCATTAACTACCGCCGAGCAGCTGCATAGCGCTATCGAAGCGTTAGTTTCATCCCCTTCTGCAGCCACGCACCAAAGCGCAAAAGACGCTTGGCTTGCCGCTCGCGAACCCTATGGCCAAAGTGAAATATACCGTTTTCGTGCAGGCCCGATTGATGATTTAAACGATGAGGGTAACTTAGTTGATGGCGAAGGTCCTGAAGGTCGCTTAAACGCATGGCCACTGGGTGAAGCGGTTATCGATTACGTGGCCAATGCCGTTGATGGTGTAGCGGGACCCGAAAACGCTGATAGCCTTGGTACGCTTGATGGCAACATTATTAACGACACTCAAAACTTCCCAACAATTACCGCCGCTGTACTCAAAGATGACTCGCTAAGCTTAGGCAGTGATGAGCGCAACGTCATTGCTGGCTACCATGCCATAGAATTTTTATTGTGGGGCCAAGATTTAAACCTAGATGGTAGTGGTAATGGTGAGCGCGATAGTACCGCCGGCCAACGCCCTTGGAGCGATTACGCAACAGGCGCAGATTGCACCAATGGTCACTGCGATCGCCGCGGCGATTATTTAAAAGCGGCTAGTGAACTACTCATTAATGACCTGACATTATTAGTCAATGCGTGGAACCCCACAGCGGGCAACAACTATTACACCCGCTATATTGCCGCAGGCGAATCCAGCCTTAAAGGTATGCTCGAAAGTATGGGCAGAATGGGCTATGGCGAACTCGCCGCCGAACGCATTAATGCCGCGTTAATTGAAGAAGCACAAGAAGATGAGCACTCTTGCTTTAGTGATAATACACATCGCGATATTTACTTAAATTTTGATGGTATTCGTATTACCTATAGCGGTGACTACACCCGTGTAGACGGCACCGAACTCACAGGCGCAGGTATTGACGATTTACTGGTCGCCATGGAGCAAAGCGCATTAAATACCCAAATGCAAAATGCTTTTGATAAAACCGCGAGCTTTATTCAACAAATTGATGACAAAGCCAACATGGGTATTCCTTTTGACATACAAATTGAAGTCACTGAGCATCAAACCGCCATTAAAGAAACGGTGAATGCACTAGCCGAGCAAAAAGATGTTATTGAAGATATTGCTAAAGCTTTAAATATTACACTCGGTGATCTAACCCAAGATACCGAACAAGATTTACTGTAAGTTACCCCAAGGTTTTACCCGCGCTATGCGCGGGTTTTTTTATTGATAGCCACTCAAAAACACACGAGTTCATCATGTCGGTAGCACGCCTATTTCAATGCCGTTTAACGCTATGGCTTTTAGTCAGTACCTTGGTGAACGGTTGCGGATTAAACACTTCAAGCCAAAAGACAGCACACATTACAAGTAGCAATACCGCACACAGCACCAGCGATCACTCCCAATCCAGTAGCGCGCAGGCGATTGTAGACAATGAATTTTTAAGTGCCGGCGCAGCAACTTATATCGCCAATAATGACACTTACGGTAAAGACGCCTACAGTCATGCCATTGCTGCTATTAGCCATGACGCTGGGTTAGAAGCTATATTTAAACAAGGCGATCACACCTTTAGAAATCAGCGCAAAAATACTGGCCCATTAATTAATGATACCAATTGCCAAGGCTGCCATATTGCCGATGGCCGCGCTAGCTTACCGGCCAACAATCAAATAGTCAGTCGTGGCTTATTATTTAAACTCAGCCTAGGCCAGAATAGCGCTGGACAAGATATTCCCGAGCCGACTTACGGCTTTCAATTACAAACATTAGGCATCAATGCCGATGGCGTATTTGTGCCAGCAGGTGCCGTTGATGAACCCCATACCGGCGAAGCTTTTGTCAGCATTGAATATGTCTTAGAAAATGGTAGCTACCCTGATGGCCAGGCTTATCAGTTACGTAAACCGGTCTATCACTTTAAAGATTTTAGTTTTGGCGAAATAGATCCTCAAACCCTCACCTCACCACGCTTAGCACCGCCGATGTTTGGTGTTGGATTACTCGAGTCAATCGCAGCATCAGACATTATTGGGCAAGAAGATACTCATGACAGCAATAACGATGGTATTTCGGGTAAGGCGAAATGGGTTTATGATAATACGCAAAACACCATGGTACTAGGGCGCTTTGGCTGGAAAGCTTCGGCAGGCAGCGTTCTGCAACAAAGTGCTGGCGCATTTGCTAACGATATGGGTGTCAGCAACCGCTTTAATTTAGAAGAGCCCTGCAGCCCACTTCAAATCACATGTCTAGAAGCCGCAGCGCGTGAAAGTAAAACCCAAAACACCCCAGATATTAATGATATTTTATTAGCTGCGGTTGAATTTTATAGCCGTACTTTAGCCGTACCCGCAAGACGTGGATACAATAGAGATACCCAGCAATGGAATGAAGTGATTCAGCAAGGGAAGCGCTTATTTACAGAAGCGGCTTGCAGCCAATGCCATACCCCGCAGTATACCACCGGTATTGCACATGAAAGTGCTATGGGTACGCTGATCAACCTCACACAATTAAGCCTGTTAAATCAACCCATCGAAGCGCTGAGCCAGCAAGTTATTTACCCCTATACCGATTTACTACTCCATGATATGGGTGGCCAATGCGAGCCTCTTTCTCTCGAAAATGCCGCAGGTGGGCAATGTTTAAACAGCAGTGATCAGTGTCATTGGGTGCAACGCTGTGAAGGCCTCGCCGATGGTCGCCCAGAGGGTGCCGCCACAGGGCGTGAATGGCGTACGAGCGCCTTATGGGGTATTGGTCTGGCACAAACGGTTAATCCTAGCGCCACATTTTTACATGACGGGCGCGCGCGCACGCTCGAAGAAGCCGTTTTATGGCATGCCGGTGAAGCCATGTCATCACTTAACACCTTTAAAAACTATAGCCAGCAAGAACGTGAAGCGCTTTTAGCTTTTTTATATTCGCTGTAATTAAAGGCCTCTTACTAAGAGCGAGTCAACCGCATTATTTTTAACATGAAAAAAAATCGTTTTATCTTAACGCTAATTATTTTAATGATCAGCGTGTTCATTCACACTGCCACGCAGGCCAGTAATGCATTATGGGTAACTCCTAGCAATGCTTTAAAGCATCAGGACACACTTAATTTTTGGACGGGGTATTCATTTTTCAAAGCGCCCTGGGTTTTTGCTCCATCATCGACTGTAGCACGTGACGGCTTGGGGCCGCTATTTAATGCTAGAGCTTGCGAAAGCTGCCACATTCACGGCAGCGCGGGTATTATGCCGCCCCCCCAAACAAGCGACGCTACACCATCACACACAACCGCTAACGACTTTGTTGTTCGTATCGCTAATCAGGCCGACGAAAACCGTAATACCTTTATCGATTATGGCAGTCAATTGCAAACTTTATCGCAATACAGCTTGGGGAATAACAAGGCACCATTACCCGAGGCCGATATCGCGATTAAGTGGCTTAAGCACCAAAGAAATCAGCCTCTTAATCAAAAACTACCGTATCAAGATCTAAAAAAGCCGACATTAATCATCAGCCAAGATCATTACAAAAAACTGCCCCAGTCGTTAAGCTATTCGATTCGCTTAGCGCCTGCACTTTATGGTGTAGGGCTTGTTGATTTACTTGAGCCTGCAGCGCTGCTTGCTCATGCTGACCCTAATGATTTAAATAATGATGGTATTTCAGGCAGAGCCAATGCTGTTTGGGATATTAAAAAATCCGCACTCGCGCTCGGTAAATTTGGTCTAAAAGCTGAGCAACCCACATTAGAGCAACAAAATGCCAGCGCTTTTATTGAAGACATCGGCATTACTTCCCGTTATTTTCCACAACAAAACTGCACCCGCACACAAGCGGCTTGCCAAAAAATGCCTAATGGTAATTCACTGAAACATAAGGTTGAATTAATCGATTCCAAACTAGCACTTGTCACACAGTTTACTCAATACCTTAAAGCACCCAACAGTCAATATCAGCCTGTAAAAGTCGAACCCTTATTTATTGAGGTTGACTGTCATCTATGCCACCTTCCTCGCTTACCCTTACCCGCTAGCAATATTTTTAAGCAGCATACGCTTCATGCTTATTCAGATTTTTTATTACATGACTTAGGCGATGGCTTGAGCGATGGCAGAACATGGGCCAATACTCAGCCTAATGAGTGGCGCACTACGCCTTTATGGGGCTTATCGCGCAAATTAAAAAATATTCCCGTCAGCTTATTACACGACGGCAGAGCCCGAACAATAAGAGAGGCTATTGTTTGGCATGGCGGCGAAGCGCGTAATTCTCGCGACTTATTTTTAGCGCTATCGCCTGAAAATCAAAACATTATTATCCATTTTTTAAGTCAGTTATAAAACGGCGATTGAAACGAGAGATCTCATGAAAATTATATTAAAAAAAAATACGTTAATCGTATTATTTTCTGCAACATGCGTACTCGGTGGCTGTAAAAGTTCCTCTGAAGCGAGCATGCAAAAAACAAGTTCTTCAGTCAATGAGGCCACAAACACTCACGATACTACAAACGCTAATACCACCGCCAGCTCCAAAGCTAGCTCGAGCCAAAGCAATGACGGGGCCCATAACAATTTTAATCAACACCAATTTAAACAAAGTACGATCAAAAAATTAAATAAGCATTATCATCAATTTTATCAAAGTAATCAGGTGCTGCACCGTGAAGCCACTGAATTTTGCTCACAGGTACAAACACCCAAAGACAGCACCTTATTGAAAGCGGCATGGTTTAACAGTAATAAGATCTGGCAGTACCTTCAAGCGATTACATTTGGTCCTATTGCTGAGAACAGTCGCCGCTATGACATTGCCTACTACCCTATTACAAAAAGCACACTAGAAACAAAAATACACGAGTTGGTTGAAATAGATGAGAAGCCCCTGACAGTGCAATATATTGCAGAGCAACCTGCCAGCCGACAAGGCATAACGGCGCTCGAGTATTTGCTGTTTCGCGATGATGCCGTGAGATTTTTTAGTGAAGATGCTATTGGTCAGCGCTACTGTGATTATGTTCAAGCCATTAGTCAGCGTTTAATCGATCTAAGCTACCCGGTTGACCTTGAGTGGCAACAAGGTGGGCTCTATTACACAACCGTAATGAGTGAACTCAGTACAAACGCCTTTAATGAAGCTATTTTTGGCGCCATTAATGAACGTTTAAGCATCATTAGTAACGATAAAATCACTAAAGTACAAGCAGGCAATACCAGCGAAATCGAAAGCGCTTATGCACAGATTTCGCTCAGCAATATTAAAGAAAATATTGCTTTTATCCGTGACATTTACGAAACACCCTTTGAGCAAAGCGCTGCCACACCATCGCAAGGCATTTTAGCTTGGCTCTCTAGTGAAGGGCATCAAGACGTTGCCTTAGAAATGCATCAGCGATTAAGTGCTTTAGAGGCCGTACTTGATACACTAGGGCAAAGCCTCATCCAGACACTTGAAGACAGTCATGCCGATGAGAATATCACCGCGCTATTAAACGCACTTCATAATGTACACGAATATCATGCAAGATCTGTTGCACAAAGCTTAAATATCTTTATTGGGTTTAGTGGCGCTGATGGTGACTAGTTAAGTCACCTCTGTTTTGCCGCTCGCAGATATGCTGAATTTACACAACTCATGCTACAGGGTAAGATTCATACAATATCCAATATCTATTGTGCATGAGAGTATCTATGACTACCCCAAAAACCCCCAGTAAGTTAGATCGCGTATTAGCCGAGCAACGCGATTACATTGCCAAACGTGAAACCGGTTATCGGGAGCGAGCATTAAAACTCTACCCCCATGTTTGCGGTCGCTGTACACGCGAATTTGCGGGTAAGAACCTACGCGAACTGACCGTGCATCACCGCGACCACAATCATGATAATAACCCCTCTGATGGTAGCAATTGGGAGCTACTGTGCGTGTATTGTCATGATGAAGAGCATACGAAATTTGAAAGCCTTATACGCTATGGCAGCGTCAAAAGCAAAGAGATTGCACCAGCTACCTACAATCCTTTTGCCGATTTAAAAGCCAAACTAGAAAACAAATAAACGCCTATAGAGCACACTCTATGAGTAATACACAACAGTGCTTTATTCATAGAATGTGCGATTTAAAACATAATATTTAATCTTTGATACCTAAGGCGTAGCACGGCGATCTTTGTATCATAGCTGACAGAGATTGATAAAATCGAAGCGCAAAAGAGTAAGCAAAAAAGAGACTACCGCTGAGATAGAAGAACACCGAAAGCACTTAGGCTATGCCATCGGTAGTTCAAACACGCTAAAATATAATAAAAGTACCAGCCTTATGCCCTGATATTTTTATCTCATACCCTTAATAAGTCGCAACGACCTTCACACTATCATTCACAGATGCTGCATCAATGTAAGCAATCGCCGAAGGGTCTGTAGATATTTTTTCAATAACATCATTTACGCTACCCAATGCGTTAGGTGGTGTACCTTTTCCGGTAAAAATTAACTTAGACCAATAGGCTTTTAACTGACTAGAAGATTTACCTAATGCCTTTTTGTTAAACTCATCCCTAGCAGCATGACCTTGTGCTAGATAAATAGGAATGGCTTTTGAACCATCTGAGAATTTAGATTTCTTTCCTAAAAATAAACGCCCAATGTCGTCATCAGATATATTCGCGGTATTCGCAGGGTTTACAATCACAACGACCTCTGCAAAAACAGGTGCCGCCAAACTTAAGCTTAACATTGATGCCATTAATATATTTTTCATAAATATCCCCAATTAAAAAACTAAGTCTATAGCAGTACGCAACACGCCGCCTTTAAAACCAGAGACTTTATTCTCTGTGTTTTCATAAGACACCTTAAATGCAGCTGAGGGATGGAAGTCCCATCTCATACCTAATTGTAAATTAACAATATCTTTATTGTTTGAAGCTAAAGTATCACTTAAGCCTTTACCCTGTTGGGCAAGACCAATAGCCATTTGCTGTAGCGTTGCGCCGCCAAATGCCGCGACAGGATCGCTGGGCAGCGCTGTCTCAGTAGCAATAGCATCGGCCACCGATGTTAAGTCACCCGGTGCAATCGCTATAGTCACAGGCGCATCAGCTTCTTCTCGGCTGTAAGTACCATACACAACCGTTGGGCCCACTCGCCAGCCAACGGTTATATAGTAAGCTGTGGTCTCTTCAATTAGACTTTCTTCAACATCGTATTGTATGAACTCACTATCAATAATGAGTGAACCTTTATCGATCGAAAAACCCACCGCCACATAAGAGCCGTCATCTTCGAAAGCCAGTATTTTATCGTTGGTTGCAAAATACGAGTTTCCCACTTCAGCGTAACTAGCTGCATAACCTGCTGCACGCTGACCAACAGCTGAAGCGCCGGCTGCTGCCGCAAATTGACCAAAGCCTTGTGCAACACCTAGCATGCCCGCACCTAAACTTTCATAACCTGAAACTAATGATGCAATATTTTGTGACTCTAGCGTAACGCCTGCTTTTAAGTAACTGAGCCGGCCAGTAATAAACTCCCAAGTCCCGACCCAGCTAGCACCATAAAAATCCTCAAAAATTACACCAGCTGTATCTTCTGAATCAGATTCACTATCTAAAACCCCGCCTACAAACTGAAAAGTAGAATCAACCGCTCCAATGCTATTACTGTAGAGTATCGAAACGCCATCAAAACTGGGATAATCAAAGTTGTAGACGCGGTCTGGCCCTGTAATCCAATTATAGGTATAACGGACATCTAGAAAATCAGAGTAACGATAAAAAGGGGCTTGCGTGCGGCCTGCACTCACTTGTATAGAGTCCGTCGCCTGATAAGAAAGATAGGCCCATCGCACTTGAGGCTCGTAATCATTTTTACCACGACTCACAAGTTGCAAAGTTGCGGTCAAGCCATCTTCTAAATCAGCATTCATTTGGAATGCCATTAGCGAATCCTGCTTAAAATCCCATGTATCGCCGTAACCTAATACCGTCTCATCAGGCTCAACACTCATCGCTTGACCACCGACAATAGAGCCAAAACCTCTAAAATTTATCTCGGCATTTGATAAAGGCGATAGCCCAATGGACACCAGCATAATTGCGCAACTTAATTTTTTCATATTATATTCCCACTATTCCCAATATCATTTACTGTAAACACCCCCACTTCCGTAGAAACGCGTTGAGTCACAGCGACCAAATTACGACTAATACTAAATAACTCTTCCGACTCTTTAGAGGCTTGATAAGTATGCTGGGCCATCACCTCTACCACTCTTGCCAGTTGATCCACAGCAACGCCTTGCTCCTTTGTGACTAGAGCTATATTCTTATTCATTCCATTAATTTTTTTAATTTCTTCTGTCATTAAAGAAATTTCAATACCCGCTGACCTCGTCATGTCGCCTTTTTCTTTAGCGAGTACAACGCTTTTTCGCATAACCTCAACTGATTTATTTGCAGCATCTTGCAAAGAGGAAATTGTCAATTCAATTTCGTGGGTAGACTGCTGTGTTTTAATTGCTAGGTTTCTTACTTCATCCGCCACTACGGCAAACCCTCTGCCTTGCTCTCCTGCACGCGCCGCTTCAATGGCTGCATTCAGCGCCAATAAATTTGTTTGCTCAGCAATACTGTTAATAACGCCTAATACATTACCCACTTGCTGTACATCTTCGGCCAATGCAGATATCACTGTTTGAGCCTCTTCAATTTCTTGCTCTAAATATGCAACGCCTTGCGCCGCTAGTGTTAATTTTTGACTACTATCAATCGCTACATTCGCTGAGCTTTCAGCAACTGCCGCTGCATTACTTGAATAATCTTCAATATCTGTAACACGTTTATTTATAGCATCTACTGCAGATTTTGCAGATTTCGCATCATTTTTTTGTTGATCAATAGCCGCCCCCATACGATGGGCAATATCATCAATATGGCTAATTAATACCTCTAGGGGTTTGAATTCAACAATTAGGCGCGACACAACACAATCCAGTCTTGCGACAAATTGATTAAACCAATGGACTAATGCACCGATTTCATCATTACTATTTTTCGTCAATCGCAGGGTTAAGTCGCCATTATCATCTGTCGCTATTTTTTTGAGGGATGAGACCACGGTGCGAAGATGTCGGTTAATGGCCAAGACTATCGGCAAGGCGATGAGCATTAAAAATATAGCCATCAAACTACCCGATAAAAGCCCTGTCATTGTTTGCTTTTTGGCTGAAGAGGCGATTAATGTAAATGCATCATCAAATTTTTTATTACGACGAGCAATAAATGCCGATAAAATACTATCAATACTGTGGTATACCGTGGCTTTTTGCTCTGATTTTTTTGGCAACAAGGAGAAATCTGCTGAGCCATCAATGAGACTCTGACTTAATGGGATGGCCACTGCATAATAAGCCTCAAAACCCGACTCGATAATATCGACTGCTTCTGCTGGTGCGGGTAAATGACGTAGCATTAAGAGTGAGTTAGCAATAGCCGCCTTGCGCAACAATACGGCATCTAGCTCATCTTGCTCGCCTGACATCGCTGCTTGCGTTAACCCATCGTCAATGCGCTCCATTTCAAACATGAGCTCTTTTGCAATGATTAACGCCTTAAAATCAATATGATAAATAGACTCTAGACGCTGTAAATTTTTATGAGCGACTTGATAAGTCATCACAAGATAAACACCAAAAAATATAATCGCAATAATAGGTATCGCAAATATTTTTCGGCTAATAGTCAACAGCGACAATTTCATAAACGGGAATTAACAATGCATTCCCAATGAGTATAGACAAGATATTTTTAATGCAATAAACGCAGTACTATTAAAGGCAAAAAAAACCAACACATTCATGTGTTGGTTTTTAAAAGCTATTCTCTACGCAGTTATTCGTAACGCAGTGCGCTAGCCGGATTCACCTGGCTCGCTTTCCAGGCAGGATACAGTGTTGCCAGCAAACATAAGCCAATAGCAGTCATCACAACCTGTGCAATATCTTGCCATAATATATTGATAGGTAAATAAGTTAAGGGGTAAACATCGGAGGTTAAGAACTGCGTATTAAAAACCCACTCAATAAGTGTTAATACATCGCCCACTATCAGAGATAAACACACTCCCAATACAACGCCAAGTAGTGCGCCAACAATACCAATCACAGCACCTTGCACAATAAAAACGGTCATAATTTCACCCGTTGTTGCACCCAGTGTCCGTAAAATAGCAATAGCGCCTTGCTTTTCGACAACAACCATAATTAAGGTACTCACCACATTAAATGCCGCAATACCCACAATTAAAGACATCAACAAGGCTACCAGACGCTTAGACATATGAATAGCATGATAAAGGTTACCATGTGTGCTTAGCCAGCTGGTACCGTAATAACCACGCCCTAGATCAGTGACCACATGCCACAATATATTTTGTGCTTGAAATAAGTCATCCAGCTTTAGCCGTAAGCCGGTGACTCTACCGCTCGAGGTGAGCTGCTGAGCTTGCTGCAAGGGCATGAGTGCTAATTTTGCATCCACCTCGGTGTGCGTGAGCAATATTGCAATCACCTGAGCATAGACCACACTCGGTGGCGCCTTCGCGTTTAAGCTATTAGGTACCACCACCATGACACTATCGCCGGTAGTTGCGCCAATTGTTTGCGCAATACTGGCTCCTAAAATGATACTAGGTTCAGCCGGAGCTCCCGCGGAGACACTCGACAAATGATTTAACGCATCGGCGGTTAAATACTGCCCAATATCAGATACCTGCTGCTCAGCTGTAGGCTCAACACCGTAAATTGCAACGGGCTCTGCACGATTGCCTACACCAACTAACGCCCGCAACTCAACAAACGGCGAAGCGGCCAGCACCTGAGGGTTTCTTTCAACTTGAACTTTCAAACTTTGCCAATCATCGATACCTTCGCGATGGTAAATTGAGGCTTGTGGTAATAAGCTGAGTATTTTTTCACGCAGTTCTTTATCAAAGCCATTCATGATCGACAGGACAACAATCAGCATACCCACACCGACAATGAGACCCATCATTGATACACGCGATAAAAAAGCCACTAACAAATTACGTTGACGCGCACCCACATAACGCAAACCAATAAAAATCGAAAATTTAGGCATAAAAGTTCAATCGCTCGCTATAGTGACGCAGGTATCTCGGCGCTAAGAATGTGTAAAGCGCCATCTTTTAACTCTAATACACGGTCCAAATCGCGTGCAATGGTCATATCATGTGTCACCACGACAAAAGCCGTCGCCAGTTGCTGGCTGAGCTCGCGCATCAATTCACGTACTGCGTTAGCATTGTGACTGTCCAAGTTACCGGTAGGCTCATCCATCAGTACACACGCCGGCTCACACACCAAGGCCCGAGCAACAGCGACACGTTGGCGCTCCCCCCCCGAAAGTTCGCTAGGTTTATGGCCCCTACGTGATTGCAGGCCCACTTTTGCCAACAAAGCTTCAGCTCGTGCATAGGCCGCTTTTTTACTGTGCTTTGCGATCAATAATGGCATTGCAGTGTTTTCTAAAGCCGTAAACTCACCGAGTAAGTGGTGAAACTGATACACAAAGCCCAAATGTTGATTGCGAATGCGTCCGCGTTCATTTTCACTCAAGCGCGAAAACGCCTGACCTTGCAAAGTCACCGTACCGGCTGAGGGCTTATCGAGCCCCCCTAATATATTGAGTAACGTTGATTTTCCCGCTCCTGAAGCACCGACAATAGCCGTTTGAGTCGAAGGCATTAATTGCACATCTAAGCCCTTGAGCACATCAACTTTTAATGCGCCTTCACCATAACTTTTTACCACACCTTGGCACTCTAAAACTGCTGTCATGAATCAACCTAAATTTAATGAATTCGCAAACAAACTAAACATCACAACCGTGGTGACAGTCAAAAAGTCGCACCACGTCTATACTGCGTTAAATGTTGTACCTCAATGCTTCGGCTGGTGCTATTTGGCTGGCCCGGTAAGCTGGGTAAATGCTGGCGAGAATGCTCACCAACAATGCACCGGTACACACCATAGCGCTATCATAAGGTCGCCATTGAGAGGGAAGCTCGGTCACAAAGTACACACTAGGATCAAAGACACGCAAGCCAAAAAGTTGCTCTAACCATGCCACCACGTCAGGAATATACAGCGCGCCCAGTATCCCAAAACTTGCGCCCATTACTATCCCCACAACTCCTAAGGTGAGCCCTTGCGTCATAAAAATAGCTACCACATTGCTCGAGCTAAGCCCCATGGTACGCAAAACGGCGATATCACTGCGCTTCTCGGCAATCATCATGACCAAGCTGGTCACAATATTAAATGCGGCCACGGCAATAATAATACCCAACAAAAAACCAACGACTGTTTTTTCCATTTTAACCGCTTGAAACAAGTGTCCTTGGGTAGTGCTCCAGTCCGTCACTTTAGCGTGTGCAACCTGTTGAGCCAATTGATTCAACACATGAGGTGCGCTATAGATGTCGTCAGTTTTGACTTTGAGACCGTGGCTTTTATTGCCCAAGCGCAGTAGCTTTTGACTGTCGGCCAAGTGCATAAGCACTAGTGTTTGATCACCTTGGGCACCAGTATCAAAAATGCCAGCAATCGTAAAGGCACGGCTTCGCGGGAAAACACCGGCTGGTGTAATCATGACCTCGGGTAAAGTCATCGTCACCGTATCACCGACCCCAGCACCCAAAAAGCGCGCCAATAAGCCACCCATTAAAATATTGTACTCGCCCGCTTTCAAATCGCTCATATTTCCCTGGCGCATAAAGTTATGCACACCCGATACTGCCGGCTCATACAGTGGATCAACACCGAGTATTTCGACACCTCTAGCATTGCCAGCAAACGTTAATAACCCATTCGTTTTGACAAACGGTGCCAGACCTTGCACTCCCACGCTACCGTGTAATTGACCCATTAATGCTTCGGGATCACTTAACCCTCCTACTGGCTCAATAAAGCCATGTGGGACTGTGCGTAATATGCGCTCTTTGAGTTCACGGTCAAAACCATTCATCACCGATAACACAACAATCAGCGCAAACACGCCAAGCGCCATGCCCAAAAAGGCAAAGAGACTCACAAAGGAAATAAACGCATTACTGCGCTTGGCCCGCAAATAGCGAAGACCGATCATGACAGGAAGATAATTTTGCATGGGCGCATTAGACCCAATAATCCACGCAACCACAAGTGGCGATCGCGCTAGTCTATGCTTTTATTAATACAAATTCATATGTTTGCGCACTAAAATGTGCCATGCCTATCAACACAACTGGCTTAAATGCTGAGGCAGCACGGTTATGACTATAAAAGATCCTTCCTCTCATGTTAACTCACTGGCCAAACCCACAGTGCCTTCAGCAAAAGAGCGTCGAGAGTTTTTCCGTATTGATAATGATGTTATTTTTGATGTGCAACCCGTCGATAAGCAGACTATCGATACTATGCCAGCGATCGACGTTGTCAGCGATGGACCTAGCTGGCAAGTACTCGAGGCATTGTCTGCATTGGATCAAAAAACTCAGCACTGTGCCAGTGCACTAAATACCAAACAACCAGCACTAGGGCAGTACTTAGGCTTGATCAACGATAAAATTGATCTCATTGCGCGTCATAGTATTTTTAGCCATTATCAACACCTTCCCAAAACACGCATCAGCTTAAGCGAAGAGGGCTTGGCCTTTAAAAACTCACGTATGCTCTACAAAAATAGCTTTGTTGTTGTACGCATCATTTTTTTGCCGCACTTTGCACCGGTAGTGAGTTTTGCGCAGGTAATACGCTGCGAAAGCCGTGACAATAGCTACAATGTCGCAGCTAAATTTTATCAGCTAGCCCCAGCACAACAACAAGTCATTGCAAATACATTGATTAAAGCCCAACAACGCGCATAATAATGGCGTATAGCTGAGTCAATAGCCCTTTCACAACGTCATGATCGTACTCGCTCAACCATACGACACACCGACCACTGCATATTGATAGCAAACCAGCCTCCAGGAGTTAACATGAAACACACACAGAGTCTTATGATCAATCTTGGTCTTACTTGCGCGCTAAGCTTTTCCAGTATAACGGCAGCTAATGCCGAAACACTCGCGATCCCGCTAGGCCAACAAGGCAATCATTGGGAAGTCGCACGCCCCGCCACTGGCATGAGCAAAGCGCAAGTTAGCGCAGAGTATGGCGAGCCACTCGAGCGCAGTGGACCGGTCGGCGACCCTGGTATTTACATTTGGACGTATGATAAATTTAAAGTGTATTTTGAAGGGGAACGCGTGATTCATAGCGTTGTTATTGCCCAGTAACATCGTCTATTTCACAATAATATTGGTAACTATTCAGAGGTAGCGAAATTGGGTCAGAGGTACCGAAATTGGGCCGTTCAAGCCATCGATGGGCGCTATATAAGCCCTCTCGGCGCTTAAATACCCAGAAAACAATCCATCAGTACCCTATCAGGTGAATTTTTCAGCTTGGCTGAATAGTTACTAATATTTACCATTTATTTTGACTCCGTGCGACCTGCAGAACCTGTGAGTCGCCCATAATATGCAGGCTCCCGTGTGCTCGATGAAATAACGAACGGCAACAATACGCTAGTCCCTAATTTACAAACAATTAGCCAAATTTTTACGGTGTTAGAAGGTGTATTTTTACTAGCCTGCTTGATCTGTATGCTGCTGGCCAAATATATCATCGAATACTTTAGCGATAAAATACCCGCCCCAAAACGGGCACTGCGCGTTGCCGGTGTACGCGGCATCTGCCTAGCCGCCATTTCAATATTAATGTATATCGAGGTCCCTAGTGAGCTCAGCCAACAATATGGGCTAGTGACTGCTTTAGCCATTTTGGCCAGTGTGTACTTATGCTATTTGGGCAACTTTATTAGCGCCTATTTCATCTTTAAGCGCTTTGGTAAAAGCCGTACTATTGGCCAAAACACCATCACCATACCCACCTACCAAACACGTGCACTGTCTTTATTGAGCAGTTTATTCTTCTTAATACTGGCCATTGTGGCTATTGTTCAGCAATTAGGTTTTAGTAATTTGCTAGAGGCCGGCGGCGTCATTGGCGTCATTGGCGTGATGCTCGCATTAACTCAAGGCTCATGGGCACCCGACATTATCAGTGGGCTCATACTGCTCAATAGTGACATGATCGAGGAAGGGGATATTTTAGAGCTACCCAATGGCACGATTGCCGAGGTATTTAAAACAAAAATGTTCCACACGGAACTTTTTGATATTGCACACAACAACCGTATTATGGTGCGCAATACGACGCTACGCGATCGAACGTTGAGTAATCTATCGCGTTTTGCCAGCCACAAAGGGTTACGTATTTGCCTACCCTTTAATATTGACTACCAAACGCCCGCCGAGGCCGTAGAGGCACTCTTTGAACAAGTTGGTGTGCACGCTAGCGAACAAGACATAGCCTTTGAGAGCACGCACGGCATTAAAACCGTCTTGATGGAAGCCGGCGATCATGCCTTGCAATGGGGTTTTATTTTTCACACTAAAGCCCCCGAGCAGCTTATTGATTCAAAGCGAAGCTTTAGGTTACTCATGCAGCAAGAAGCACATGCACGCAATATTAGCTTGGCCACCCCGCTCACCCATATCGTCAATTTAGAAGCCCCACCCAAAGCGCAACAAGCGCTGTAATATTACAAACACCATAAAAAAACCCTGCTCAAAGATACTTGAGCAGGGTTTTGAGTTATGCAGACTTAACCTGAGTATTTAGAACTGGAAATGGTCCGCTTCTAAATCTAATAAGTTGGTAGCGCCTGATTTCATAGTAGCCATTAAACTTTGTGTACGCGGTAAGATGCGCGCAAAGTAAAAGTTTGCAGTCTTGATTTTTGCCTTATAAAAATCAGCTTCTTCACCAGCTTGCTTTTCATTGGCTAATAAAGCGGCGCGAGCCCAAAAGTATGCCAAAACAATGTAGCCTGAATACATTAAGTAATCGACACTTGCCGCACCCACTTCTTCAGGGTTTTCCATCGCAGCTAAGCCAATATGCATAGTGACATCGCCCCACTCTTTATTGAGGGCTGATAAAGGCTCAATGTATGCTGCCATGGCGGCGTTATCTTTGTTGGCTTCACAAAACTTATGTACAATTTTGGTAAAGCGACGCAAGGTAGCACCTTGTGTTTGTAACACCTTACGGCCTAACAAATCTAACGCTTGGATACCTGTTGTGCCTTCATACAACATGGAGATTCGACTATCGCGTACGTTTTGCTCAACACCCCACTCAGCAATATAGCCATGACCACCAAAACACTGCATGGCTAAGTTGGCTGACTCAAAACCCGTTTCTGTCATAAACGCTTTAGCAATAGGCGTTAGCAAGGCCAATAACTCGCTAGCTTCTGCTTTTTTGTCATCACTGCCGTGAGCATCATTATCAACTAGCTGAGCAATGTAGTAGGCCAACATACGGCCGCCTTCAGCAAAAGCTTTTTGCGTTAACAACATGCGACGTACATCAGGATGTACAATAATAGGATCAGCAGGGCCGTCGGGATTTTTAGCGCCACTTAACGCTCGCATTTGCAAACGATCAGTCGCATACGCTAATGACTTTTGGAAACCTAATTCGGCATGTGCTAAACCCTGCAACGCCGTGCCTAAGCGTGCGCTGTTCATAAAGGTAAACATGCAGTTAAGACCGCGATTTGGCTCGCCAATGAGGTATCCTTTAGCACCATCAAAATTGAGTACGCAGGTTGCATTACCGTGGATACCCATTTTATGCTCTAATGAACCGCATGCTACGCCATTGCGCTCGCCAATTTTAATCCCGCCAGCACCATCATCGGCTGGTACAAACTTAGGTACGATAAAGAGCGAAATACCTCGTGTGCCTGCCGGTGCATCTGGTAGGCGTGCCAACACAATATGGACAATGTTTTCGGCAAGATCGTGCTCACCCGCCGAAATGAAGATTTTGGTACCTGTTAATGCATAACTACCGTCTTCTGCGGGTACAGCTTTGGTTTTCAGCATTCCTAAGTCGGTACCGCAATGAGGCTCAGTCAAGCACATTGTGCCCGTCCAAGTACCCTCAACAAGCTTAGTGAGGTACGTCTGCTTTTGCTCTTCGGTACCGTGAGCAACTAAGGTTCTCATGGCGCCATGAGACAGCCCAGGGTACATTCCCCACGACCAGTTAGCAGTGCCTACCATTTCGCTAATGATAGGCTCTAACGAGTCAGGTAAACCTTGGCCACCGTATTTCTCATCATGGCTCATACTCGGCCAGCCAGCATCAACATATTGCTGATACGCTTCTTTAAAGCCGTCTGGTGTTTTGACTTCACCATTATTAAAGGTACAACCTTGTATATCTCCAATGCGGTTTAAAGGGGCAATAACGTTTTCACAAAACTTACCAGCCTCCTCGACAACAGCATCAATAACATCACGTGTTGCATTTTCACCACCAGGTAAAGTTGCACAATGTCCTTCGTAATCTAAGAGTTCATGTAAAACAAACTGCATATCACGGACGGGGACTTTATAATCGTTCATAACTCGCCTCTTGTATTTTTGATTTCGCGTTTATTGTAGTGCTAAAACCAGCGATTATTATGTGGCCAATTGATGCATGTTTGATCACCTTAACGGTTATTAATAACGTAAAAAATGACAACAGCACCAAACATTAGCAAGTTAAACAGATGCATAAGTTTAGGCTATAAACGCAAAATTGTTAGTTCTTTTTGCGCCAATTTAATAGCCAAACTAAACACCGAGAAACTTTTTACGGTATTGCCCCGGTGTTGTACCAGTCCATTTTTTAAAAGCGCGAAAAAAAGCACTCGGCTCATCAAAACCTAAACGCTCGGCGACCATCACATTGGTCAAATCGCGACAAGTTAACAGCTGTATCGCAGCCTCTAAGCGACATTCGTCCTTCAACGTTTGATAGGCCGAATTTTCTTCTGCTAAATGCCTTCGCAATGTGGTGACAGACATATTTAAAGACTCAGCAACCGCTTCAGCGGATGGCATATTACGACCGACATCTTTGTTGAGTAACGAGCGTACTTTTTCGGCGGTAGTAATTTGACTGGAGTCTTGCGTCACCAATTGGTAAGGCGCTGTACGCAAAAAATCAGGGAGCGAGTGCGGGCTCTGAATAATAGGACGCTCAAGCACATTTAAAGGATACAGTAAGGCGTTAACAGGCTGGTTGTATTGCACATCTTGCTCACACAAAGCCCGCACGCTTTGCAACGTATCACCAGAGGCAAAGCTTAAGCGCAAACCCTCTAGGGGCAGGCTCGTACCTGCAAGCCAGCATGCCAATTGATGCGCGGCTACAAGTGTGGTGAAGATTTTCTCGGGGTGTGTATTCGCTTGGATCCCTGTAAACTCTTGTTCCGAACTGTGGCGCACAGGCGCCAGATAGACACGCGCTAGGCCTTGATATTCATCAACACTGTAGCGAACTTTAAACCCTTGGCAAATTTCAGCAAATTCACCCGCCAGCTCGAGCGCCTGCCTGATACTGCCCGCAGTCAATAAGGTTAAACACATTAACCTAAACGCGCCAACAGGCACTTTACCGCCCGAAAACATGCCAAACCACTCATCACTGGTTAAAAAGATTAACCGGCGATAAAGCTGCCCATATTTAAACGCTGATAGATTTTCCAGCTCATCTTCTTGTGGCAGCCCTAGCTCACCCAATAATGCTGTGCAATCCACACCTTCTTGTTTTGCCTCGCTCAGCAGGTGGCGAACCAGTGCTACGGGTGTTTTTGGTGTAAACATTTTATTTTTTGTCCCAATGTTGATCGTCGAGGCTTAGCGGGTTACCACGTATTAAACGCAGTACAAAACCCAAGACCGCCGCTAAAAGTATGATGCATAATAAAAAGCCTACTAACAATATCAAATAAGCAGCAGCCTCACTAACGGGTAGCTCCCATCCCCAAATAAACAGTCCAATAAAACACGCAGAAGCCAATAAATGACCCATAAAACGTGCCTTTTTACTAATTCTTAATCTGAATTTTGCCATATTCTATCTCGTTCTTGGCGATTAGATTCGCGCAATAGTGCCGTGTGTAGCAAAAAGGCTATGTCACTAAGGCCTCTAACGCCACAGCCACGCCGTCCTCCCACACTGGGGTTGTGACAACATCGGCTATCGCTTTGACCTGCGCTGTTGCATTGCCCATTGCCACACCAATACCGGCCATGCTTAAAAAAGCCATATCCGATTGCGCATCTCCAAAGCTAATCACATGACTCGCCGACACTTGGTGATAGTCCAGTAAATAGTCAAATGCCGCCGCCTTGCTGGCATTTTTATCAATAATGCTCGCAAAAAGCCACTCAGGGTAAGCCGGTAGCGATGCGTAAGCAAATATACACTCAGGAAAAGCCGCCTCTAACTGCTGCAATATACGCCCATCTTTATGCATATTCGCACCAATTAGCAGCTTTACTGCCGGTTCACTCACTGCATCAAAATGACAATGGCTCGGCTCACAACGCAAGTGCTGCGCATGAACGGCTAATATTTCGGGCGCATTATTACGCTCTACAAAAAAACCCGTATGGGTATATAGCTCGTAATAAATGTCCGCTTCACGCAATGCTTGAATTAAACGCTGCTTTACCGCCTGAGGCAAATAATGCACACGATGCTCGCGCTGCGCTTGAGGCTCATAAATTTGAGCCCCCGTACAAAACACCCCAGCATCACTCAGGCCTAACTCTTGCCATAAAAAGCGCGTAGCAAAATAAGGCCTGCCACTCGCTATCGCGGTTTTAACCCCCATCGCTTTAATGCATGCAATGCTGCGCTTAAGCGCTGCCGAGTAATGGCCATCTAGGCTTAGCAATGTCCCATCGATATCAAAAAAAGCCGCCTTAATGGCGGGTCGCAATGGGTTATTTTTGAGATATTCATCGAGCGAAATAGACATAAGCGCCATACACCTTTCTATAAAGTCACCACCATTTGGCCTTTATAGCGACCCGCATATTATAGCGGCCATCTTGCTATAATCGACTAATCGTGGTTGATTAAAAAAACCAAAAACGACTCTTTTCAAGCTGCTTTTTACAGCCTTTAATTTGTTGTTGGTACATTTTTGCGCGCAACGATACCTTTTTAGCCACTTTTTTTAGCCAAGGCTTTTTATTATATGTTCGTCGCTTATAGCCACCATGCCCCTCATGGTAAGCCAAGTACTGTCGATAAGGGTCACCTAAATCCACACCCAACGCGCGTTGGGTCTGTTTGTTATACCATCCAATAAACATCACCACATCGCCAAAATCATCGCGATCGGCCCCACGCTTAGCATTCTTCTGTTGGTACCAACGCCATGTGCCATCTTTCACTTGCGCATAACCGTAAGCATCGCTCGCTCGCGGACCCGGGATAACCCACAGTATCTTTTTACGCGGAGGCCTAGCTTTGGCTTTAAAGCGTGACTCTTGATGAATAAAGGCTAATTGAGTGGCTACTGGGGTACCCCATTGATTAGCGGCTTTCACCGCATCTTTGTACCAGCTGCGGTTACCCTCTAAAATCACACAGGCATCATCCATATTGGTAGGGCGATAGCTTGAACAGCCGGCCAAGCCGCACGACAATACGATAGCGACCAACCATTTCATTGGCTGCCCCGTAAAAGGTATTATGAATCGAATTGCGTTAACCACTGAATAAATCCTTCTTCATCTAACACCTCCACACCCAAGTCTTGCGCTTTTGTTAACTTACTGCCTGCCTTAGTTCCTGCCACCACCAAATGTGTTTTAGCCGATACGCTGCCAGCCACTTTTGCACCCAATAATGTTAAGCGCTCTTTGGCTTCGCTGCGCCCCATTTGCTCTAAAGTCCCTGTCAATACAATCGTTTTACCCGCCAACGGTTGCTCGCCGAGCACTTGCGGAGCTGGCCAATGAATGCCTATTTGCTGTAACTGCTCAATCAGTGCAACATTGCCCGGCTGCTGGAAAAACACATGTATATGCTGCGCCACAACAGGACCGACATCGGGAATTTCTTGTAGTTGTTCTTCGGTGGCAGCTGCAACCGCCTCTAAAGAACCCATATGAAAAGCAATATTACTGGCTGTCGTCTGTCCAACTTCACGAATACCTAAAGCATACAAAAAGCGTGGTAATGTCGTTTTTTTGCAGTGCTCTAGAGCATTGAGTAAATTGCGTGCTGATTTTTCGGCCATGCGCTCGAGCGCCACTAAAGCCTCCAGCGGCACGGTAAATAAATCAGCTATTGTGTGAATCAGCCCCTCATCGACGAGTTGCTCAACCAGCTTATCGCCAAGACCATCAATATCCATTGCCTTACGGCTCGCAAAATGCTTAATCGCCTCTTTACTTTGTGCTGGGCAGCTCAAGCCGCCAGAGCATCGTACAGCGGCTTCACCATCAACCTGTTCAGCCGCAGCATCACACACCGGACAATGTAAAGGAAACTCAATCGACTGCGCATCAGCCGGTCGCCGCTCTAATACAACACCTGCCACCTGAGGGATGACATCGCCTGCACGACGAATGATCACCGTATCACCGACCATGACCGCGAGGCGTTTAATTTCATCCCGATTATGTAACGTCGCATTCGATACTGTCACGCCGCCAACAAATACAGGCTCTAAGCGCGCTACAGGAGTTATTGCACCCGTGCGCCCTACTTGAAATTCAACCGCCTTAAGCACAGTCATCTCTTCTTGTGCAGGAAACTTTTGCGCAATGGCAAATCTTGGCGCCCGCGCCACAAAACCTAGGCGACGCTGCAAAGTAAAGGCATCCACCTTAAACACTAGACCATCAATATCAAAGGGTAGGCTGGCACGTTTCGCCTCCATGCGCGTATAGTAATCTAAACAGCCTCCAACACCCACTACGCGCTCTGCCAAATCACTCACCACAAAACCTTTAGCCCGCAAAAACTCGAGTGTCGCAAAATGCGTATCAGGTAACTCACCCTCCACCAAGCCAACACCATAAGCATTAAAAACCAGTGGTCGCTGTGCCGTTATTGATGAATCTAACTGTCGTAAACTACCGGCCGCGGCATTGCGCGGGTTCACAAATGTTTTTTGGCCCGCTTTACGTTGCGCTTCGTTTAAGCGCTCAAAGCCCGCATGCGGCATATATATTTCGCCGCGCACCTCCAATACAGCGGGCGAGTCCTCCATCAATACCAACGGTACATTTTTGAGTGTCCTGACATTTTGACTAATGTCTTCTCCGGTTGTGCCGTCACCGCGCGTCGCAGCGCGCTCAAAAACACCATTGCGATACAGCAAACTGACGGCAGCGCCATCAAATTTTGGCTCGCAGACATAGACAATATCATCTGTTGTTTTTAAGCGATCTTTAATACGCTGATCAAAATCTTGCATATCTTGCGCACTAAAAGCATTGCCTAATGACAGCATGGGCTGCAAATGTGTCACGCTAGTAAAGCGGCTCAAAGGCGCAGCGCCTACGCGCTGAGAAGGCGAGTCAGCCGATACCCATTGTGGCTGCTCAGCCTCGATGGCTAACAATCTCTGCATCAAACGATCGTAGTGTGCATCAGGCACAGTGGGCGCATCATCAACATAATAAGCAATATTATGCTGATGAAGCTCTAACTGAATTTGCCGATATTCTTCAATCGTCACTGGTTCAGAGGAAGATACAGGTAAGGTGTCACAATCAAGCATTTTTACAGCCTATAATATATTCAGAAATTCATAGCAGCGTAAGGTTCACAGCTCTCGACATTGGAGCATTTAAATGCCCAAAAAATCATCGGTTCGCCTACTGGGCAGGGCTTGCCAACTTCACTGAATCGTGGCACTGCATTTAATCTATTGAAAATAATAAGCCGCCATAGTGGCGGCTTATTGCGTTCGACTTTTAAAGGCTACTACCCGTTAAAAGTACTTTAGATTCCCATTACCGGTTTAAACGCCGCTTGCGCTCAAACTCGATAACACGCTGACGACAATGCTCAAAAGTTTGCTGTGTCATAACACTGCGGTGCTCATCTTTTAATTCGCCGTCTAGTGATTCGGCGATTATTTTCGCCGTGCGAGCCATTAAGCCAAATGCCGCTACACTATCGCCTTTTAAAGGCAACATCATAAACATACTAATGCCTGGCGTCGTAAAGTCATCCATTGCATTTAAATCAAAAGTGCCAGGCTTAACTATATTCGCGACACTAAACAATGACTCTCCCGAACCGTCTTCATTGTGATGGCGATGAAAGATATCCATAAAACCAAAGCGCATGTTCTGCGATGTTAAAACCTCAAGTAATCGATTACCTTCAAAGTACTCACCTTGATGCGCCATCACATTAATCACAATAACCTCTTGTGGTGCTGGTTGCTCGGCTGCTGAGTTTTTCACCTCTTGTTTGTGCTCTTGCGAAGCCGCTGGCGCACTGCTGGATGCAGACCTTAACACGCTGCGTGAAGGTGCCGATTCAGTAGTCGCCGCTTTTGTCTGCACTACTGGGCGAGCCGGTACTGCCACCGCCACATCATCATCGATATCCATGCCAGTAAAATCACCCATACTCGGCTCATTATCTTCAGCTGAGTCCATCAATACCGGAGCAGATTCAACATTCGCCTTATGCTGAGTCGCCGTATTTTTAACATGCCCATGCGAACCGGTACTTTCGTCAGGGTGGCGATAGCCGACAATCCGAGCGCCGCCGAGAGGAAACTCACTCGTATCAGAGTCAGTCGCCGCATGCGGTAAGTGATTCGCCATATGTATTCGCTCACGCCTCGCCGCGCGCACCCGCCGAATACCATCAAGTACAATACCAATAATTAATAATACGATAATGACCGTTAACCATTCACGCATAAGTGCTCTCCTATAGTGCTGCCATTTCGGCAGCCTCTTCGACATTTACAGTAACCATACGCGAGCAGCCAGGCTCGTGCATAGTGACACCCATTAACTGACTTGCCATTTCCATAGCAATTTTATTATGGGTAATATAAATAAACTGAACCTGTGATGACATTTCTTCAACCATTCGGGCATAGCGTTCAACATTCGCATCATCGAGTGGAGCATCCACTTCATCGAGCATACAAAAAGGTGCTGGATTAAGACGAAAAATTGAAAACACAAGCGCGATCGCCGTTAGTGCTTTTTCACCACCAGAGAGTAGATGAATCGTACTGTTACGCTTACCCGGTGGTCGAGCCATAATCGTAATACCCGTATCGAGCAAGTCTTCACCGGTCAACTCCAAATAAGCATGCCCGCCACCAAAGACTTTGGGAAACAACTCTTGTAAGCCGCTATTGACTTGATCAAATGTTTCCTTAAAACGTGCCCGTGTTTCTTTATCAATTTTACGAATCGCATTTTCTAGGGTTTCTAATGCCTCCATCAAATCATCATTTTGCTCATCGAGATAATGTTTTCGCTCGGCTTCTGTTTTGTACTCATCAATAGCGGCTAAATTAATCGCACCTAAGCGTGCAATCCGAGCGGCAATTTTTTCGAGCGACTGCTCTAACTCTGCCTCATTTTCACTAGGCATAGTTTGGCTTAGTACCTCAATATTATGGCCATCAGCTTCTAGCTGGTCGCGCAAGTTTTGCGCCTGTACATCGTAAGTTTGCGTTTCTAAGCGTTCTTTTTCGAGTTTAGCGCGTACTAATTGCACTTGTTGCTCCACTAACAATCGCTCTTTTTCGGCAGTGCGTAAAATACCCTCGACGCTTTCAACCTCACGCTTAGCCTCAAGAAGCTGCTCTTCTACACTGACTCGCTTTTGTAAGTGCGCCTCTAATTCTTCTTTGTGTAATTCAACCGGTTCACAGCCTTCCTCAATACTTGCCAGTAAATTATCGCGGCGCTCTTGCAATTTAGCACTGTGCTCACCTAAACGAGCCAACCCCTGCTTCACTGCATGCAACTGAGTATTGAGTGTTTGAATACGCATTGCCAATTGATGAGCGGCATCTTTATCTGTGCGGGATTTTTGACGACAAGCTTCTAATTGCTCTTTGTAGCTGTCACGTTCGGCTAATAGTGTTTCTCGTGTTTGAGTGTCCATCGCCATTGCTTCGACAGCCTCTTCTAATTGCATTCTAGCATCAGCTAGATTTTCTGCATCGATACCTAACTGCTCTTTTGCCTCTGAGATTTCCGCTTGTACGCGTTCTTTACGCGCTAGAACTTGCTCAACTTTCACTGTATGTGCCGTCAACTGGCTTTGGTTTTGCGTGAGATGACGCTGGCATTGATCCAGTGATTGGCGTGCATCATCACGTTGCCGCTCAGCATCTAATAAGGCCTGTTTGTTTTGTTCTAGTGCCGCAGTTAATCTCTGTATTTTTTCATCTTGGGCATCACACGTCTGCTGTAACACTTCGATTTCTTTTTGGCGAGCAATAATACCGGCACCGGCATCATCAGCTTTCACCAAATGCAGCCAGTTAGCCCCCATCCAAGTGCCATCAAGCGTGATCACCGACTCGTGAGCCTTAAGTGTTTTGCGCTTGGCCTTGGCATCATCTAACGAGTGTGCAGTGTAAACGACACCCAACATACCTATCAGTGGTGAAGCACTACGAATATGACTCGCGAGCAATTCTCCTCGGTCATCACTCGCCGTCGCCGATAACACATCATCAATCGGTGTTTCATCAATAAATAAGCACTCACCTGCGGTTAAAGTTTCATGGACATCGAGCAAAGCATTAACGTTATTAACTCCAATTAATGCTTGAATGCGGGCACCGAGTACGACTTCGACAGCATGCTCCCAGCCACCGGTCACCGTCAGTGTCTCGGCTAAGCGAGGCAAATGAGCGACACCTTGTTGCTCAAGCCACTGTTGCAGTTGACCGCCACTACCCAAAGCTGATTGCTGCAATGTCTCTAAAGACGACAACCGGCCGCGCGCCTGCTGGTGGGCGCCTTGCATTTGTGTAAGCTCTGAGCGAACATCTTGCTCTTTTTGGCGCAGCTCAACAATGCGCTCGCCTTGCTCTTCAATCTGTAAGCGATGCTGCTCGAGCTCTTCTTCGGCTATTGCTACAGTGTCGCGCAACGCAATAATATCTTCTTCAACATCGCCCACCACAAGCTCTTTGCGCTCGTTATCGAGTTTTTCTATGCGGACAAGCAAGCGCTGCTGCACTGTTTCTAAATGTTGAATTCTCGATTGTTGCACTTCGACTTTTTGCCTAGGAATCTGGGCTTGTTGATTAAAGGCATCCCATTTTTGCTGCCACTGCTGCATTAAATCATCCGCGTGCAATAGCGTTTCTGACGATTCCTCTGCCGAGGCTTCAACCAACTCCAGCTCAGGCTCCATCGCCAAAAGTTCAGCCTGCCAATGTTCAGCTTTATCGGCATCTTGCTGGTAGTGCTCAAGCGCCTCACGGCAATCTTTTTGCGTTTGCTCTAAGTCAATTTTTAATTGGCGCTCGCGCTGCGCCGCATGCGTAATGGTTTGCTCAATACGGGCGATGTCCGAGCCAATCGCATAAAAGCGCTCTTGAATGTGATGGTATTTGTCGCCAACTTCAGTAAAGCGTACACGCTGAGTTTCGATCGTTGTATCGATATTGACCTGCTTTGTCACACCTGCCTCAACTTGAAGCTCAAGATCGGTAATGACCGCCTGTTTGTTTTGCCCCTTATCGCGCAGAACAAAGTAACGTCTAGCCTGTAAAAAGGCCTTAAGTGAACGCTCTTCTTTTTTATATTCAGAATATTTTTCGGCGGCTTGAGCCTGTCGCTCTAAGCGCGAAAGTTGGCGCTCTAACTCTTCACGAATATCAGTCAAACGCTCGAGGTTTTCATGGGTTCGTCGCATGCGATTTTCGGTATCGCGACGGCGCTCTTTGTATTTTGATATGCCTGCCGCTTCCTCAATAAAAACACGCAGCTCTTCTGGGCGGGCCTCAATCAGCTTAGAAATCATGCCTTGCTCAATAATCGCATAGCTACGAGGCCCAAGGCCTGTACCTAAAAAGATATCGGTAATATCACGACGACGGCATTTCGTTCCGTTAAGGTAATAGATATTTTGAGCGTCGCGAGTGACTTTTCGCTTAATCGATATTTCGTTATAAGCGGCATACTCGCCTTTTAAAGTTTTATCGGTATTATCAAAAACAAGCTCAATAGAGGCCTGGCCTACAGGCTTACGTCCATTTGAACCGTTAAAAATGACATCGGTCATCGATTCGCCGCGCAAATTTTTGGCGGACGACTCCCCCATCACCCAGCGAACAGCATCGATGATATTAGATTTTCCACAACCATTGGGACCTACAACCGCACATAGATTGCTTGGAAAGTAAACTGTTGTCGGGTCAACAAAAGATTTGAAACCCGCTAATTTAATGCATTTTAACCGCATAGAATATTGCTTAACTCTGAGGCTGTTACACCGAAGGCAATTACGCCGCCGTGACAATTAAACGGCGGATTCTACACGGTTAGAAGGGACTACGCCTTAATATCCGTATCAAACAGACAAATAACTGGCGCATTTTTAAGACTTTAGTCAGGCATGCACCAAAAAAACTCATTACAAAGCGCCAGCGGAACCAGATGTGTCTGCCGCCTTTATCAGAGGGCAGACACAGTATTTATGGGATTTTATCCGTGATAACAATGGACTTAGCTTCGATCCCTTGCCCCAAAACAACAGGCCCTAAAGCACCTTGCCAATCCCCAGACTGAGGTACGGGAGTACCCGACTTAGAAATACGCGCAATCAACTCAAGCTCGGTAGCCGTACTCATATCCATACCTGGCGCCATAGCCATCGTGGTATCTAAGCGTACAACTTTCGGTAAATCAGCAACGGTCATACGCGCAATAGCCAAAGGCATTTTTGCGCCTTTCCAAGCCCTAGCATAAACAAAAACCGTATCATTAGGCGAAGCCTGTAAACCCTCAGCCAACTTCACATCAAGATCAAATCCACGATCGACGTTGGGAGACTCTTGACTATCGGCTGTGGCCGCCACACTATCACCATCCGACATCGCTTGCTCCGATGCCACACCCGCACGCGCAGCTTTCATAATAGCGCCATCTAAAGCCTGCGCTGAGCGACTATTAGGGTCGAGCTGAGCTTTAGCACGCTGCCAAAAAGTGACTGCATTTTTATAATCTTGATTGTGAAAGGCAACTAAGCCACTCATTTCTAAAGCCTGATACATAAAAGGAGCACCATTGACCGCTACATTAGTATGGTGCGCCACCTCTGGCGTCACTTTACTGCCGCCACGCACGAAAAGTGCCTGCGCTAATTTAATAGACATTGTTGGCGAGCCTGGTTCGACTTCGAGTAATTTTTTATACGCTGCAATGGCCTCATCATAATCCTTGAGAGCCATAGAACGCTCAGCTAGAAGATAGCGCATTTGATGATTATCGGGCTTTTGCTTTAAGCGCGAGCGCACAGCCATAAGAAGCTCTTTAGTTGAAGCTTCAAACGCTTCTTGCGTTGTTGCAGGGTTATCGCGCTCCGCCTGCATGATTTGATGAATATCCCAATCGCCTTTAGCGCCCCACTGCAAATACAAAAAGACCGCCAATAACGGAGCCGTGATCGCCACGCCAACCAATAGCAATTTGCCGCCGCTTTTCACCTCGACTTCTTTTAGACCCGCGCTATCGCTCACCAGCGTACGCTGCAATTCTATTTTCAGCGCTTCATACTGGTCTTGCTCGATATCCCCATTAGCCAAATTTTTATTAAGGTCCGCTAAATGCTCTTGATAAAGATCTGCCTGTGTAATATCTCGACGAATGGTTTTAGCCGCCAAACCACGGGAAATAGGTAACCTAAAAATAGGCCACAATACAAACACTGCGCCCAAAGCGCCTAAAATTAATACACCTTGCCAAAAAGCCATATGCGATTACTTCTTTTTAGATTTTTTTGAATGATTTTTTGTTGATGTTGATTCCTGCTGAACACCACCGTCTTGCGCATTTTTTTCGTCTGTAGACTTTAAAAAAGATTCAAACTGCGCCTGCTCTTCACCTGTTAGGCTATCACCGGTACTAGGCTTTCTACTGCGTTTAAATATAATCAGCCCCAAAACCAACAGCGCGCCCAGCAGCATGGCAATAGGGCCGTACCATAAAATATAGGTGTTTTTTTGTAGCGGTGGACGATACAAAACAAAATCACCGTAGCGATCAACCATAAAAGTGATAATGCCATCATCGGTTTCGCCTTCGAGAATGAGGCGATGCAACTCTCTACGTAAATCTTTAGCAATAGGTGCATTAGAGCCGACTAAATTTTGATTTTTACATTTAGGACATCGCAACTCCTCAATAAACTGATTGTATCGCGCGCGATCGTCCAGATCATCAAACTCATAGGTATCAATACCCGCATGAGCAAACCTAGCTCCCGCTAATGCCACTAGCGAATAAACCAAAAACACACTCAACCGTTTTAACATTATCACCTCCTTCAATGAGGAATGTTGACACCGCGGTAATACAGTATCGCAAACCAAAATTTAACCGACTAAATTAGGGGCCGGAGTATACCTTGTGCTATTACGGCAAACCATAGCTCATCTGCAAACTACCTGCTTGAATAAGAAGACTGTGAACACCTTAGAAGTTCAATAGAAGTTCCATTCAGGATCGCTGATGAGATAACCCATCAAAAATATTAAAAAAAAGATTGACGCCATATCAAAAATCCTTACAATGCGCGTCTCTCTTGGGGTGGTTAGCTCAGTTGGTAGAGCGGCGCCCTTACAAGGCGTAGGTCACAGGTTCGACCCCTGTACCACCCACCAATATCTCAATAATAGATATTGCTACGATAGAGAAGCTTTTTAAGTTCTGCGGACTGGTAGTTCAGTTGGTTAGAATACCGGCCTGTCACGCCGGGGGTCGCGGGTTCGAGTCCCGTCCAGTCCGCCACTTAAAAAAGCAAATTCCTGCCTCCTAGATCTTTAAGGTCAACGCCCAGATAATCAATCGTTATATTAATTTAGCAAACCAAGAGTTTACCGATCTTAGCGCCTTAAGCATAAAAAATTGCGGATAAACGCGTTAGCATTACGCAACATCGGCTCATTCCTATATTTTCACAGCCCAATGCCTGTTGTGCTCGCTCGCATCCATGCAATCGGCATCACGTGAAGATATAACATCAATTAGGGCTCTTGATCTGCCAGCCAGCGTCGCGTTATTCCTTGATAAGCATCTACCCTGCGGTCGCGCAGATAAGGCCATATTCGCCTAACACTTTCAGCGCGCCTCACGTCAATATCAGCACACACAAAACCCCGCTCATCACAGCTTGCCTTAGTGAGAAGCTCGCCCTGCGGCCCTGCAATAAAGCTATTCCCCCAAAACTGGATACCCAGGTCGGGATTTTCAGGGTCAGCTTCAAAACCCGTACGGTTAGCCACTAAAACCGGCACCCCGTTAGCTACTGCATGGGAGCGCTGAATGGTGACCCAAGCATCTAGCTGACGCTGTTGCTCAGCCTCATCATCGCGCAAGTCCCAACCAATTGCTGTAGGGTAAATCAAAAAATCAGCGCCAGCTAAAGCCATTAAACGCGCAGCTTCGGGATACCATTGATCCCAGCAGATCAAAACACCCAACTTGCCCAGCTTAGTGGGTATAGGCTTAAAGCCATTGAGCTCGCCATCGGCATCGCCCGGTGTAAAGTAAAATTTCTCATAAAACCCTGGGTCATCAGGGATATGCATCTTCCTGAAAATACCGGCACGCCCTTTCGCTCCATCAATGACTTGCGCAGTATTGTGGTACAAACCTGCTGCCCGGCGCTCAAACTGCGAAATAACTAATACCACATCTAATTCAGCGGCAAGTTTTTCATAGGCGCAAAAAGTTTCACCATTCAACGGCTCCGCCAAATCAAAAAAATCTACGCGCTCTTGCTGGCAAAAATAAGAAGCGGCATGCAACTCTTGCAGCACAATCAATTCGCAGCCTTGCTCAACAGCGCGACGAATAACCTTTTCACTCGCCAAAAAATTATTTAATTTATCATTCGATGGCACAGCCAACTGCAAAACAGCTGCCCGAATAGTATGTACAGTTGCCACAAAAACCTCATTACATCAATAAAAAAACGGATAGGAAAATTAAAGCGCTAATGTACTAACCTGCATTGTTGCGCAGTGCAAGCTACCGTGCTGCTCAAGCAGTGGAGCGCAATAGACTGGCACGATTTCAAAGGTAGGAAAAGCGCTCTTCAACACCGCTAATGCCGCATCATCTTCGGGTAAATGATACACAGGTGCAAAAACACAATCATTGCAAATTAAAAAATTGGCGTAAGTTGCAGGTAGTAATCGACCATCAACTTTGCTAAGCGCAATAGGTGTGGGCAGCTCAAACACCTCCCACCCCCATCGCGCCGCCAAGACTGTTATCTGCTGATGCAAACTCTGCAAGACAGAGGCATCATGATGAAGTGTATTGCGGCCACTATAAATCACAGCACAACCCGTTTTACCGGCAGGCGCAAAGCGTGCAATCGTATCAATATGACCATCAGTATCATCACCGGTTAAACAAATACCCTGCAACCATGCGAACTCTTTAACACCCAAATATTCACGCAAGATATTTTGAACATCTTCTTTGTGCAATTTAGGGTTGCGCTTAGTATCAATAACGCACTCTTCATTCGCCAGTAAAACCTGCTCGGCATTCACCTCAAGCCCACCACCCTCACACACGAAATCGACACTGCGAGGCTGAAACAAGAGCCAGTCAGACAGATTTAAGGCAACTTGGTTGTCCGCTTTAGCGCAGTACTTGCCCCCCCAGCCATCAAAAGTGAAGCTCATCAGCTTTTTCGAACAGCTAATAGGGCCGTAATCCCTAATCCAGGTATCATCGTAATGAATGTCATTACGTACTTTCACAACCCCCTCTATCACCCGAGCCTCAAGCTCAGCCTTGAATCCCGAAAAATCTAATGAGGGGTGAACCAAAACCCAGACCGGCGCAGCGCGAGCAATGGCCGCTAAAATCCCCCAATAGCTTTCGACAACCTCAGTATAATTACTGGCCCAGTCGCCACCGGGGTAAGGCCATGCCAGCAAAACGGCACGGCAAGGGGCCCATTCGGGCAACATGACAGAATGTGACATATTAATGCCTAATAAAGGGATTTTTAATATCCAAGTGGGTCAGACGCTCGCCTTTCTCAGGCTGACCACTATAATCGCGCCCAAAATAAAGCTTACCTGATTGAATTGAAACAATATTTAAAGAAGGTATAGATAAAATAGCTGGCAAAGCACTCTCGGGCATCACATTAAGAGCAAATATTTTTTTGCCTTTATCGTAGCCAAGTTGCGCTCTACCTTTAGCGGTATCGGTATAAAAATAACTGCCTGTAAAAGCATACTTGAGCAGCGCTCGATATTGCGTACGCTCACGCTTGCAATTGCTATCGCTGTAAATTTTAGTGGTTAACTTTAATGCCGTAAAATTAACCACTAAAAAATCGCGCCGATACACGCGCGTATCGCCATCGGTACTCAAGTAGCAGTGGCGCATCCATTGCCCCTGCATCGTTTGCCATACGCCTAGCTCGGGCCCCGGCATCGCAACCGCCAACAACCTTAATGGCACCAACGACAAAAGCGCCCCCAAAAAAACAAAACGCATAACAAACATCTATAAAACCCTAGCCACCAAAAAAGATAGGCGCTATATCTTTAGCCCATATCTCTTCGGTCACAACACCTACAACCTTAAATCGAATAATGCCACTGGCATCAACTACAAATGTCTCTGGTGCACCATAAACACCCAAATCTAAACCTAAACGGCCGTCAGCATCCACAATATTATCGACATAAGGATCCTCCATGGCTTTTAGTAGGCTTCGAGCCTCATCCGACTCATCTTTGTAGTTAAGCCCGACAATCGTAATACCCATGTTCGCCAATTCTAATAAGTATGGATGCTCCACTTTACAGCTTGGGCACCACGTTGCCCACACATTAAGCAGGTAAGGTTTTCCCTTAAAGGTATCCTGAGTAATGATCCTTGACTCATCATTCAATGAAGGAAGAGCAAAATCAGGTACCGGCTTACCCAATAAAACTGACTTCAGTTCATTGGGATCATTTTTTAAACCGTTAAACAAAAGTGCAGCCAATACCACAAAGGCAATTAAAGGCATAAATAATTTCAAGCGCTCCATAACGCCCCCTTAGGCTGCAACTGTATTGGCTACAACGGTATTTTTGGCTTTAACCCGTCGATAACGCTTGTCAAATACAGCTAGTGCACCACCAAAACCCATCAATAGGGCACCTAACCAAATCCAGCGCACAAATGGCTTATAATGCACGCGCACAGACCAAGCACGGGCATCAAGCTCGTCGCCCAAAGCTACATATAAGTCACGCATAAAGCCAGCATCGATCGCAGCTTCGGTCATCATATTACCGCCCGACACATAGTTGCGATTTTCAGGATGTAATACCGCTTGCAGCTTGCCATCTTTAAACACTTTAAATTCGCCACGCTTAGCTTGGTAGTTAGGGCCGGTTACGCCAACAACCTCTGTCAATTCAAATTCGTGGCCGCCCACACTAACGGGTTTACCATACTCTAAACGCAAATCACGCTGATCACTGTAAATGGTATTTAAAGATGCCCCCATCAAGCAAAACATAAAACCAATATGCGCGGTAAGCATACCGTAGTAGCTTAACTGAAAGCCAAATAAGGCTGCCACTCGGTTTTTGCTATTGCGTGTTTTACGCAAGACATCGCTAACTGTCATTAATACAATCCAGGCACCTAGCGTAACCGTGATGGCAGCACTCCACCGATAACCGTCACCTAAAGCTGGTGTAATAAGCCCTAAAATGATCGCCCCCACTAAAGGTGCCAATAGCCAAGGTACCAAGCGACTCATGTTGGTTTTTTTCCAATTCATCAACATTCCAACACCCATCAGTGCAGCCACAAAAGCCATTAAGGGTACAAAAAAGATATCAAAAAACGGAGGTCCTACGGAGAGTTTTTCATCCCATATAAACTCGACGAGTAAAGGATATAAAGTACCAAATAACACCATAGCCGTCGAAACGACAAATAATACATTGTTAAACAGCAAAAAGGCTTCGCGAGACATCCAAGTAAAACCTGGCACACTGCGAATCACTGGAACACGCAACGCGTATAGCAATAATGAGCCGCCCACAACAAAGCCCAAAAAGATCAAAATAAACAGCCCCCGCGTTGGGTCTGTTGCAAAAGCATGAACAGACGTTAAAACACCCGAGCGCACAATAAAGGTGCCTAGCAAACTCAATGAGAAAGCAAAGATAGCTAACAAAATCGTCCAGCTTTTAAAGACGCCGCGCTTTTCTGTCACAGCCAGTGAATGTATTAACGCCGTACCGACTAACCAAGGCATAAATGAAGCATTCTCGACGGGATCCCAAAACCACCAGCCGCCCCAGCCAAGCTCGTAATAAGCCCACCAACTACCCAAAGCAATACCAACGGTTAAAAAAGCCCATGCCATGTTGGTCCAAGGGCGAGACCAACGCGCCCAAGCGCTATCAAGGCGACCACCAATCAAAGCAGCAATGGCGAAAGCAAAAGCCACAGAAAACCCTACATAGCCCATGTAAAGCATAGGCGGGTGAATAATCAAGCCAAAGTCTTGCAATAAGGGGTTAAGATCGCTCCCCTCTTGAGGGATACCGGGTAGATTTCGATCAAAGGGGTTGGACGTCATAATCATGAACAGGTAAAAACCGACAGCAATCATCCCCAATACAGATAAAACACGGGCCAGTAGATCAACCGGTAAATCACGAGAAAAAATCGAAACCGCTAGCGTCCAAGTACACAAAGTCAATACCCACAATAACAGCGAGCCCTCATGCCCACCCCAAACAGCACTAATCTTATAGCGGTCAGGCAACAAAGTGTTGGAATGGTTAGCGACGTACTTAACAGAAAAATCATCTTGTAAAAAAGAGTACGCTAAAATCACAAACGCAATAGCGGTAAATACAAACATACCAGCAGCGAGAGACCGAGCGGCATTCATCCACATAATACGGCCCGTAAATGTTCCCGCCATAGGGACAACAGCAAGAAACATTGCCATCACTAGCGCCAATATCAGCGCAAAGTTACCAAACTCAGGAATCATATGTCATGCCCTCACAGGCTTTTGAGTGGTTATTAGGGTTTTGTACGCTGTCTTCGACTTCTTTTGGCGTATAGGTTTCATCATGCTTGGCTAGCACTTTGGTCGCCACGAGTACATTGTTATCATCGAGCTTGCCGGTGACAACTGCCGCTTCACCTTCACCAAACAAATCAGGCAGAATACCGTCAAAGGTCACTGTCATATTTTCAACACCATCGGTAATTTCGAAGGTTGTCTCGAGCTTATCGGTAGCATTTTTAATCGAACCAGGAATAACACAGCCGCCAGCGCGAATGGAGCGTTCACGAGGCGCCTCACCTTTCACCACTTGTGAGACTGAGTAAAAATAATCACCCATATTACCTACGGCATAACCAACTAATGCAGCAACAGCAGAGCTCGCCACCACAATAATCATCACCACAATTAAGCGCTGCTTTCTAACTGGATTCATCTCTCCACCTCTAATGAAGCCTCACGCGAGGCTTGTTGACGCGCTACCAATGCACGCTGTTGCTTAATAAATTTTGCCCTGCGTATTTTTGGCGCAAGTGCCAAACCCATAAAAATACTCATAGTGACTACATAGCACACCCAAACATAAGGCCCGTGCCCTTCCATATGCCAAAAAGCGGCTGCGCTTTCAAAATAAAAAGTCATCTATTTGACTCCCATAACAATATCTTTAACCCACTGTGTTTTGACTTCACGATGCAATATTTCAACACGCACTTTAGTCAGTAACAACCAAGCAAAAAACATATAGACCGCAAAAATCATCAAAATGAGTGGGTAGGCCATCTCTGGTGCAATACTCGACTTCTCGGTAAGCTTAAGTGTTGCGGGCTGATGAAGCGTAAACCACCAGTCGACGGATTTATAAATAATAGGGATATTCACCATACCCACTAACGACAAAATAGCGCAGGTTTTGTCAGCAGCCTCTTGGTTTTGATAAGCCTCTTGCAGCGCCATCACACCTAGGTACAAAAAAAACAAAATGAGCATTGATGTAATACGTGCATCCCACACCCAATAATCACCCCATGTAGGCTTACCCCATACCGCACCGGTAAACAGTGCAGCAAAGGTTAAGGCCGCACCAATAGGCGCTGCACACTTCATTACCATATATGACAGCTTCATGCGCCAAATCAAACCCACAGCCCCACTAAAGGCCATAACATAATAACCGGCCATGGCTACGGCGGCAGCTGGCACATGTATATAAATAATACGGTAGCTATTACCTTGTTTAAGCTCTGCGGGGGCAAAGCCTAAACCCCATATGATTCCTACACTTAACATCGCTAACGCCAACCAACCAATGACCTGCGTCCAGCGCGTTGTTTTCTCATAAAACCATTTAGGTGACCCTAAACGATGAAACCACTGCCATGATGCCACGATGTTCTACCTTATTTTATTATATAGAAATTGTTAAGTGCGATTAGGGGTGGTCGAGTCAAGCTGTAAAAATAGCCAAAGCGCGCACTATTAACACTTCGCTGTATTCAGTGATGATTCAGACTCGACATCAGCTAATTAATTCGCAGAGAACTTAATTTTATGTGACAAAAGCCCATTTAAACAGCCCTTGCATCAATTATTCAACCATAAAGCGTATCTGTACGTCGACTGTTGCTTCACGTATTAACGCTAATACGCAGTGCACCTGCAACGGCAAATGGTGCCAGCACAAGCGCACTCACAAACATTGCACTCAAAATTGCAATCTGCCCGGTGTAAGCAAAACCCTGTACGGCTTCATTGACCGCACTTGCCCCAAAAATTAATACGGGAACATATAAAGGCATAACAACCAACGATAAAATCAGCCCCCCTTTACGCAAGCCGACCGTTAATGCAGCGCCGATAGAGCCAATGAGACTCATACTGCCAGTACCAATGAGGAGTGATATCATTAAGGGTAAATACCCCTCAGCAGGCAAGTACAGCATGGTACCGAGCAAAGGTGTTAATAGCATGAGTGGAATACCAGTCATCAGCCAGTGCGCAAGGATTTTCGTCAAGACCAACCAAGGGAGTGGCTGTGGGCTCAACAACATCTGCTCTAGCGAACCATCGTCAAAATCACTCCTAAACAAGCCATCTAACGACAAAAGTGTAGCCAACAAAGCAATCACCCAAATCATGCCTGGTGCCAATGCCATCAGCACCGTTTTTTCAGGACTAATCCCCAAAGGAATAAATACCACAACCATCAAAAAGAAAATCAGCGGGTTAGCCAGCTCACCCTTATGGCGAAAAGCAACAATCATTTCGCGCCTAAAGCAGGTTGTTAGTGCAGTAGTTAAACTAGAATGCTGATTATTAGCTGGTAAGCTATGCATGACGCACCTCATGAAAGGCTTCGGTATACTTGACCAACTCAATCGTACGGTAATGGCTGAGCGATAGCGCTTGGTGTGTTGTTAAAATCACAGTGCCACCCATTGCTGCGTGCTCTTGAATTTTAGCCTCCAAACGCTCAACACCCTGCTTATCAATGGCCGTAAAGGGCTCATCTAGCACCCACAAGGGTGACGCATCAAAATGCAAACGAGCCAAGCCCACTCGGCGATGCTGCCCAGCAGACATCTGATGACAAGGAATATCCGCATAACCCGCTAAGCCTACTTTAGCTAAAGCAGACTCAACATCTAAAGAGCCAGTTTCACCATTAACACCGGCAAACCATGCTAGATTTTCACGCGCGGTTAAGGATTTTTTGACTCCTGGATGATGCCCTAGATAAAGTAGCTGCATCAAAAAATCATGCTTGGCGCCCACAATAGGCTTACCCCGCCACAAAATCTCACCTTCACAACTATCAAACAAACCGCATAACGAACGCAGCAATGTTGTCTTTCCTGCTCCATTAGGGCCTGCTATTTGCACTACATCGCCGGCATTAATGACGGTATCTAAAGGTACAAATAACGGTTCTCCATCACGAACACAGGTAAACCCGTTTAATTGCAACAAGGCTTTGCCTCCATTTGTTGTCTACTCAAAGACTTAGCGCCGGATAAAAGCGGAAAATCTAAAGGCGCACAGTGTAGTCGTTTAACAAGGCATTGGCGAGCTTACAACAGGTATTGATTCACACAAACCTTACTACACGCATCGGCACAAGGCACAGCAACAACCTTCCTGTGCACAATATTGCTCCGTTACGCTCAAGCGCTATACTCAAAGCAGTCAGGTCATAGCCTGCACATGCACTGGCGCAAATCGCTTATTTCATTAGAATTATTTTGTCGTAAATATGCTATATGCCATCGCACATGCCCTATTCAAACCAAAGGTTAGACAATGAGCCTGCCCCCGTTACCACCACAGTCAAACCTCATCAACATCAAGGCACCACTTAGCGTCATACCACCTGCTGGGACAGTCGGGCAGGAGACGCCTTCAAATAAAACCATCAAAGTGCCGATTGAATCACTACAAACACTCATACACCAACTCAAGATAACTACGCCAACTCTCCTCACTGCAAAAGTCGAGGCATCAGGTAAAGTTCCCCAAGACCTACTGTCAAAACTCCCCACATACAATACACAGGTAACAATCGACCGCCCAACTCAACTACACAGTGCAACCTCTCAGGTCACTACCCAGAACACTCTTTGGAGCAAAATACGTGTTGCTAGCACGCTCAACCTACTCATTACCTACCCAAGCCCAGCGCACCATAAAAACACACCCAGTAACAACCCACTGCTCAACACCGGCAGCACACTCTCCATATTGGTATCACCCAATAGCACAATAAAAATAGTACCCGATCAAGCTCAGCCGACCAGCACCGCACTAACCAATGCCGCATACACACGCACCTCAAACACCCAAGCAGCCACGCGCAATATTTTATCGGCTTTGAGTCAGCTAACTGACACACTACAGTCACAACAAAAAGTTACAACAAGCGAGCCGGTGAGTCATTTACTCAACAAACTACAAACACTGAGCAACAACCTGACCTCGTTATCGCCGGCTATTGGCCAGCAGTTAGTGCCTCGCAAGCTGCTCAATACACTGATGCAACCCGCTCACACAAACCCGTTACGGCTTACTCCATTAGCACCACAAGCACCTAGTCCACCTAACAACGACCTTAACAACACTTTTAACAACGCTCCCAGTAACACTCACCATGCAAATATTCACACCAGCAAAGCCAGTACAGTATTTAGCCCACAACCCACAGCGAGCTTTGCCTCCTCTGCCACACCGCTGTCGCCGGCCCCAACGCCTGCATTCATCGAGCAGTTAACAGCACACATTAGCCAACACAGCACCGCACACCAAGGCAAAACGATTCAGTGGCTTCAACAAGGTCTTGCGCTGAGCCAGCAACTACTGATACCCGAACGCGGCACACCACTGGCCGTAAGCCATACTGATTTATTGACAACCTTACTGGGCAGCCTACCCTCAGCTAAGCGCTCCGCTATGCATGACATGAAAGAAAGCCGTCACACCCTAGCGCGCTGGCTCACCCAAGAGCTAACCCAGCACATCACTCGGACCGCAAGTGGTCATATACACAATCATGCACACAATTTAGAGCGCTCAAATGAGTGGCAACAACACATAGATATTCCTCTTCGCTGGGGCGATGAGTTTGGTAACGCACAGGTGCGCATAGAACAAAAAGAAGGACAGCACAACAAAAACACACACAAGGCAACCGCAGAGCCAACCAATACCCAATGGGAAATAGCCATTGATTTTGAACTACCGCAAGACACACTAAAACCGCAAACACTGAGCGCACACTTAAAACTACAGTGCTTAAAATTACCACAATCAGAGCAACAGCAAACCGACTTAAGTGTGGCCTTCTGGAGTCAAGCCCCCGCACTCAACCGCACAATAGAAGCTCGCCTGAGTCAATTTAAGCAGCAGCTGAGCGATATAGGGCTCAATATTACTCAGCTGAGCTGCCACACAGGTGCGCCTCCGCTCAAGTCGAGTAAACTACAACACAGCATTATTGATATAAAAACATAAAAATAGTCAATCGGTGACACCTTATGTCGACACCTTTGAATAAAGATCAGCAGCCTACCCCATAGGCCATTTACACCTTGCGAGCATGCCATGAGCACACACAATTCAACACCATTCCCCACCGCGCAAGAACTCAGCAAAGCTGTTGCACTCTTTTATGATGGCGAACAAGCACCCACTGTCTTGGCCAAAGGAGAAGATGATTTGGCTGCGCAGATCTTAGCCTTAGCCAACGAGCACAGTATTCCTATTTGCAATAATCCAGCGCTGGTCGATTTACTGAATTTACTCGAGGTCGGCGATCATATCCCTAAAGAGCTATACACTGCTATTGCTCACATTATCGCCTTTGCCTATAACCTAAAAACATCCGACTTTTAGCCTAAAACATCTGACTCTTTAGCACTGGTTAGCACTTGCGCCTTAAAAGCCTCAAGTCTGGCTCTCAGCAAAACTCAGTAGCCGCTAGCGTGGCTATTTTTGAACAATTAAAGCGTTAAATAACACATCTTTGACGCCCTCAACGCCATCTTCCTCCATAATGATTTTTTGAATTTCTTTCAACACCTCTTGGCGCAATAGCTCTTTACCCTCTTGCGACTCCAGTGTTTCATCAGTTTGGCTTGAAAACAAACGTACCACGTTATTACGTACATAGGGTAAATGATGGCGTACTGATGCTGCTGCCTCGGAAGTTTCAAGGCGTACCGTCAGGTCAGCTTTAATATACTTTAAGCGCCCCTCACCCCCATAATTGACTACAAAAGAAGGCTTAATCGGCAAGTAAATAGCTTTAGGGGCTAGCGCCTCGGGCTCTTCATCTTCAGCGCGCGTCATTTCAGCGTACGCCATTAAAGGCAAGCCACATAACAAAGCCACTGCGATTATCCTAACCTTACCCACAAACATATAACACACCTCACTTCAATGACTGAGCCAATACTTCACATTGAGTGTAGCTCACGTATTTCGTGTGTAGGCCTTGTATTTAGAGGGAACTTTCCTTAGATTAACAGGCTCTTAACGCGCTGATCAATGAATACATCCAGTCAATAGTGCATACAATTTATTTATCGCACGGCTCAAAAGAGCGACAAAAAAATCAACCAACATATCAATCAATATTATTGACCCATATTATTTTAGGAGCTTCTTAGATGCCTACCCTGTCCTCCCGCCAAACGTTTGCCCTTATTGCTGCAGGCTGTTTAGGGTTAATTTTAGCTGGCTTATATATGCAATACGCCATGAAGTTAATCCCTTGCGCGCTCTGCATTACCCAGCGTATTTTTATTATTAGCGTAGGTCTTGTGGCGCTGTTTGGCTTTATTCATGCACCAACAGGCTATGGTCAAAAAATATATGCCGGCCTAGGGATTGTACTGGCCGCAATAGGCGCGAGCTTTTCAGCCCGCCAAATTCACTTGCAAGGTCTACCGGCAGATCAGGTGCCAGCTTGCGGTCCCGATATCGCCTATATGTTTGACAACTTCCCCTTAATGGATGCTCTATCGTTACTGTTGCGTGGCGATGGCAACTGTGCCGAAGTCGCCTTAACCTTTTTGGGCTTAACCATTCCAGGCTGGACATTAGTCGCCTTTGCAGGTTTAGTGACTTTTAATTTGTGGCAGTTTTTCCGCTCACCCCAAGTGCCGCAATAACTTCCAAGCATAAAAACACCACTCGTTACAAGGGCTTTTTATCAATAAAAGCCCCTTGCCCTCTCGCCAACAATCGCCTATCTTGAGACACAGCAGCACGAATAAACGCTTGGGTTAATTTTGTGTATTCACCACCTTTGTGAGCTATTAAAATACGGCACCGATTCAGTGGCTAGTCTCAACGACCTAAGCCGCATAAAGCCGAACAAAGCTTGCCCTGCAAGCACCTAAAACAACCACGGTTCAGGAAGTGAAAATTATGTTAGAAGATTGCAAATCTGCTCAAGAACGCTGGGGCGGCGTTAGCGAAATCATCGATCGCTGGCTCAACGAGCGCCAAAAATTGCTAGTGGAGTATTGCGACCTCAGTAACACCATTGCCGATAAAAACGCCACCGAGTACGGCCCTAAACTGCGTGAAATTTGTCAACTTATGGTTGACTATGTTTCAGCAGGCCACTTTGAAGTCTATGAGCAATTGATGCAAGAAGCCAAGGATTTTGACGATACCGAAGGCCTGCGCACCGCCAGTGTTTATTACAAAACCATTGACGGCACTACCGAAGATATCCTCGACTTTAACGATAAATATCAAGAAATCGACGACTTAGAAACTCTTAGTACTGACCTCTCCAAGGTCGGCGAGTGGCTGGCAACACGCTTTGAGGCTGAAGATAAAATGATCGAAGTACTGCATGTCGCCCATAAAGATCTCGTTGCCTAATCACGACGATTTTTCAGCAATCGTACAATCTAAAAAGCGCTTTTATGTAACTGAGCTAAACTGAAAATACTCATTCAGGACACTCAAACATGAAGCGCTTTTTTTTCACCTCAACCTTATGGCGTATTGGCCTGTTGGCAGCTGCATGTAGCGCAAGCGCTTGCACTAAAACACTCAAGCCGGTAGGCCATATCGATATCAGTCAAAACACCATCAGCGTAGGCTTAATCACACCCGACATACTACTACTGGGCAGCCTTACCCAAGGCACCACAGCGCACACACACAACCTCGAACAACCCAGTTACCTTTGGCGCACAGCTACCCCAAGCAGCCCCATTACCGCGCTCGCTTACACCCCCGCCAAGCACCAAGCACTCACCGCCAGTGGCAATAACCTTATTATTTGGGATACCCGAACCGGTCAGTCCCTGCATTATCTGAGCGCACCAGCAACGATCAACGCCATAGCGATTAACCCAGCGGGTACGCGCGCATTATTAGGGCTAGACAATCATCAAGCACAAGTACTGAACTTAGAGGTAGGCGGCATTGTACAAACCCTTACGCACAGTAGTCCCGTCCTATCGGTGGCCTTTAACAAGCAATTTATGCTCACCGGCGAAGAAGCCAATAAAGCACACCTCTGGCAATTAGACCATAAAGTGCCTATCGCCACACACATACACAATGACGGTGTCACTAAAGTGGGGTTTTCACCCGATGGGCGCTACGCGATTACGGCAAGCCGCTATGATGAAACTCAACTCCTCGCCCTCAAAAACCCCAAAAAAATCACCCTTGTACACAGTATCCCCCTAAGAGCGATGGCCTTAAAAGCGGGCAAGCGGCTCGTTGACTTTTACTTTATTAACCACGCCCAAGTACTCTGGGCTTATAGTGACCACACCGTTGAGCAATATGACATTCAACAATACCGTACTTTAGCAACATGGAGCACCGCAAAAAAACAGAGCTTAGGCAAAGACAATTCTGCGGTGGTTGCTTTGGGACAATTCCAAAAAAAGTGGTGGGTCTTGCATTCAAACGGCACACTGTTTGAGCTGGGCAAACCGCAGCTTCACTGAGCACCCTGCAAAAGTAACTCTGCAATTGCCATTAGCCAGCATACACAGATGGTAAAATAGCCACCCTTAAACAACAGTTAAATGCTTGCGTCTAATACCCGTCAACAACAAGACCGCACCGTAAATCACGAATCCCGCAAGGCATAACCCTCCCGTATTGAGCAATCGCTCTTGCCAAGGTAAATCGGCAAAGCTTGGCAGCCATTGCACACCAAACCATAGCCCCGCACCCATCGCCACACTCGCCAATAGCAACGCAGTAAGAAAGTGACGCCACCCACCATTTAAAGTAAACGCGCCGCTCTTACGCAACCCCTGAAATAAGAGCCCTGCATTTAAAAATGCCGAAGCACCAGTGGCCAAGGCCAAGCCAGCATGCCCTAACTGCCAACCAAAATGTAAAGGCACCACCAAAACAAAATTAAATAACATGTTAGCCACCATAGCAATAATACCAATACGCACAGGCGTTTTTGTGTCTTGCTGGGCAAAGTAACCACTGGCCAATACTTTAATCAACATGAAAGCGGCCAGACCCAATGAATACGCCATAAGACTCACACTGGCCATATTGACATCGCGTTCACTCATCGCACCATATTGAAACAACGTAAATAGTATCGGTTTAGCTAAAATAATAAGGGCCACTGTTGCAGGCAAAGCAATAATTAATACACAACGTAAAGCCCAATTTAACGTCGCGCTAAACTGATCAGAGCTTGCCGTATGTTGCCGCGAAAGCGCGGGTAAAATCACCGTCGCAATACCCACCCCAAAGACACCTAAAGGCAACTCAGTTAAGCGGTCAGAGTAATACAACCAGCTCACGCTACCACTTGGTAAAAATGAAGCTAACACCGTATCTAACAATAAATTAATTTGGCTTACCGAGACACCAAATATAGCCGGTGCCATCAATAATAAAACTTTTTTGACGTGCGGGTCTTGCCATACCGGCCTAGGTTTAGGCAGCAGGCCTAGCCGTGCCACAAAGGGCAACTGAAAACTAAACTGCAACACCCCTGCCACCAATACACCAAAGGCCAAAGCCATCGCAGGCTCATCCATACGTGGCGCAATAAAAATAGCTGTCACAATAAGCACTATATTGAGTAAAACTGGCGTAACGGCAGGCACTGCAAAGCGATCAAAGCTATTTAAAATAGCCCCCAAAAACCCCGTCAACGATATGCAAAAAAGATACGGAAAAGTAATGCGAATAAGATCCCCCGTTAAAGTGCTTTTTACAGGGTTATCCCAATAAAAGCCTGGGGCAAATATTATCGCCAATACAGGCGCTGCAATAATACCTAAAGCCGTGACAGTTAACAAAGAAACACCTAAGCAGCCCGCCACATGATCGACAAATAACTTCAGCGCATTGCCGCCATTTTTTTGCCTTAACTCTGACAACACAGGTACAAAGGCCTGTGCAAACGCTCCTTCAGCAAATAAGCGGCGTAAAAAATTAGGGATTTTAAAGGCAACAAAAAAAGCATCTGCGCCACTATCAGCACCCAAAAAACGCGCAAACACCACATCGCGTACCAGCCCGAGCACCCGCGATAACATCGTCATAACCCCCACAACAGCGCCAGAGCGTAATAAAGAGGGCGCCGCCTTAACAGGTCTTGAAGTATCAGATGACATAATATCACTCAAAAAGCAGGCATTACGCCACAAACTCACTCATCTCGCAACTTTGCCCACCCTGACTGCACATTGCGATCAACAGTTAAACTAAGGCGCTCCTTGTCAAATACTTATAGTGGTGATTAAGTCACGCGCGGCTCACAACTTTGTATTTAAATAATGAGTAATAAAATTAGGAACAATATCGCTGGCGATAGCGGGCTCGGAATTCGTTAAAAATACCATGCCCATGTTTAAGCCACGGTTAAATACAATTTCTGCACGCGCCCCTTCAACCCAACCACCATGATGCACAAAACCATTAACATGCTTAAAATCAAACGTTCGCCAGCCTAACGCATACTGTGGATTAGTAACGCCATCCCAAGATTTACGCATGTAATGTGCTTTTTTACGTGAAGTTTTAATATTGGGTGTTTGTATTTCGTTCAGCTGCTTTACGCTTAAAACATTAGCGGCCAGACCTAACTGCGCCTTAAGCCAGATGGTCATATCATTAAGGCTCGCATTAACACCAGCAGCAGGCGCTAACTGGTAGTAATTTTCTTTTGGTTTTATCGGTTGCCATAATCGTAGCCGTTTATTCCACTTATGCGGCATTGCAATATTTGTATTGTGTAAAAATGCCTGTAGCCCTAGTGAGCTATCTTCCATACCCAGTCGCACGAATAAATTCTTACTTACCACATGAGAATAGGAAAGCCCAGTCACTTGCTCAACAATATCGCCAGCAAGATTGTAAATCACATTTTGGTAGCTATAACAACCTCCCGGCTTACACACAAAGGGCACCCTATCTAACATTTTAACAACATCGCGATAAGCTACCCCATCTTGTATTAAATTGGTGTACGCATGCGGCATTAATCCGGTTGAATGTGACAATAAGTGCCGAACTGTTAGCTCCGACAGATAGGCCGTTTTTTGCAATTTAAGCGTCGGGAGGTAAGCACTCACCAATGACTCAAAATCAACAGCCGGCCGCGTTAAAGTACTGATCACCGCCGGTGTAAAGGTTTTAGAAACAGACGCAATACGAAAGGCTGTATGAAAATCAATAAGGGAGTCCGCTCCAAGGCGACGCACACCTGACACCTTAGAAAAAACAACATCCCCACCAATAATAACCGCTAAAGCATACCCCGGAAGCCTCGGCGTAAACTCTTCTTCAAGATATTTTTCAAACACGGTATTAAAGCGCGTAATATGTGTGTTTTTATTTTCAATACCTGATGGAATTTTAGAATCTGAATCCACATGCGCACTGCTATTATTGACAACGCATATACAACCTAGCAGCATAATTAATACAGAGCATAATCTAGCAGTTAACATAAAACTATTTTTAACAACCTTTTTTATACGAACTAAATCACACACCGCGATTCTTAATCCGTTATTTATCGGGTGCGAGCACTCAAGCCTAAAGACGGCGAATTCAATATTTAGCGAGAGAAAGTCACCATAGAGTACACCGTCTTTAAGGGTTTTAATATAGCGCCTGCTAGATTGTCATATTAACGTCATAAAAAAATAATCAAACTGCCAAAAAAACTTCAGCCCCTTGTCATATGGCTAGGCTAACCTAGGCCCACAGGATTTAAGGCCGTACAGGCGCCTGCGCTTAAAAATATTGTAACTATTCAGTCAGACTGAAAAAACTCCCTTAAACGGAGTACTTATGGATTATTTTCTGGGCATTTAAGCCCCCAGACTTGTAGGGAAAGCAAAGATTACGCGGTGCAGGAGCAAACTGTCAGAGTGCCTAGATAGCCTCCAGCCTCATTAAGGATATGTGAAGGTAGACTGCGTGCCTGCAATACAAAATTAAACTTTGCACAAGCATAGAGCCATCGATGGCTTGAGCGACCCAGACAATAATTCATGAGTGCCCAATTTCGGTACTTCTAAGTAGTTACAAAATATTTAACTTATTATAATGACTGGGTGACACAATGAAACTTAAAGCTCTACACCTCTTAATTGCGGCAGCCGTGCCTGTTGCAACACTTGGCCTTACCGCCTGTGGCGATGGTAGCGATGGCGCACAAGGTAAAGTGGGTATTGACGGTAAAGATGGATCAGCCGGTGCTGATGGTAAAGACGGTGAAGATGGCAAAGGTAAAGTATTAACCCGTTTAGCTACAGCTCCCCTTGGCGCAGAGTTTACCGGTATGTACTTGAATACTGACGGCACCTTCTTTTTAAATGTACAGCACCCTAATAGCGCCAACGATATTGCCGATAATACCGGCAAAGTGTTTAACAAGGGTACTGTGGGTGTCATTGTCGGTGCCAATTTTAATAACCTAGGTAAAATTGCCGAGCTAGCTGCCCCTATCACCGAAAGCGATAAAGAAGTTGTGCTGAGTGCTGTGGGTCAATATCAAATATTAAGCCAGCAAAATGACGGGGAAGACATGAATGGCACCGTTTTAGCCGATGGCAAAACCATGGGCGATATTATTGCTGCTGACGGTACAACTAAAATCAAAAATTCTAATGACCCTGACTTTAACGGTGTCATTAGTGATGGCGGTACAGGCTTTTTTGTTTACACCAACTGGGAAGATCGTCCAGGGGGCATGAGCAGAATCCATATCGATAATCTAGATGCCAACGGCTATCAGACCATTGAACCTGATGGCATGCTAGATTTTTCGAGTGTTAATGGTACCTGGGTTAACTGCTTTGGCACCGTGAGCCCGTGGAACACTCCATTAACCTCGGAAGAGTTGTACGTTGATAACTCCGCTGAATGGTTTGATGATACCCACTCAAATTTTTCAGGCCAGCAAGCCGTCGCACAATATCTAGGCTACCCAACCGATGGTAGTGGTCAATGGAGCAACCCTTATGACTACGGTTATATTGTAGAGATTGGCACCAACAACACAGCTACTGCCGCCAGTGTTGCCAATGTCGAAATGCAAAAACACTTTGTCATGGGCCGCTTTTCTCATGAAAACGCAGTAGTAATGCCCGACCAAAAAACTGTTTTTTTAAGCGATGACGGCACAGGTGTTGTACTCTTTAAATTTATTGCAGATACAGCTGGCAACTTAAGTAAAGGAACACTCTATGCCGCTAAAGTCACCCAAACAGCGGGCGTTAAAGACCCATCAGAAGCTAGTTTTGCCATTGACTGGATTATGCTGGGGCAAGGAGATAACAACGCATTAGCCAGTATTATTCGTGAGTATGACGGCACGCTAGCCGAAGCTAAGCATATTAGCGACATGGAAATTAATGCGTGGGCAGAAGCTAAAATCAATACTGATATTGATGCCGATGGCACAATTGCTACATCGCCTTTTAACGATGATCGCGTGGCTTTTTTAGAAAGTCGTAAAGCCGCAGTTGCCTTAGGTGCGACAGGTGAATTCAGGAAAATGGAAGGCGTTAACATTAACTATGCACTCGCAAGCAGCTGGTGGAACAGCGGCGCTGCTGATGGCAATCAAGCCTATATGTACCTTGCCATGTCATCGTTTGATGCCACCATGGCTGACGACACAGGTGATATCCAGCTTGATGGCACACATGGTAAATGCGGCGTGGTTTACCGTATGGCACTCAGTAAAGATACCAACGGTAATATCGATGCTACTCATATGATCCCGGCTATTGTGGGTGGTCCCTATAATGGCGATCGCTCAACAAATAAGTGTAATATCAACAATATATCAAACCCCGATAACATTGCGATATTAAATGATGGTCGTGTACTCATTGGAGAAGATACCGGTAACCACGAAAACAATATGGTTTGGATTTTTGATGACCCCGCTATTTAATTAAGCTGCCCGCATAATTATAACAAAGGTATTGGTTAACCCACCAACGAATACCTTTGTTCTTCATGTTGAATATTTTAAAAGCTTGTAGTTATTGAGTGGTATTCATGTGGCACGCTACTCTACACGCTCAGATGATCAAACCGATCTTATTGGCTTGACGCCATGCTATAAGAACTTTATATCCCATGCTAACGCTGATGATGCCATCTCATATCTCAGTGACTTTTTCGCGATTGATTAACGGTTACCTATGAAATTTTTTTGCCTAACCTGGCTCAGCCTTTTACTCATTGCCTGTAATAATTCAGCCACCCCAATACCCGATAAGGTAGCGATTAACACGACAAAAAAGGCTAACTATATAAACCCCCAAGTCATTCAAACACCAGATCAGAACAATTTAAACAATAATGCAAACAGCCAGCAACACACTCAGTCTATTGTTAGCTTGATTAAACAATCACCCCGAGGCCCTGTTCGACCACCACAAAGCCCTACTATTTATAATTCAGAAGCCGTTATCCCGCCACAATGCTATACCAAGCATCAAGAAGAGTTTAACCCGTGCATGACCTGCCACCAAAGCTACCCTTATGGTTCACGCCCTAACGCAATGAATGATGGTGGTTTACAGCAAGAGTATGCATTTTCAGATTTTGGCGCCACTAATCGCTGGCAAAATTTATTCGAAGACCGTAGTACGCGTATTCAGGCTATTAGTGATCAAGAGATACTCGACTATATTAATACCGATAATTACTCAACACTCATCGAGCAGCTCGAAGCAATGCCCGACTGGCAAGGTCCCATTCCTAAATTAAATGATTTACATTTAGGAGCTACCGCTTTTGATAGGCTGGGCATCGCTAAAGATGGTAGTCGCTGGGTGGCCTTTAATTACAAGCCTTTACCCAGTACTTTTTGGCCAACCAATGGGGCTACGGATGATGTTATGATTCGCCTCCCGAGACTCTTTTCAACAACATCATGCAACAATAGCCAATACTCACGTGACACCTATTTAGCCAACTTAGCTATCTTAGAAATGGCCATTAAAGATCTCCCCAACATCACAACACCCGTGATTGATGAAAACAATATTTGCCAAGATATTAATAATGACGGAATGATGGGCAAAGTTATAACCCTACCGCGCTTAACTTATTTTGTCGGCGCCGCTCGCACTATACAATCACACACTATGCTCTATCCAAAAGGCACAGAATTTTTACATACTGTACGCTATATAGGAGTTTCTGCCCAAGGCGACATCACCCTCCCCCCGCGAATGAAAGAAGTTCGCTATATGCGAAAAGATACTTACCTATCACCTCAAAGTCTGCTCTCGGCTTATGGCAACGAGCATCAAGAAAAAATAGAAGAGAGACTACCCAATTATACCTACCGCCAAGACCGCGGCTCCAACAATGCCTTTGGCTGGACACTCTTAGGGTTTATTGAGGCAAAAGAAGGTCATCTACGCACACAAAATCAAGAAGAGACACTTTTTTGCATGGGTTGTCATAGCACCGTGGGCGCCACCATTGATCAAACATTTGCTTTTGCACGAAAAATCACTGGGCGTCAAGGCTGGGGCTATATCAATTTAAAAGGTATGCCCGATGCACCGACTCTCCTATCGCAAAAAAACTATACAACAACGGAAGATTTTAATCTCTATAAAACAGCTCAATCGCGTCATAGCGTCGGTGAAATACAGCATTATTTAGAGGTCGTTGGCGGCGGCGATGAATTTCGTCAAAATCCAGAAATGCAAAAAAACTGGTTTAAAGAGGGTCGCGTTATACCCAGCGCAATAGAAGGTAAAGATGTGTACACCTTAATTACACCTTCGCGTAGGCGTGCTCTGGCATTAAATAAAGCTTATTATACTATTGTACAAGATCAAGACTATATTCACGGCCGCGACGCAAATATTACACCTGCAACCAATGTCTATCAAAAAGTAGACGAAAACACTCCGGTACTGGCAACAGAAAAAGCTCAAGTATGGGATATACGATTGGACTGGTAAGGGTGTATTCAAATTAAAGAGTGCGTAAAAATGCTTTTAAAGCTCTTTAGAGCGCTTGGTTAGCGCTCTTATGACTACGATTTTATAATCTATTCAAGGTGACTGCGCAATGGCTAGCGATTATATTCTACATCTGTTGTTGCTTCACCGGTCATTAACTGCTGAATAATGCATGATATATCTTTATGCTCAAACAATACCGCATAAAGCGCCTGCACCAGCGGCATATAAACACCCATTTCATCGGCTTTAGCTTTGACTGTTTTTAAGGTATTAACACCCTCTACCGCTTGACCAATTTGCTCAACGGCTTCATCTAGCGTTTGACCTTTACCCACAGCAAAACCCGCCCGATAATTACGACTCATATCGGAAGTACAAGTCAAAATCAAATCCCCCATACCGGCCAGACCTAAAAATGTCATGGTATCGGCGCCTAACTCGCTAGCAAAACGACTCATCTCTGCCAAACTACGCGTTAATATCATCGCGGTTGTATTGTGTCCACAGCCCAAAGCCGCTGCCATGCCAGTTGCTATCGCATAAATATTCTTCAGTGCGCCCGCTAACTCTACACCGTAACGATCCGGATTGGTATAAACCCTAAAAGTACCCGAAGAAAACACACTCGGAATCACATCAAGCACCTCTTGATGGTTACTCGCTACAACGCTAGCGGTATATTGATTTGTAACAATTTCTGCAGCAAAATTAGGCCCGCTTAGCACGCCAATTTTTACATCGCCTAACTCTTGCTCTAAAATTTGGCTCATTAATGTGAAGCTACCAAACTCGATACCTTTAGTCGTACTCACCACCATAGTGCCGGGCTTTAATAACGGCGCTACTTGCTTGGCCACATCACGAAAAGACAAGCTAGGTATAGCAATAACAACCACTTCGCACTTACCCACACACTTTTCTAGGTCACTTTCAAAAGTTAATGTGTCCTCGAGTGGGTAGTCTGGTAAATAAGCAGCATTCCTTCGCGTCATACGGCACTGCTGCGTGCGAGCCTGATCACGAATCCATAAACATGCGCTATGCCCATTACCAGCAATAATATTGGCAATAGCCGTCCCAAAACTGCCGCCGCCTAAAATCGCTACACGATATTGTTTATCGCTAGAATTTGTATTGGTCACTTGTGACACGTTCACCTCAACAATTTAACTTCAATATTTAAAAAAGACGCAACTCTTCATAGATACCATAACGGGGGAGACCAATACATACTTTAAGCACTTAAGCACCCAAACAAATAATCTATCAGTACTCTGTCAAGCGAGGTTTTCTATTGAAAGTTACAAAATATACTAAAAAACCCCGTCAACTTCCGTTAACGGGGTTTTTTCAGGTTCTAATGTTACACACCAAAATTACAATTAATGGCTTAATTCTAAGAGTAATTTATTTAAACGCTGAACATAAGCTGCAGGATCATTTAAACTACCACCTTCTGCCAAACTTGCTTGGTCAAATAGCACTTTTGCCAAATCAGCAAAGCGATCTTCATCCGGTTCTTGGTCTAACTTTTTAACCAGTGGGTGCTCTGGATTTAGCTCTATAGTGGGTTTATTTTCAGGAACATTTTGGCCGGCAGACTCCAACAGGCGGCGCATTTGCGCGCCCATCTCATCATTCGCTACCACCAAGCAAGCCGGTGAATCAGTTAAGCGATGCGTGATACGAACCGCAGTCACTTCATCTTTGAGTACTTGATTCATGCGCTCAATTAAACCTTCTAATTGCTTTTCAGCTTCTTCTTGTGCTTTTTTCTCTTCCTCTGTCTCCACGCTACCTAAATCTAACTCGCCTTTACTCACATCTTGGAAAGACTTACCGCTATACTCCATTAAGTGGCCCATTAACCAATCATCAACACGATCGGTTAATAATAATACTTCGATGCCTTTTTTCTTAAAGACCTCTAAGTGTGGGCTATTTTTAGCAGTATTATAATTCTCGGCAACAACATAGTAGATTTTATTTTGACCTTCTTGCATCCGCTCAATATAGCCATCAAGCGATTGATCTTGTGCTTTAGAGGTCGATACTGTAGTACAGAAGCGCATTAACTTAGCAATTTTTTCTCGATTGCTCACGTCTTCTGCTGGCCCTTCTTTAAGGACTTCACCAAATTCTGACCAAAATCCAGCATACTTTTCAGGCTCTTTTTTAGCCATCTTATCTAAAGTATCGAGTACGCGCTTTGTTAAAGCCGACTTCATACTGTCGATATTAGGATCTTTTTGCAGAATTTCGCGCGAGACATTTAATGACAAGTCATTAGAGTCAACCACCCCTTTAATAAAGCGTAAATACAAGGGCAAAAATTGCTCCGCTTCATCCATAATATAGGTACGTTGCACGTACAATTTTAAGCCGCGTGAAGCATCACGATATTGAATATCCATACCCGCTTTTGCAGGAACATACAGTAAACTCGTGTAATCTAACTTACCTTCAACACGGTTATGACTCCACGTTAGAGCGTCTTGAAAATCATGACTTACATGCTTATAAAACTCTTGGTATTCCTCGTCTTTAATATCACTGCGCGAGCGAGTCCAAAGCGCCGTGGCGCGGTTAATTGTTTCGAATTCAACCTCTTGTTTTTCATCCTTTTTATCCTCATCATCACTCGCTGGAGCAGCTTCTTTTTCCATAATGATAGGCAAAGAAATATGATCAGAATATTTTTTGATGATGTTGCGTAAACGCCAACCATCTGCAAATTCTTTTTCGTCGGCTTTTAAGTGCAGGATGACATCTGTACCACGAGAAGCTTTCTCAATGGTGGCAATCGAATAATCGGCCTCGCCTTCACTACTCCAATGCACGCCATGATCAGCACTATCGCCGGCACGGCGTGTTAGCACTTCAACTTTATCAGCCACAATAAAAGCCGAATAAAAACCTACGCCAAACTGGCCTATTAACTGCGAGTCTTTTTTCTCATCACCAGAGAGATTTTGCAAAAATTGGGCAGTGCCCGATTTAGCAATTGTACCTAAATGCGCTACAGCTTCTTCGCGGTTCATGCCAATACCATTATCACTAATGGTAATCGTGTTGGCTTCTTTGTCAAAAGTTAAGCGAATTTTAAGATCCGGATCGTTTTCGTATAACTCACCTTTTTCAAGCGCTTCAAAGCGTAACTTATCAGCCGCATCAGAGGCGTTAGAGATAAGTTCACGCAAAAATATTTCTTTATTTGAATAAAGCGAGTGAATCATCAATTGGAGTAATTGCTTCGCTTCTGTTTCAAATCCGCGTGTTTCTGTAGCTGCTTCAACCGTCATGGACAGGCTCCTATACAAGTGCAAAATAAGTGTATTAGAATGATAACTGCCGCAAAGATGGGGCTCAAAAATCCAATTTCAAGGGCACTTCACGACTTAATGGCAATCGTAAACTTTGAAGGTTTGCTCACCGTCCTTCATGTCACCTTTCGCCACAATAGTGTCACCCGACATTACCGCTGCCTGATTTTTAGCCAGCGTAATGAGCTCATTTTGTTGCTTTTGCGCTGAACGACCGACCACGACTACCTTTGTCAGAGTCTTTGAATGGGTTTCGCCGATTTGCCGACAACTGGCTACCGCTTGGGGCTTAACAAGCGCAACCCACTGTGAGTCAACATTCGGGGATACCCAAGCGCAGCCACCTATTAGTGCGACGCCTAGCATCGCAGAAATAACTTGATACGTATATTTTTTATGTAATTTCATGACTATCTACTACCTTCCTAAGATTAAGTTTTATCACTAATTAATGAGCCTACTACTCATAAGTCGGCCAATCGCGATCAAGAATTAGTATCACTCCGCTTTTTAAGGACTGCTTTCACTGTCAATATCCACCTTGTTATACAGCTCATTAGCCTCTTCAACAAATAGCGCACTACTGACCTTAGTGCGTATATTCATACTTGGCGCTACTAAGTTTTTTTGATAAGGCACGCTATTTAGGCTCGGCGCATCAACCAGCACCAACAAAGTATCAACAGCTATAACCACAGGCAACACCGAAGCCAACAGCGCTCTGGGTAACCACTTAAGGCGTGTCGCCATGCGTAAACTTAACATCACCACAATCAATAGCGCAGCTGCTGATATACACTCACCAACAAGCAGCCATAAGTACTCTGCGGGTAAATGGTAGCTTAACCAAGGTAACAAGAGCCCCAAGCACTTGACAACAATAATACTTATTAAAACTAATAACCACTGCGTCACTAAGCGGCCTTCACCCAATAGCGCGCGCCCAATAATGGCCCAAATTCCAGCATATATAAATGTTGCTAACAACATATAAAATGCCTGTGATGCGTATTTTTCAAGAAAATCAACATTTGGGAGATTAAAGTAAGACTCCGCAACCATAAAGCTTGCCAGGACTACAGCACACATCACCACAACAGGCCATACACTCAAGCGATAAATACACTCATGCCAAAAGGTTAATGGCTGTGCAGGCGCTACCGGATGATCACTCAATAGAATACGAAATCGACTGCGCCCAAGTAATAACACATCGCCACTATTTAATCTCGCGCCACCGAGCACGGTTGTCTTTTTACCCACTTTTGGCTCAACAGTAATACCGTTCACGCTGGCCAAATCTACGCACGCTATAGCTTGCGCATTAACATCATAGGTGATTTGTACATGATGAGAATCTACAAATACGTCGTCAACAACAATATCTTGGTCTAGCCCTCGACCAAGATAAATGCACGGCTCATCAAAGCTTTGGCGAGTTAACACATGACCGGCTTTATTAATCTGCTCAACAACTAAGGCCATGCAACCACCTCAAGAAAGTGCGTTAAAAAGCGTTGCGCCGAATCTTTGGTAACACCCGACAAAGTAAAGTGACTCATGACAGCTTGTTTCTCTTTATCGACAGAAACCGCCATATAAAAGGCATCATAAACATTTTCAAATTTTTTGTATCCACGCAAGCAATAGCTCACCCTAGAGGTTACATGATATTGGTTCACTACCTCGCGATTCACACATTGATAGGCACCCAACTGTTTTTTAGGCCCTCTATTTGCTGGCATGGCATTCGCTGTATCGCGCGCTAAGTACTGGTAAGCGCTGTAACTAGGCCATAGTTTTGCTTCAAAATACAAAAATTCATATTCGATAAAACCGGAATTAAACTGCGCACCTAAATAAACATTAGAGCCGCTATGGCAGCCTCGACTAATCGTATTAATTTTAAGTTTTTTGTTTTTATTACTATCACCCCAGCATTCAAGCCAAGGTAAGTCAGAGCTTTTGACTGTCGCCTCTGCCATGGCGTTAACAGACCAATGCGAGTCGATAGCGGCATCAATCATGGCCGTGGTATGAGAGGTAATTTGCTGGCCTATACTCTTTAATAACGCATCTGTTTTGTCTGGAAAATCAGCTCGAGTCGGCAACACGGCTAACAAACTCGCCTCTATCGGAGTCTGAGAATCAAGAGTTTTAGTCGCCTCATAGGTATGCCCCTGACCTGCTTCTTGCTCTTTACTTTGTAGGTATTGCTGATAGCGCTGAATCAGTTGATAAAGCGCTTTAACAGGGACTAAAAAACCAATTTGATTGCCCGATGTAGCAACATTGACACCCACTACACGCGCCTCATCACTGACTACCGGTCCACCACTCATGCCCGAATTAATCGGGCCACTAAAATGTATTTGCTCTGTAAAACGGTGTTCAACCAAGCCATTAAAAGTCCCTTCAACAACGGTCATTCCTAAGTCATGAGGGTTACCCAGTGAATATAAAGTCTCACCTTTTTCAGGTAACTCAAGCTGTAAATCAAAGGGCTTACCCAAGTTTATCTTTGATGCCACAGGAGCCACAATGGCTAAATCGCTCACAACATCAACCGCCAATATATCCAGCACTATTTTTTGATTATCGCGCTCTATTTCAATACGGTATTTTTCCGGTTCAAAAACCTTTGCTGAAATCACATGGTAATTGGTTGCTAATACATTACCCTCCATAACCACAAAGCCGGTACCTAGTGAATTTTGACTACCCGATGCAATTTCAATGATTTTTACCTGATAAACTGAAGACTCATAAGCTGCATATACATCAACGGCTTTATTAGAAGCCGCGACTAATGCGCTGCCCCCAAAAGCCCATAGAAATATAACGATAGTAAAACTACGCCAGACCCACCACTGAGAAGAAAACAATAAAAGCTCCTTATTTTTATCTGATCATTGTTGTTTATAAGCTCATTATTGAACGACCGCTTTTGCTATCGAATACTGAATGACGATACCATGAATACACTATGACCTATGACGGCTTCTGGCCCAGGGCATACGCCAAGGGGCACAAAAACATGGTACGTTGCAATAGGCCAAAACCAAATACACTAACGCCAAAAAAAGCCCGCCACCAACACCGTATAAATGCGCATCAACGGCCACTAAACCACCGATGCTATCAAGCAAATATGTATTATCAAAGCTCGGCATTTGCTCGATAATTAACTTCCCTGCAACTAAAGCCCCCAGCAATAGCGAAAAACGGCGACTAAGCCACCAGTGCCAAATAATACCAACCACCAAAAAACCTTCGATAGCACCAGAAAAACCACGATAACTCATACCACTATCGGTCATCACCAAACCCAAACTAACCCCCACAGGCAGCAATAAGAGCATCACGAGTAACAAGCCAGTAGGCACTATCGATACGCATAAAAGCCATACCACAATGGCACCCGCAACATTCATCACCGCATGCTGCAGCCCTAAATGAATAAAGTGCGCACTCAGCCATCGATAACTAAAATGCTCATAGGTATGCAGCTCTAAGTGCTGAAGTTGCTGCTCAGGTAAAAAGCCCAGCAACAACAAAACACTCACAAACACCATAAAACCGCAGTGCTTCATAAGAGGCTGCGACGGGTACAACAAGCGACTCAACATGCTTAGCAACGACTAAACCCACCGTATATTGTAGTTGTGACACTATACACTGTATTAAAAAGGCAGCGGCATAGGCTGTCCATTAAGCGTGGCTTGCCCCTTGGCATAATCAATATTCAGGCGATAATCATCATCGTGAGACACAATAAAACCTTGCGAAATCAGCATATCCAGCACCGAAGGGACCTGCGTTTTAACTGCTTCATTGAGCTCACTAGCCACAAATACCCTCTCTTCTTTTGCCCATTGTGCTTCTATTTGATTACGCACATACAGCTCGGCAAATTGAACGGCCAAAGCCATATCCATTTCAGTATCTAAATGAAAAACCATAAAAGGCAATAAACCGAGAGGGTTATTAGAGCTTACATTAGCCTTTGCTAACGACTCTCCTTCAATCGTTAACAATAACCGAGCAAAAAATTTACCTTGCGATGTCGTGAATGCCAAAGTGTCTATTTTTAACTCGGGTGATGCCGGTAGTAGCTCTTTTAAAATCAACTCACCAAGGTATTGCTGCCAATACTCAGCATTAGCATTCGCAGGGGGGTCTTGTATTAAGGCATAATAGCTTTCAAGAAAAGCCAAGCTAAACTTCAAATACGATAGCTCAAGCTGAATATCGCTCATATCGGCTTCCAGCGCAGCAATATTCAAAGCGCCTACATTAAGCTCGCTAAGGTAGCTTAATGTATTATTGATAGCGTCAATTTTAGCCTCGGCCTCAAAATGCATATCTTTAAATACAATACTTGCCGTTTCATTTTTAAGACTGCCAACACTCACAATAACTTTACCCGGCGCCACTTGAGCACTATGCCAGCTGGCCAATTCAGCAGATAGCTCAGCCTTGAGTGCCTTTGCCGTAAAAGCAACAGCACTGCCCTCTAAAGACATCGCTTTGATACGGATTCGAGGTAATCCCATCGTATAGATCAACTTGCGATCTAGGCCTATTTCACCCTCACCTTCGTACCCATCAACCACAATAGAGAGCGCCTCGGTATTAAACTCAAAAGGTAGCCAACGATCATGCAGGGCGATCCTTCCGGTTAAATCCATTCGTGCTGCCAGCTGATAAAGCGGACCCTCACCAATAACCGAGAGCACATCTTGCAAATAGGCTTCATGTCGATCTAATAGCGTTACTTGCAAATCAAATCCGCCCAACCCTAGAGTAAAGGCTTCGGTTTTATGCCCTAGCAAAACAGGGCCATGCACCAAATGAAAAGCAACCGGCAATTCGACAGGCTCAGTGCTATCGGTAAGCCCCTCTATATCATCTACCGAAACCAACAGCACGCCCTCACTCTTAAACCAACCGCGTTTATAGCTCTGCCAGTTAGCGCTATAAGCGGGCAAGCTGTTGATATAAGCGGCGGTATCCTGCATTGATTTTTCAGCTTGCCAACCCATAAATCCAGGCACAACCAACAGTAAAGGTAAGATAACAAATAGTAAAAACGATATTATTTTTTTCATGAAGCTCTCAACATGTATCCGTTGTTAGACGTGTTTTAACGCCCAAATAAACCTTTTAATTTATTGATGGCACCTTTTTGTTCTTCATTAAGGTTTTCTTCGAGTTTTTCTTTAAGCTTATCTTCGACTTCACTTTTGAGTACTTTTTTAAGCTTTTTCTTTGCAACACTCTCGGCTTCATCAAGTATAGGTTGTAAAATAGCAACGCCTAACTCACCAGCAGTCAACCCCTTACCGCCACCATTTAATTGACTGCGCGATAGATTGGGGATATTTAATGCGTATTCACCATAAGATTCTGTCACTAAACGCATATTATTATTGGCAAAGTGTAAATTATTTAACGCAAACCTCGGTTCAAAAGGCGATGATTGCGTTTCCTCTTGTACGGGCTTATCATTTCCGTCACCACCTGATTGAGCCGCAAACTCTTTAACAGCATTAAGCAAGGCTTGAATATTAGTCGTTAGACCTTTTTGTTCAGCAACAATGCTCACTCCTTCTATCGTTATATCATTAATAACAATCACGTCAGCATTTAAACTCATCGGGTCAATGTGAACTCTAAAGGTATCAGCTTTAAAGGCATAAGGTGAATTAAAGCCCTTAGGGTTAGATACTTCAAAACCTTTCAGCTCAGACATGCCTTTAAATAAATTAATATCCACATCCTTTAAGTTAACTGCCGTTTGCGTCACCTGTGGCCCATGGGTTTCTACAGCATCTTCAACCAACGTACTGAGATTCATCAAGACAGCAAACACGCCGCCAACAACTAACAATATCACGATAAATACAATCATTAATGTAATTTTTATTGCTTTCATTTTTACCCTACTCGTTAAATTAATTATTTTTTGCCCAGATAGTATAAACCCGTACGGCTTGCAATTGTGCTGATGATGCCTTTGCCCATGTAAAGCTTACACTCACAAAGTACCCCACCGCTATAACCACCCACTGGGCTAACACTCCAGACAACAACACATTCAAAGGAAACCGCCAGCTAACATCAGCCCAAGGCGCTGACTCCCCCGCGGTTAATACTGCCCACAAACCCATCAAAGAACCAGCAACTAACCCTAATAACGCACCGTGCTTAGTTGCTCTGATAGTAAAATAAGCCAAACAGAAAACACCCAGTACAGCACCCGATAGCGCCGAGGCAATAGCAATCACACGCATCGCCAAAGGCCCTGAAGTACTATCGGGTACTAAATGCAATGCGATCACCAGCACGCATAAGCCCGCCAACAGTATCAACAAACGACTGATCCACTCTCTTCTTAGCGAAGACTGCGACCGCGTACTGTAGCTGGGCGTTTGCATGCTGTTTTGACAGCTCACCCAATTGTGATAGAGCACACTCGCTACACCGTTAACATCACTACTCAAAGAGGACATTGCCGCTGCAACGACAGCAGCAAGCATGATACCTTTTGCACCCAATGGAAAATAGTGCAAAACAAAATGCGGCATAATTTGATCGCGTACCGATGGAATAACCGTTGAATAAAACGGATGTACATCACTGACACTGTAAGAGCCTGCACCTTGATAAAACCCCCACAACCCAGCGCCCACCACATTAAACACGAATAATATCAGTACAATCATTAGAGCGGCTAAATGCAGCCCCTGTGCTGCCTCTGCATGCGAGCTTGCAATAAGGTAGCGCTGAACCATTGTTTGGTCGCACCAAAATTTACGTGCCCAAATAATACTCATCGCTAGCATAATTAGCCAAGGTGAACTACTGGCACTTGGGCTTAGCATTGACCCGCTGACAGACCAGTCTCCCAAGCTAAAGCGACCTCCCTCCCAGGCAATAAGCCAAGCATTAAAAGGGGCAAAACTAATGATGCTAACCACCACAACCCCTCCTAGTATTAATACTACACTTTGCAGTGCATCATTCCATACCACCGCAGCAATACCACCGATCAACACATACATGATCGTCAACCCCAAAATCGCAATCATGGCCAGCCACAAGGGCATACCGACTAAAACTTGCACAAAAATACCACATGTCACTAACGTGACAGCCATATCAAACAACCGATCAACAACAAAGCCTGTACTCGCGTATGCCTGCGTTAAAGAACCAAAGCGAAGCGCCAAATATTCATAGACCGATAAACGCACATGTTTACGATAGAAGGGCACGAGCTTTTTAGCAGCAAACAGCAGCACGAAAGGCAATAGAAAAAACCCCGGTAATAAAATCAAACCACTCGACGAGGCAATGCCCGGATGAGAGACCAGTGTATTACTACTAATAAGAGTGGCCATGAGAGTAAGTGCGACAGGCAGCGCAGAAAAATTCTTTTGAGCCAGCCAAAAAGCCTTAACGCCATGAGCACTAGCTACTCGCGCACCGGCCAAGCTACGCCACAGGCCCCAGCCAACGCTGAATAAAATATAAATTAAGGCTAAAACAATATCAAAAAAAGTCATACCGCCATACAGCAAACAGCACCAGTTAACGACTAAGAATACTCAAAAAGGCTTAAATGAGATGATGATTAAGCTCAACAGATAACTCTGACACTTGAGGGTTAATAGATTATTTTTAAGGCCCGTAGGCATTCAGTCCAGTCAAAACAGTACACAATGCATGAGCACTCAACGATGGCAGTCCTCGCTAATCACCAAAAATGATATATGAATAGCCATCAATAAACACAATCAAAGAGCGCATCATAAAAGCGCCCCTTTAACACCGCAAGCACTGCATGCTTGTCGCGATCAAACGCGCTCAATAGTGATAATACAGGAGCCGCCATCACTACGGCGCCGACGTGCCCAACTTGGCCGAAATGGCACTATAGATATCTTGCATTGTTGCTGTACCACCCAGACTAACAGGGATCAAATGACCCGACACAAAAGCATCATTAACTGCCGCTTCCAATCGCACAGACGCAGCATATAAATCAGGATAACTGTAGCGCTCAGCCAACCATTGCAGCATCATCGCTGCCGATAAAATCATCCCCACAGGGTTAGCAATACCTTGACCTACAATATCTGGCGCACTGCCATGACAAGGCTGAAAAACAGCATGCTGCTCGCCAATATCAGCAGAAGGCGCAAAGCCAACGCCACCAATAAGACCTGCCCCTAATTCAGATAATATGTCACCAAACATATTTTCGGTCACTACAACATCAAAGTGCCAGGGTGTCATTACCATTTTTTGCGCTGCAGCATCGACGTAAAGAGTTTCGGCTTGGATATCCGGATTGATACGAGCACACTCTAAAAAATGATGCCTAAAAAACGCCATACTGCCTAAAACATTCGACTTATCAATACACGTGAGTAAACCGCGAGCCCCTAAAGTCTTTCTATGATGCGCAATATTAAAGGCAAAATCGCAGACTCTTTTTACCCCAGCTTGTGTCATAATCATGGTGTCAGATGCACGTTCTACGACACTATAATCGACCGCGCCAACACAGCTCATCCCGTGACTTACATGCGCGACTGCAGCGTACTCAAATTGCGTTTCGGCTCTACCGGCAAACAAACCCTCGGTAGACTCTCGAATTAAAACAAAATCAATATTGCGAGCTTTAGGATGAGATAAAATCGATCCACCCAAACCGCTAATCACTTTAATGGGTCGCACTCCAGCAAATAATTGCAATTTTTCACGCAACTCAATTTGAGGAGAAACCTCTGTACCATCAGGATAGCGCACCTGCGGCAACCCCATAGCACCTAACAATATGGCATCGGCTGTTTTACACACCGCCAAAACGTTATCACTAAGCGCGCAACCAGTTGCTTGGTAAGCACCTGCACCGGCATCCAAGGCAGTATAATTTAAAGTCACGTTACTATTAACAGTCGCCAACACGCGATCAATTAATCGTAGGCATGGCGGCATAATTTCTGTGCCGATACCATCACCAGCCAGCACAGCAATATTGAATGCCCTACAACGCTTACCTTGTGACCGATACTTCTGATTCATAAAAATATCCTTACACATAATGAATAATTCAACATATGATGAATAACCCACTTAGTCAGCTACAACCTTTGCAATACAAGGGTTCAAGCCTCATATTACCCAGTGACCTTACCTATTATGGCGAGAATTTACAAAGGCCTGAATGCGTACACTGCACCCGTGACGGCAGTGTATTTACCTCTAACTGGCAAGGCGGTATTACCCATATTTTGCCTAATGGTCAACAACGACATTATTTGGCGCAAAAAAGTCCTATTATTTTACGCACTAACGGTTTTGCCATCACAAAAAGAAAGACTTTTTTAATTGCCAATCTCGGCGATGACGGCGGAGTATGGGAGCTTACACAGCAAGGCCAGCTTACGCCTTTTTTAACACACCTAAACAATGAACCACTGCCCCCTTGCAACTATGTCACTATTGATCAACAAGATCGTGTCTGGGTGTCAGTCAGTACACGGCACCACCCAAGAGAACACGCGTACAAAAAAGAAATAAGCGACGGCTTTATTGTGTGCACTAATGGTATAACAACGCATAAAGTTACGGATAATTTAGGGTATACCAATGAAATACAATTAAGCCCCTGTCAAAACTACCTGTATGTCAACGAAACTTTTGGTCGTAAATTGTCACGTTTTGCCATTTTAAATACCGGTAAACTCGGACAAAAAGAAATAGTCGCAAATTTCGAAAAAGGTGTTTATCCTGATGGTCTTAGTTTTGATATTGAAAACAAGATTTGGGTGACCAGTATTATTAGCAACCGCGTCATACGCATTTCGGGCGACGGCACACAGCAAGTCATACTAGAAGACTATAACCCAGAGCATGTACTGAAGGCGGAACGCGCATTTAACCATAATGGCCTTCAGCGTAGACATTTAGATTTTACGCCAAGCATTAAACTTAAGAATATATCAAGTCTTGCTTTTGGCGGGAAAAATCGAAACATCGCTTATTTAGGCTGTCTTCTCGATAATAAAATTGCCCGCTTCACTACCACCACTTGTGGTATCAAGCCGTACCATTGGAACATCACACTATGAATAATCTTGCCGAACAGCAAACATCGCAACCTCTAGAGAAGGGAAGCATCTCTCGTGTTGAACTGGTGTATCGCACCCTTAAGAAATCTATTCTCAGTAACGAGTTTTACCCAGGCTATCAAGCTCTAGAGCCCGAGCTCGCCAAAAGCCTAGGGGTTAGCCGAACACCCGTTCGCGAGGCGCTTATAAGACTCGAAAATGAACGCCTCATCGAGCTGATTCCCCGTCGCGGTATGCGCGTTATTCCCTTAGTACCCGATGATATGAAAGAAATTTATCAGGTACTGACAAGTCTTGAGGTCACCGCTGTAGAGTTGCTGGCACGCCAACGCCCCCAGCGGCATGACCTGGCCGAGCTGATACAAGCAATCAATGATATGGATGCCAGCCTTAACACCGACAACCGTGAAGGCTGGGCCGAAGCAGACGATCGATTTCACCGCTTATTAGTGGAGTCATGCGGCAATCAACGCTTAGCCTTGATGGCCTCGAGCTTGCGTGACCAAGGGCACCGTGCTCGTTTGGTTACACTAAAGTTACGCGACAAACCCACCAAATCAAATAAAGACCACCGTGACGTTTTAGAGGCCATTCTTGAAGGGGACTGGCAAAAAGCCACGACAACACATTACGAGCATCGCCGCCATGCCGCCGATACATTAGTCAAGATTTTGCAAGAATTTAAATTGCCGCACTTATAGGGATATACGGCATAGGGAAATGCAAACACAAACAAATACAGCCACAAGCAAATACAACAATTAACACATAAAGGCGCAAGTAACGCACAAAGGCGCAAGGATTAATCACTTTATGTGTTAATAAAAAGTCAAACCGCAATACTCAATTTATAGAGTCAGTGATAACATATCGTAACACGCACCCATTGTGTGATAATCCGTTTTACCTATCGGACTTTTTTGATTATCAATTTTGGTATTATCTGAACTGAGTATTCTAAACCAAGCGCCATATTGGTGATCGACCATATACTTCCATGCGTATTGCCAAATCATATTGTGCCATTGCAAATATTGTTTTTTTTGAGTGTAAGCATATAAATATCTCGCTGCCGCCAATGACTCTGCCTGCACCCAAAAATATTTCTCACCATCACACACCTGATGATCCAAATCAAAACCGTAAACAATGCCCTGATTTTTTTTGTCCCATGCTACCGCTAAAGCGCGATCAAATAAGCTTTGTGCCCGCAATAACAACCACTCTTTTTGTGTGATTTGATAGAGCATCACTAATAATTTTGCCCATTCAGTTTGATGCCCCGGCTGAAAGCCCCAAGGCCTAAATAAATTTTTAGGGTCATCTTTATTATAGTCCCAATCAACTGACCAATCAGCGTGAAAGTGCTCCCATATCAAACCCTCAGTTAACGACGCTTGCTTATTCACAATGCTATCGGCCACTAATAATGCGCGATCTAAAAATTTATTATCTTGAGTAGCATGGTAGGCTGCAATCAATGCCTCGCAGGTATGCATATTCGCATTCTGGCCACGATAACCACTGTCTGTTGTTAACGTCACATCAAATTCATCTTTATATAAAGCATGATGAGGATCCCAAAAAACACACTCCATCGTCAACCATGTTTCTTCAAGATATTCGGCAGCTTTTGGATGCCCAACTCTAATTGCCCAACTGTATGCAAGCATGACAAAGGCAAAACCATAACAATGATTATTATGATCAACCGTCTCTACCTTGGCCTCGTGTACTTTTAGTAGCCATCCATAGCTCTTGTATTGCTCGTTAAAATGAGCGCGGCGAATAAATTCAATCCCAGCGTTAACTCGATCCAAATATTTTTGCTCTTTGAACTCCAAATACGCTCTAGCATAATTAAAAACAAAACGTGTAGAACTCACCAAATGTCGAGTAGATTTATCATACACTTGCCCATCATCCAAAAAATTCTGATAGAATCCGCCTTTAGGGTCATCGACATTAGGCTCATAAAAAGCCAGTATTGATTGAATATGCTGGCGTAAGAAATCACCCTGAGTAAAATTAGGTAATGTCATCATGTATCTCTCGAGTAAGAGCATCAAGGCTCGATAATGAAGGTAATGAAGGAAAGGCACCGTATATAGAGGCCGCATGAGCACCGCAGGCACAAGCAAATCTTAAAATATCACTCAGCTGGCTTGCGTGGCTCAAAAGAGTCTCTAGATCGCCTTTACGATCAAAAAATTCCTGTAATTTAAATAACAAGCCGCCAACAAAAGCATCGCCAGCCGCTGTTGCATCCACCATACTAACTTGCGGGGGCTCTATTTCGCCTTGCATGTTTGCAGTAATCCATTGCAGAGGGCGACAACCATCGGATATAAGAATTAATTGGCAGCCACAGTGTAATAATCGAGCAATTGTCTGCTCTTGCGTTTGCTTGGCGCACAAAAATTCCAGCTCTTCTCTTGAAACCTTAAGTACGTCAACACCCGACATAACCGACCAAATAACACCAAAGGGATCACCCTGCTGAGACCATAAATTTTGACGCAAATTAACATCAAAACTCACCAATGCGCGATGTTGCTTAGCCAGCGTAATTCCTGCTTGAGTGGCCTCTTGTATACCCGATTCAGTTAAGCTGTTTGAACAAAAATGAAAAATTGCGGTTTGCTCAAACCACTGCGCCTGAAAATCATTCTGGCTAAAACACAAGTCAGCAGCAGGCGGGCGATAAAAAGAAAAAGTGCGCTCACCCTGCTGATCTAACGATACAAAAGCCAACGCCGTTTTTGCTTTATCTGTCCGCAAAACATAATCTGTTTTCACCCCATACTCGAGCAACGAATGCTGCAAAAAATCACCAAAAGCATCGCGCCCTAGCATGCCGCAAAAATAACTATTGCCCCCAAGTTTAGCCAGCGCCACACTCACATTAGCTGGCGCGCCACCGGCAAATTGCGTAAAGGTTTCATGCTTAGTCGTCGCATCGCCATTCACTTTATTTGACAGCATATCGATCAGCGCCTCACCAAAACACATCACCCGAGTCCCGCTCAATACCCGGCTCATGGCTTTAACAACCAATGCATGGCAATAGCAGCCGTCCACGAAAAATCATTGCCGCCGCAACCGGCACCTGTATCAGCATTAAAATATTCAAAAAACTTAAACTCACGGAATAACATATCGGTCTTATTATGTATTTGCTCGGCAACATCACGATACCCGCTACGCTCAAATCCTAGTGCAATCATCCAGTTAATATGCAGCCACACCGGGCCGCGCCAATAGCGCTGCGGCTCATATTGCGGTTCTCGAGGGTCTGTAGAGGCGATTGCATATTTGCTGGCAGCCATCCACGTCTGCGCCTCTTTAGCCAAATGCTGCGCTTGCGCTTTATTGGCTAGGCCAGCCAATAGCGGCAAAAAGCCAGCATTCGTTTTTACACGGCACAACGTATTGCTTATTAAATCTTTTGAATGAAAAAAATGCGTTTTCTCACTCCACAATTGATGCATATTATGCACTGTTAATGTGGCACGTGCCTTTAACTGATCAACTCCTTGACCAGTTACATTAAACTGCTCACACAAGTCAATTAAATCCAGTGTTGCGCGGTGTAAAATAGAGATCAAACTCACATCATTTACTTTATAGGGGCAGTCGCGATAAATATCTGGACTCTGAAACTGCTTATGTTTAAATAAATCAACTAAGTATAAATAGCGATCGTATTGCTCTTTGTGCGGTCTTTCGGAGGCATCAATATGATTTAGGTCCCGGCGCTGATATTCCCACGTCACTTTCGGCACTCGCTCGAGCGCCTCATCCCACGCAGGGCTATTATCCATGCCTGACTCCCAAGGATGATAACTCACCACCAAGCCTGTATTTTCTGGATCCCGATCGCGGTACCACCATAAATGAGAGCGAATAAGACCAGGCAACATAGCCATAACTGTCTGATCTCTGAGCTGGGTATCTTTTGCTTGCTCACAAAGAATTTTTACCACACTACTCAATACCGGTGGCTGAGAAATCGACGTGCTTTTAACTTTTTTATCCGCCCCCCAAACATCAGGACCAGGAAAGTAGGTATCAGAGTCTTTATGAAATAGGATATGCGGAACCATACCGTCATCCCATTGGCCACTCATCAATACATTGAGTTCTTGCCAAGCGCGCGGCTCATTAAATTTCATCCAGCCCAATGCTGTAATTGCCGAGTCCCAATTCCACTGAAACGGATATAAACCCTGAGTCGGCACCGTATAGCCTCCAAAGTCATTTTTATTTAAAATGGCTTGGCCTGCTTTAAACAGCTGCTGATCTTCTGACATGTGTAAGTCTCCCAAATCATTACTTTACAATGATTGACTGTATTAAATATTTTTTGCACTTAAATGCATAGCCATGTGGTGGTGGCATTTTAGTTAATCATAATGACTCTAAAGTCATTCACGTTTGTACGCGTCGGCCCAGTAATAATTAGCGCGTCTAGTGCTTTTAAAAAATGATAACTATCATGCTTATCAAGATAGGCCTGCGGTAATAGTCCCTTAGCTTTCGCTTTAATTAATATGGTTTCATCGATAAAGCCGCCAGCTACCTCTTGACTACCATCAACCCCATCCGTATCACACGCGAGTACTCTGATTCCGGGCGCACCATTGAGTGCGATCGCCATCGCCAATAAGTACTCTTGATTAGGGCCTCCGTCGCCACCATCGCCTTTACTTAAAGTCACTGTTAATTCACCACCCGAAAATAATAAGCATTTTTGACCTTTGCTTTGCATCTCTAATGCGATTGCGGCATGCTGTTTAGCAACTTGCGCTGCTTCGCCTTGCTGCTCATAATTGAGCACTTGCGTGTACCAGCCTGCCTCTTGCGCATAAAAAGCAGCAGCATCAATAGCCCGATGAGCATTGGCAACAATACAATAATGCGATTGTTTTTGGGGAATAAGATAAGAGGCTTTGCGATGGCTAGCTTTTGTTAAATAATCCATAATTGAAGATGTGGCAGGCCAATGATATTGCTCTAATATTGCCAATGCTTGCGCCGGTGTACTAGCATCATCAACGGTGGGGCCAGATGCAATCAAGCTGGGGTCATCGCCAACAACATCCGAAATGACAAAGGTATAACATTGGCCGGCCGCAGCGTGCGCTAAGCGGCCACCTTTTACCCCCGAGAGCTGCTTGCGGACAATATTCATTTGATCAATCGGTGCGCCGCTGCGCAATAAAAATTGATGTAAAGCCATTTTATCGGCAAAACTCACACCCGCGACAGGTACCGACATAAGCGCAGAACCGCCGCCAGATATTAAAAATATAATGGGGATATGTGCAGGTGTTTTTGCAACAAGTTCCAGTAGCGCCTGGCCAGCTGCTAAACTATTTTCATCAGGTACTGGATGCGCAGCATACAAAATGTCAATATTTCCGGTGGGTAATTCGGTGCCGTAACCGTAGCGTGTCACCACTTTGCCGTAACACGCATCACCGTATTTTTTATAGGCCGCGGCCGCCATATCAGCCGATGCTTTACCAGCCCCCACAATGCAAACGCCTTGGCTAACGTCTACCGCCTCAAAATGCGTATTTAAACACACACTGGGTAAACAGGTATTCACCGCTTGCTCGAACAAAGTGCGTAAAAAAGAACGTGAACTTTCCATTATTACCTCTTAATTTTAACTAAAAAGCAGTGGCAATGTAGCGCAAATGCTCAACATGATGACAAAAGAGGCAAGCAAAACAACGATATCTAATTGAGTCAATATAGACACTCGCTGCGTGACAAGCGCCGCTGAAGAGGTCGTCACATAGCTTCCGCCAAGTACCCACTTCACCATATAAGCAAAAACTGCGGTTACGCTAAAACCAATAAAGTTCCACCAAAACCAAAAGACATGCTCCATCGTTAACCAAATAACAATATTCATCAGCACCCCGGCAATTAAACCGAGATTAATCTCTCGTGCTCCGAGGCTTTTATTAATCACCGCCAGTAAAAAAACAGCAAGTATTGGCCCATAAAATACCGAGCCTACTTTATTAATAGCCTCGATAACAGTCGGTGCTATATCTCCAGCATAAAAAGATAAAAGCAGTGTTACCGCACCCCAACCTAAACCCACGTACTTTGCCTTTTTCAAATAATCTTCTGGCTCTAAAGTTTTATTCGTTAGGCGACAATAATCTTCAACACTGACCGCAGCCAATGAATTAATTGCAGAGCTCAGCGAAGACATAGCCGCCGCTAAAATAGCGACGACTAAAATACCGATCATACCGTGCGGCAAATAATTAAGAATAAAAATAGGCATCATCCAATCGGGGTTTTCCGCAGGGATTTGCGCCATAAAACCCGCCTCGCTCATGGCTAAAGTCCCAATAATCAACCCCGAAAAACAATACAATAAAGTAATAGGAAAACGCACAGTGGCATTCGCCAGCATCATATAGCGCAATTGTTGCGTGCTCGGTGCTGCCAATGCACGCTGCGCTTGTGTTTGGTCGCAACCGTAATAAGAAGCATATAAGACAATCCCACCAAAAATCATAGGCAGCAAACCAAACCCTTCCCCATCAAAGCCTAAAGAATCAGGCTTAATGGCATTTAAGCGGGTTGGGTCGACTTTTGTCATAAATTCACCAATACCCCCTAAATGATGCAAACCAAAGCCAATGCACGCTATTGTGCCTAAAACAATGATTATCATTTGCACCGCATCGCCGTACACTACCGCCTTCATCCCGCCTTGCAATGAATACAACACCGTAATCACACCGGTTAATACTATCGCTTGCCAAGCCTCAATGCCCATCGTGCCCTGCAAAATTAAGGAGACAGCAAAAATCATAATACCCGTGGCAAATGCACGACTAAACTGGAAAACAACGCTAATTAAAATGCGCGTAGAGCGGCCAAAACGCTGCTCAAGATAATCATAAATACTCACAAAACCCGAGCGGTATAACGCCGGTAAAATAGTACTCAAAATCAGTAGCATTGCCAGTGGCACACCCAGCTCATAAGATAACCAGTGCAAACCACCGCCCTCTCTTAAACCGACAAACGCTGGCGCAGAAACAAAACTAATCGCGGATAATTGCGTAGCCATTACCGATAATGTCAAGGCCTTCCAACCCAACGTTCGCCCACCTAAAAAGTAATCTTTTTTGGTGTGCTGCTGTCTAAAACTAAAGCCCATACCCACAAGTAAAATGAGGTAGGCAACCACAATGGCATAATCAAAAGTATTCATAATAGTGCAGCTCAACCAATAATTTTTAAATAGGATTATCACTCAATATTCAGTTTATATCTGTAGCGCTCTATGCAGAGCGCTACAATCCTTTTATTGACTTAAAAATCATATCGCGTTGTTAAGCTGACACGTCGAGGCAATACGGGACGGCCAACAAAAAAGTCGTCGCCACCGGCCTGAGCATTACCTTGACGTGGTGAACCCTCGGTAATGCCTTCGCTATCAAATAGGTTCCATACGCTCACACCCACACGGATTCTTTGATCATTATTAAATGCCCATGTATATCCAGCTGATAAAGTAGCAATAGTATGGCTACCGAGCTCTACCGTGTTGCTATCGTTAGCAAAAGCATCACCAAAATGACTCAACGCTAAGCGTGAATCAAACAAATCATTATTGTATGAAAAGGCAAGATTACCTGTCAGTTCAGGCTGCCTAGCCGGTACATTACCGGTATTGCCGCCGGCGCTAAATTCGGCATCTTGATAGGTGATATTGCCGTCAACAGTCACCGTATCAGAGACTGTGTAACGAGTAATAATTTCAGCCCCGACGGTTTCGGTGGATTGCTCTAAAACATTTTCGATCAAGCCACCGCTACCATCATTGACAAAATCAACCGAGCGACGATTATCTAAATTCGCCAAAAACAATGATGCATCCACATAAAGATCTTGCGGAAAGTACTTAATACCGAGTGTGGCTAGCGTAATATCTTCTCCCTCATAGCTTTGTGGCTCACCATTGTCATTAAAGCGAATACTCCTAATTTGGGGAAAAAAGTAACCTCTTGATGCATTGGCATAAAGATTGATGTCGCTATCTTCTAGAGCGTACAAAACCGCCGCAGAAAATGCCGCCTCTGTACTAGCAACTTCGCCATAAGTGAAGCGCCCGTTACCGGTGGTATTCACCTGCAAGTTAGAGGCTAAAGTCGGATCATCGGAAACAACAACACTTTCACTGCCTTCAGCCTTTGAAGTTCCTACCGCACGCTCAACACGCATACCCAAGTCAACCGCCCAATTTCCGCTTTCCATTTGGTCGGTAATATAAAGGGCTGTACGCTTACTGGTTAAATTTTTGTTGGTGTAACTAATACCGGGGCCCACAATACCATTGCGTGAATACTCGACAACATTACCGGCCGTATCGGTAAATGACAAATCCACTAAACGGGCATTTTGACCATTACTAAAATCAGCCAAATAGCTTGAGATGATATTAAAATCCATTTGTTGTGCGTGGATGAAAAAAGTCCCTATATTTAGCGTATGGTCAATATTGCCCGTTTCAAAAGCACCCGTAACGTTAAACTCTGTACTAAAAAAATCACCGTCTCGCTGCCGATCAAGTAGCCGGTTGCCAAACAGTACATAATCGTCAGGGACAGGATTACCCGTTTCTGACCATGTAAAGTTTGCGCGACCTAAAGTACTCAGTACATCGCCATTAAGCGTTCTCGCCGAGTTATTAATATACCCATTAAGCGACTCGGGTGAGTTTGCCAGGCCATCACCATCTAAAAATAAATTAAATTGATGCTCATAACGCGCACCTTTTGCTTTACCACCAATGCGCCAATCATCCGATAGCTCTTTTTCAAATTCAACACCAAAAGAGCCACCTTCTGTTGCTACACCCTCACCAATAGGCGATTCATAGCGGCCTGTTGCGGTAGGGTAACTTAATTGCGCTGCCGCAACGGTTTGCCCTACAAATACGGTATTACCATCGTTGCCTGTCAGCCTTTTACGATTGCCGCCATCCAAGGGTAAAGGCAAAAAAAACTGTACTTTATCGTTAATTAACTGGCCATAAAATGTGACATGACCATCATCAAACTCTTTACTGATATTACCTCTTACCTGATAACCTTTAGTGGGCAAACCGGTATCAAGCGGGCCCTCGTCGTAGCGATAAAAACCCGACATGGCATAGTAAATATTGTCATCACTGGAGAGCGGGCCACTGGTAAAAAAGTCTGTCCTCACTCTACCGTCTTCGGCCATTTCGAGCTGCACAGTGCTTTCGGGGTCATCGCTGCCCTTGCGAGAAATATAGTTAATAACACCAGCGACAGAACCAGGACCGTATAAGTTAGAGACACCGCCGGCTACATACTCTACACGCTCAATGCCGATATCAGGCCGAAAGTAGACATCTTGCGCCGATGAGGTCATGCCCGACTGAAATGCCGGCATGCCGTCGTAATTGAGTGGCGTAAACTGAAATTGCCCGCCAGAGGGCAGACCACGAACAAAAGCATTCGTAGCCACTTCACCGCCACCGCCTTCTACTTTTATACCAGGTACATTCATTAAAATATCGGCCTGACTAGAAAAGCCTGTTTTGGCAATATTCTCTTGACTAATCAGCGTTGTTTTAGCCGGCGTATCCGCCTGCGTTCGAACAACGCTCGTACCAGTGACCATCACCACTTCAACATTAGCATCATCATTACTGTCTTCCTGCGCGGCGATTGACGCAGAAAACATCATAGAAAGTACGTAGGCTACAGGTTTCATTTTCATTTTATTGTTCTCCGGTGTCTTTACGATACTACGAAGCACCCAATTGCAGGGTACTCAAAATGCGTTGTTATTATTCATTGTGTGAGTCATTCAGCCGTGCGCTCGCAAAGCAAAGGACGACCTTCACTTTGAGAAACGATGAAAGCCTTGAAGTGAGAAGCCACTTCATCTTTTGAGTGATCACTTATTTTCACAGTAAAACATAGCGAAAACACAGTTACAACTCTTTTTGGGTTATAAATTGTTATGAATAAGTAAAATTGATAAATTATTAACCCAAAATTATTCATAGAATGAGATTATCCGCACACTTAGCGCGCTCACAAGCATAGAAAGTTTTGTTATGGCTTAATCTTAGTACTAAAAAGAATGTAACTATTTAGCCAATCTGAAAAAATTTAGCTGATAGGATGCTGATGGATTATTATCTGGGCATTTAAACGCTGGGAGTGTTCTGGTCTCATAATGACGCCCAGTCCCAGCATGGATGGTGTGGGTAAACTTTGCAGATACACAAAGTCGCAGATGGCTTGAGCGGCGCAGGCAATGATTCAGCAGCACCCAATTTCGGTAACTCTGAATTTCGGTAACTCTGAATAGTGACAAAAAAATATCTGGGCGACTGTTGTTCAGAGCTTTGCTATAGGGTTGTACACTGACATCACGAGAACGCTGCTGTACTATGATTTCAAGTGACTATAGAAATATCGGTGCAAAAAGCACCGATAAGAAAAGCACCGATAGGCATTAATGAATACTGAGCTTAATCACTCAAAGCCTCTGTATCGGTCGCTATTAACCCCTGTATTTGCAGAGTCGGCGCTTCAGCGCACAAAGAGCAATTCATTAGCGCGCAACCCAGTGATGCTTTACCCAGCACAATAATGACAATTTCAACACAATAGAACTTTAAGGCACTCTATGCTTTCATCAAAAAACAGTGTTAACTTAATGCGTAATTTTGCGCTTGGCAAAGGCGATAAATTATTTCAAGACTCAGAAAGGGACATCCTTAAACTTGTTTTTTGGTCACACAATATCAGTCAAAGATCAATTGTTCATACCACCAAAATCCCACAACAAACGGTCTCCCGCTTAGTTAAAAATTTGCTAGATAAGGAAGTACTGCATCAAACCGATCGCATTTCATCCACATCCAGAGGCAACCCAAGCTTTGAGCTAGAGGCCAACCCTTCATTTGCCTACTGCTTTGGATTATCGATATTGCTCGATGCCATTGGTATTGCCTTGATGGATTTTGCAGGCAATGTCATTGAAACACGCTTAGAAGAACTGGATGATATGAGCATTGAAAATGTGCTCTCTCACAGTGAACAGGTTATTGCTCAAATGATGCAAAAAAACCACATCAGCGACACTAAAATACTGGGTATTGGCGTGGGGATTTCGGGATTTTTTAGCGCTACGGATGGCAAAATGAACACTCATCATATGATTGAGGAGTGGGCACAAGTCGATATTGCCCAAATTGTCTCGGCGCGCTTTCAATTACCCACTTGGGTGGTCAATGATGCAACCGGTGCAGCAGCCGGTGAGGGCATTGCAGGCGTAGGCAGAAATTATAAAAATTTTGTCTACTTTTTTATTTCATTTGCTTTTGGCGGTGGCCTAGTCTCAAACAACGAACTTTTACGTGGCACCTATGGCAACGCAGGCGAACTGGGCGATATGCTGCCCTCTAAGATTTACTCGCACCCAAACTTAGCCCTCCTCAAGCGTATTCTGATTAAAAATAATATTGCCGTAAACTCTATTTATGACCTACACAATCACTTTGATGTGAATTGGCCTGGGGTTGATGAGTGGATTTACAAAGTTCAGGACTCACTCGATTTAGTGGCCACTGCATGCTCAGCATTGCTCGACACCCAAGCCATTATATTGGGGGGGCACATACCTGTTGCATTAGCCGAAAAAATCATTCCAAGAATCGATGTTTATGCGCAGTTTCGTCGAGGTGCTCAAAGGCCATTGCCACAAATTGTCACTGCAGGCGTGCAAGTGAACCCTGTCGCCGTTGGTGCCGCTAGCCTACCACTACGTGAATTATGCCTATAACGCCAGGGCATAACACAGGAGCACCCAGCACAAAGACAGTCATCGCTGGCGAATGACGTTTTGCGCAGCTATTAGATAACATAATAACCAAAAAAACAATAGCACGGAGTTAAACTCAAAAAAATAAAAACCCCCACAAACCAAGGGCTTGTGGGGGTTTTAGCGAAGCGCGAGTAAGACAGATCTTACATCATACCGCCCATACCGCCCATGCCACCCATACCGCCATCACCAGCAGGTGCAGCAGCAGCTTTATCTTCAGGTGAATCAGCGACCATAGCCTCGGTAGTCACCATCAAGCCAGCAATAGAAGCCGCCGCTTGGAGTGCAGTACGTGTTACTTTAGCTGGGTCAAGAATACCCATAGCAATCATATCGCCGTACTCGCCAGTGCCCGCGTTGTAACCATAGGTAGAGTTATCTTGTGACTTCACTTTATCACAAACAACAGAGCCTTCTTCGCCAGCATTAGCAACGATTTGACGCAAAGGCGCTTCCATTGCACGACGTGCAATAGCAATACCTGCATTTTGGTCTTCGTTATCGCCTTTCAAATCAACAATAGAGGCGACAGCACGTAGTAAAGCAGTACCACCACCAGGCACAACGCCCTCTTCTACTGCTGCACGCGTTGCATGTAACGCATCTTCAACACGCGCTTTTTTCTCTTTCATTTCAACTTCAGTCGCAGCGCCAACCTTAACAACAGCAACACCACCCGCTAACTTAGCCACACGCTCTTGAAGCTTTTCGCGGTCGTAATCAGATGAAGTATCTTCGATTTGGGCACGGATTTGAGCAACACGACCTTTAATTTCGTCGGTATCGCCAGCACCATCAACAATCGTGGTATTTTCTTTAGACATAGTCACACGCTTGGCTTGACCTAAATGCTCAAGCGTTGTTGTTTCAAGGTCTAAGCCCACTTCTTCACTGATCACAGTCGCGCCAGTTAAAGTCGCAATATCTTGCAACATCGCTTTACGACGATCACCAAAACCTGGTGCTTTACACGCTGATACTTTCACAATACCGCGCATGTTGTTCACAACCAAGGTCGCTAAAGCTTCGCCTTCGACATCTTCAGCAATAATCACTAAAGGCTTACCAGCTTTAGCAACAGCTTCTAATACCGGAAGCAATTCACGAATGTTTGAGATTTTTTTATCAACCAATAATAAGAAAGGCGTTTCGTGCTCTACGCTCATGCTTTCTTGATTGTTGATGAAGTAAGGCGATAAGTACCCACGATCGAACTGCATACCTTCAACAAGGTCAAGCTCATTCTCTAAGCCGCTACCTTCTTCAACAGTAATAACACCTTCTTTACCCACTTTTTCCATAGCTTCAGCGATGATATCGCCCACAGCGGTATCGCTGTTTGCAGAAATAGTGCCCACTTGCGCGATCGATTTAGTATCTTCACAAGGCTTAGCAATTTCTTTGATATGTGCAACAGCGGCGATAACAGCTTTATCAATACCGCGCTTAAGATCCATGGGGTTCATGCCTGCGGCAACGGCTTTTAAGCCCTCGTTCACAATAGCCTGCGCTAATACAGTTGCAGTCGTCGTACCATCACCGGCTTCATCCGAAGCTTGTGATGCGACTTCTTTCACCATTTGTGCGCCCATGTTTTCAAACTTATCTTTAAGTTCGATTTCTTTAGCGACAGACACACCATCTTTGGTTACAGTCGGTGCACCAAATGATTTCTCTAAGATAACATTACGGCCCTTGGGACCTAAGGTTGCTTTAACGGCATCTGCTAATACATTTACGCCTTTCAACATTCTTTGACGGGCGCTATCACCGAAAATTACGTCTTTTGCTGCCATGATCTTTTCCTTACCTGTTTAATCAGTAGGGTTAATTCTTTATGGTTTCATTAAAAAATAATTTAAGTATTGACTAAAATTAGGCTTCAACGACTGCTTTGATGTCAGTTTCGCTGATAATAATCAACTCTTCACCATCAACGTCGATGGTGTCTGTACCGGCGTATTTACCAAATACAACTTTATCGCCAACTTTTACGTCTAGTGGGCGAGTTTCACCGCTATCTAAAATACGGCCAGAGCCTACAGCAACAATTTCACCTTGGTTAGGCTTCTCTTTTGCTGAGCCAGGAAGCACAATGCCACCGGCACTCATTTGTTCTTCTTCCTTGCGGCGCACTACAACACGATCGTGTAAAGGACGAATTTTCATCAACGAATCTCCAAAGTGTACGATATAAGATTTGCGCTTTGCCCTTGTGAGCAAGGCTGTTATTAAAGTTCCGCTTACGCGGGGTTGCGCTACTCGATGAAGTTAATGTTCATTAACCTACAAGTAGCAAAACTTGCCAGTTAACCCAACAAGCCCGCTATCGAGTAGCGCCGCTGAATCACTGTGCAGCCATGATGGGAGCGCTTTTAACGATTTCAACACCTACAGAACGAATTTTTTATTTTTTTTCTTGTTCTATGTGCGCGGCATCGCGCTTCGGCATTTCCTCAAACTCACCTTCGATAACATCCTCTGCGCCAGCGCTTCGCGCCTGAGTTGCCACGCGATTTAAGCCCAGCTTTGCCATAAGCCATGCCGCCAATACCAAACGGACACCCGGCACTAAAAATAGCAAACCCAGTAGATCAGTCACAAAACCGGGATGAATAAATAACACACCAGCAAAAGCCAAAAACAATCCCGTGGTGATTTCGGTCACCGGTAATACACCCGCCTGCAGTTTTTGCTGGCTCGCCTTGAGCGCCATCAGACCTTGATAACGAATGAGCATAAAGCCCAGTAGCGCTGTTCCTATTACAAGCAATACTGTATTCCAAAATCCAATCCAGTGCCCCAGTAGCGCCAAATCAAGCACTGGCAAAAGCACCAGTAAAACCAACAATCCTCGCATTGCTATACCTCATCTTGTTATTGACACGCGACCATATCGCGTAATGACTCTCTCAAGAAACAAAAAACCCCTCGATAAAGAGGGGTTTTTATACTAAATCGTAGTAGCCAATATGATGACTATTGGGCAAAACTCAAGCAGACGGCCGCATTACCACTTATAGACAACACCCACGCGGTAAGTCATATCCTCTCGTCTCACGCCTTCTTGCGGGTCATTGTGGTAGTCATAATCCACATTCAAGTGCGCTGATACGCCCAAACCTAAGGGCGCTGACAAGCCGGTTTCAGCATGTGTGCGCCAATCATCGCTTTCATCAAGATTTTGGGCAAAGTTACTACGATGAAACAAGGTGATGTCACGCGGAAAACTGTAGCGGAAGTCAAGGGCAAAACGACCCGAGCTGAAATCTTGCTTGCTTTCATTGCCGAGTAATATATCAGCCGCAGTTAAGTCATAATACTCTTTAGTATTGAGGACGCTAAGTTCTAACTTTAACGCCGACTGTTCACGCTCCCACCACTGAAAACCCGAACCGATACCTGCCACATAGCGCTCACTAATTTGTTTAGCATCATCTTTTTCGGCGGTTAAATCACCCAGCAAGTACCAACGCGGTAAGAAGAACCAGTTAAGACCATAAAAACCTTTGTAATACTCTACCACGGACGCATCAACAGCTTCTTCGCCTTCGAGCGGTTCAGCCTCTAGTGACTCTCCGGTATAACGCAACTCAAAATCATGGCGGAAGTCTTCATGACGCAATTGCACTTCAGCACCAACTAACCAATTGCTTGAGTTAACATTACCACTTTTTTCAGAGCCTACCACGGTTAATTTGCCACCATAGCTGTGTAAAGAGTCGGCATGATTAGCAAAAGGCACCACATCTTTTAAGGTTAATAGCGAGTACTCTCTTTGCTCAGCATTACACTCAAAACGGGCAACATCATCGATCATTTCCAACCATAAGCAAGGCTCTTCAATACCCCGTAAGCGCACAGGTTCACTTAAGTTAATATTGCCGACATCCGCTTTATTTAAGGTGAGCTCGCCGACCTTATCCGCAGACCAAACAACCTGGCCTTTACTCACTGATTTTAATGTACCGCCAATCTTATCGCCATTTTTCAGCTCGATTTGACCCGCACTTGCACTCATAGCCAATACACCGGCCGCTAAACCAAGAATCAATTTCACAACATTCCTCCTAAGGATTCAAATTGCGCGCATAATAACGCAAGACACTTAACAATAGCTGAAGCAGTAGACACCAAGATATGCAGCAGTCTGCAAAAGTGTTTTAGATACACGTTAAAATGCCCTTTAAAGGCCGCTAACGAGTATCCTGAAAAAAAACATCACCATTAAGATAGCCTAAAATATTCACCGACATGAGAGCGTGCCGTGAAAACTTTTATCAAAGACAGCAAAATATACTTTAACAAGCGCATACTCAGTATTTTTTTATTAGGTATTGTCAGTGGCCTACCCTGGGTCATGATTGGCTCAGCACTCACTCTTTGGCTTAAAGAAGCCGGTCTTTCTCGTAGTCAAATAGGCTTTGCAGGGCTTATTTTTGCTGTTTATGCCGTTAACTTCCTATGGGCGCCGCTGATTGATCGATTTTCACCCAAAAGTTTATTCAAAGTTTTTAGACCGCATATTGATACCCGAGGTGATAAAAAAAGCTGGATTATTACATGCCAGGCCATCATTGCTCTGTGCTGCCTAAGCTGTAGCTTGTATAGCCCAAGTGATGCCGCCGAGACTATTATTGCACTCGCATTACTTTTGGCAGTGGCCTCTGCCACCCAAGATATCGCCATTGACGGCTACCGCGTACAAAGCTTTGCATCCCACCAAGCGCAGTACATCTCTGCAGGTGCCGCCGCTGCAACAGGGGGTTGGTGGACAGGTTATGCAGCTATTGGCTTTTTGCCTTTATGGCTGTCTGATGTTGGCTGGAGCTGGGCAAGCCTGTATCTCATGCTCGGCAGCCTGAGCGCACTCATGTGCCTGATGTGTTTTTTTATTCCCACCCATCACTTAGCGCTCAGCAAGCAACACGTGGTTCGGTGCAACACTGCCAGCCCACCACCTAACAACGCTCTACTTAATAACTCACCACTTAATAACTCGCCACTTAATACCTACCCAAAGTGTCAATCGCAGTACAAACAAATACAACTCCTTATTTTTATGTGCCTACCTTGGCTGACTGCACTGTGGGCTATTAACCCGCTTGGGCTACCCGTGACGGTAGCCCAAAGCCAATGGTTTATTCCGTCCATTATTACCTTCGAGCTCGTAGTGTTTGGTTCTATTCTATATACCTTAGGGCAATTACCCACAAGCCATGAGCCGCCCAATACCTCATTAGAAAAGATACTCGCCAATATTTATCAGACACTCATTTTACCTCTTCGCAATTTTTTTATGAATAACGGCACTCGCATTGCTATAGGCCTACTCAGCTTTATCTTTTTATTCAAAATAGGTGAAGCTTTTTTAGGGCGCATGTCAATTTTGTTTTATAAAGAGATTGGTTTTAGCACTACGCAAATCGCCACTTATTCCAAAATGCTAACATGGGTGGTCACCATGATTGCGGTTATCCCTTGCGGCATTTTAAATGCGCGCTTTGGCTTACTAAAAGGCTTAATGATTAGTGGATTGTGCATGGCCGCTAGCAATTTGATTTTTTGCCTATTAGCCATCGTAGGCCCTATTGAATGGCTTTATGCTAGTGCCGTTATTATTGACGGCTTTACAGCCGCATGGGCAACCGTCGCGTTTATGGCTTTTATTTCTCACTTGTGCGATCACCGGTTTTCCTCTACGCAATACGCTTTACTCGCCTCTCTTGGCAGCCTTGGCCGCACACTACTATCAAGTAACAGCGGTTTGTTGGTCGATTTGCTCAATGGCAATTGGGCGCTATTTTTTGCGATTACAGCGCTTATGGTAACTCCAAGTTTAATGTTACTTTGGCAGCTAAAAGATAAAATACATGCACTTAGGCCGCCAAGGAGCACATAATACGAAGCTCATGCTCGTCAATCGAAGAATCTTATCGGCAAAAAGGCTTAGCAACTGCTATAAATTGTTCTAGGTTCATCAAATAATTAATGGCATATAATAGGAATATATTATGGGTAGCTCAGGTTTAACCACACTGGCCATTCTTGTGGCTTTTGCTCTTTATTGTATTTATATCTTTAACACTTTAGTGAAGCTCAAAAATCAGTTCGAAAATGGTTTTTCGCAAATTGAAATACAACTCAAGCGGCGTTATGACCTCATTCCAAACCTGATTGAAACGGCCAAAGCCTACCTCAAACACGAAAGCGAAACTCTAGAGGCCGTGGTAAAAGCCCGCAATAGCGCCGCCTCTGAGCTCAGCGCAGCCAGCCAAAATCCTGGCGACAGCGGTCACATTCAAGCCTTAGCCGGTGCCGAAGGTCTTTTAGGTCAAGCCATGGGCCGCTTCAATATGGTGATGGAAGCCTACCCCGAACTAAAGGCTAACACCACGATGATGCAATTAACCGAAGAGCTGTCATCAACCGAAAATCGTGTAAGCTTTGCTCGCCAAGCGTTTAATGATGCCGTAATGAGCTACAATATTTTTCGCGAAAGCTTCCCTGCCAATATTTTTGCTGGCCTTTTTGGGCACAATAAAAAAGCCGCTCTTTTAGAGTTTGAAGACAGTAACCAAATTGCTCAAGCGCCTAAAGTTTCGTTTTAAATAAGCCTCTACCGCTAAAAAACACCATCACATTATGGGCTGCCCATGAATTTCTTCGAGCATCAAGATAAGGCGCGTAAGCAAAGCACCCGCCTTTTATTTTTGTTTTTACTGGCTGTCAGTGCTGTCGTTTTTTTTACAGCCATAGTGATTACAGGAACGCTCACTTACTTCCAGACTCAAGGCTTTTTGAGTAACGCCAGCAGTCACATGGGTTATTGGGCAGCCTTACTGCACAACCCAATACTTCTTTGGAGCCTGCTAGGCACCTTGATCTTTATTATTTTAGGTAGCGCTTTTAAGGCACTGCAACTTGGCGGCAACGGTATTCAAGTTGCTCTCGCCATGAACGGCAAGCATGTACACCCCGACACACATAACCCTGACTACCAAAAACTTTTAAATATCGTCACTGAAATGGCATTAGCCTCGGGCAATCCAGTCCCTAAAGTCTTTGTCATGCCTGGTGCTGCAATTAATGCTTTTGCCGCAGGCTTTAATCGCCACCAAACAGTAGTTGCTGTGACCGAAGGCGCGCTCACCCAGTTAAGCCGCAACGAGCTGCAAGGGGTTATTGCGCATGAATTTAGCCATATAAATTTTGGCGATGTCAAGATCAATATGCGCATTGTCGCTTTACTGCATGGCATTTTATTGATAGGTATTATTGGGCGTTACATTGCTTGGGGTAGCTACGGACACTATGGCCACCGCTCTAGCTCGCGGCGCAATAGCAAACAAGCCGGCCTAGGCTTTGCACTGATGGCAATAGGCTTTACAGGTACTTTTTTTGGTAATTTAATTAAGGCCGCTGTTAGCCGCCAGCGTGAATACTTGGCCGATGCCTCAGCGGTGCAATTTACCCGCAACCCCGATGGTATTGCCAACGCCTTAAAAAAAATTGCCCAAGGGCCAGACGCCACTTTAGAGTCATCGCACGCCGAAGAATTTAGCCACTTTTATTTTTCGAGTTTACGCCTGACGGGAGTTCAGAATTTTTTTAGTGGCCTATTGGCTACCCACCCCGAAATTGACAAACGTATAGAACGCCTAGGCCATACACTCACACTCGACATCCGTAATCCGCCTCACCACGCCACACAGGCAAACAACACTGCACAGCCTAACAGTCAGGTCATGGGGTTTGCGAGAGCCGCTGAGCCTGCATCTAGAGCTACACTTACAAGCACAATTCATACTATTGATAACAACAGACCAAGCCAGTCCCCATCTGCGCAGTATGCTACGTTAAAAGCCAGCAACATTATCGACAGTATCGGCAATCCAACACACAGTAACTTAGACGCCGCTCAGGCTCATCTGGCCTCACTACCAACCCTATTGGTTGACGCCTGTAGCAACCCCTTTAGTGCGCGTGCATTAATTTATGGCTTATTAATCCAGGCCACCGCTAAAAAGTACCATAGCGCTCAGCTCGACTATTTGAAAACGCATGCCCATCCCGAAACCGTCAAAACCTTACAGCAATTACAACCCGCCATCGCGCAGCTTAATCCACAAAATTTTTACCCACTGCTCCTATTAGCCGAGCCTACGTTACAAGATCAGTCAACCCAGCAAGCCGATACTTTTCAAGACTGCGCCAAAGCATTAATTAAGGTAGACAATCAATTATCATTGCTCGAATGGGCTATTTATCGCCTAGCGGTTGCGCCACTTCGGCAATCCAAAAACAGCCGTCAAAAAAACTTAAAAGATTGCCAAAGCGCACTCAATGTTTTGTTTTATTATACCCTTAGCCTAACCGAACCCGCACAGCGTGCGCCACTTTTAGCGCAAGCTGAAAAACACTTACGATTAAAAATAACCAAACCACAAAAAGTATCACTCAATGCACTAGACGGCGCGATGAATAGTATTGCCCAACTCAAACCCTTAAGTAAGCCAGCACTCATAAAAGCCCTTATAGCCTGCATTATAGGCGATGGTAAAGTCACCGAAGAAGAGACCACACTATTGCGCATGGTGGCACTGATTTTAGATTGCCCGATACCTGAACGTTTTGGGCTCTAAATCACGCATCCATGATACTTACCAATAGGCGCTGCACTGGAATGTTTATCCAGCAGTTTACGTTAGCTTTATTTGACAGGGTGCCCACCCTATATGTCAGGCTAGTTGTCACACCATTTAACCCACGCTTAAGGCGATGCATTGACGATAATGACACACTACAACCGAGAGCAACGTACAGCATTAGCGCACGGACTGCACCGCAGCTGAGCGCTAAAAAGCGAGGGGCGCAGATTATTGCGATTATTATGGAATAAGATGATCGCTCAAAACGGTAAGGTCAACACGGCAGACCCACCGCTTCTCACTGCATAGGTTTTATAAACTCGCAACTTCTATCTAGGGCACTAAATCGTACTTTGATGGGGTTAACTGCTGTTGTTAGAATCAGAGGAGTGAAGTCAGTCAATTAAATCAGCGTGACTTCACACGTTTTTTACTGTCCCTTATCGACACAATTCGACGTAAGAAATTACAAGCAGCGAAAGAGACCCAAAGAAAGAATCCTCTTGAAAGAGCTGGCTTTAGCGGTTTTTGGGTGATGCCTATCGCGTTCTGGCTAAACACTCTGAGCAATGATAGGTATATTGCAAGCGGCGTTAGTTAGCTCGAATATACTTGCAGCAAGCTCTCACATCGTCTGCTTTTACTTGGTATGTTCCCGCCGATACACTGTGGGTAATATAGGCTGTTCCGATGGCGTAATTCATATCACCACCCAATTCAAAAAAATAGTAACGCCCCGCTTCAACTGTTACTTTTTTCTTTTGACCTAGCATTAAAGCAAATACCGGCCAAGAAAATTTAACCTCATGCTCACCCGGCTCCACATACAACCAAGTAAATGATTTATTAGGCAATTTAGCCACTAGGTTACCATCCACTAACGCCTTTACGGAATAAGCAAGCGGCGGAACGGTTTTTCTATAAAGAATAATAACCGCTCGCTTATCATCTGGTATCCCTATAGCTGTATCAGTAAATGTCTTTGCATTTTTAGGTGTGGTAGAGCACGCCATCAACGCAGCACTCAAAAATAAAATATATAGATATTTCACTGAAACTCCCGATAATCATTTCATAAAGTCAAAAATTAATAATAAGGATCCGCTCAGCTTGCCCCCACTTTTATATAAAAACACACAGTGGCTAATATGGGATGTTCTGTTTTAGGTGTTATCGTAGGGCATGAGCGCAATACGCATCACTCAAGCACCCTCAGCGCAACATGGATGCTTAATTTAAACGGCTGAAGCGAGCTTCGTAGGCACGCCAGAATGAAAGCGAAACTCATCATCTTCTGACTCGATCAGCTCTTTTTCTAACGCTAAAAACACCTGCACACGCTCTGCAATATCTTCGCCTGCGGCTTCGCGGGCCAAGCTTAAATAATCCATAAAGTGGCGTGATTCAGACTTAAGTAACGAGAGGTAAAATTTTTGCAGTTCTTCATCTAAGTGCGGTGCTAGCTTCGCAAAGCGCTCGCACGAACGAGCCTCAATAATGGCCCCTACAATTAAAGTATCGACTAATTTGGCAGGTTCAAAGGTGCGTACAGGCTTACGCATTTTAGCGGCATAACGGCCTGCATTAATCGTGACATCATACACAATACCTCGCTTTTCGATAAACTCTATCACTTGCTCAAAATGGCGTAGCTCTTCGCGGGCTAAACGGCTCATTTTATGCAACAGGTCAAAGTTGTCGACATAGCGATACATTAAATTCATGGCCGTGCTAGCTGCTTTTTTTTCGCAATTGGCATGATCAACCAATAGCACATCTTGCATATTAACAGCTTGGGCCACCCAGCTATCGGGAGTTTCGCACAATAAAAAATCATGTATAGCCTGTATAGGCATAAAGATTAAACCTCTTCTAGTTCTGGGGTAACACTGGAGTGAGCAACGGCCGAGAAATAACGATCGTAATGCACTGTTGATAAAACAAAAAAGTCTTCGTCCACCATTTTTTTAAACTCAGGGAGGGACATATGCGCATAAGCAGGCAATAAGCGCGCACCGAAGGCCTCTAGGTTTTTAATTTGCTTTGAGCCTACCTTTATTATTTCAAACACCCACGCATACGGTGATTGCTCGGCATGGTGGCGCACATTATGCGTGGCCAGTTGTTGGCGCAACAAGGCCTCGTCAAAAACCTCTAAGCGATCTTCAAGCACTTGCCGCAATAAAGCATCTAAACGACGAGAAATACTAATACGCTCGCTTTCGCCATAGGCATTCCAGCCAGCGACTTCATGCGTATATCGCTTACAGCCGCGGCAAACATTATCACCCAAACCTGTAGAACAAACACCAATACACGGTGTTTTTACTGTGCCAACCATAACTTTTTGTGCTCTAACATTTATTTTGCGGGCGCGAACACTAGCAAATTTAACGTAAAGGTTAAAGGGCCAGCGATTATTTAAAGCCTAATGTAGTTTAAAAATCAAACAGCTTACGTGAATTATACAGTGTGTATTGCGCCACACAATCTAACGCCTGACCACGCAAGGCGGCTAAAGCCTGCGCTATTTGGGGTACATACTCTGGACTGTTACGCTGACCTTGCTTACCCGACAAGGGCATATCGGGGGCATCAGTTTCTAATACCAACGCCTCATCCGGTAGCGCCTGTATCGCCTGACGCGTTTTGTTTGCTCTAGGATAGGTAATACTGCCGCCTACTCCTATACGTAAGCCACGGCGCCAATAGTTTTGTGCTAACTGCGTGCTGCCGGTAAACCCGTGTAAAACACCACCTGCCACAGGCTTTACCTGATCTAAACAAGCCAACAACTCATTATGCGCCTTGCGGCAATGAAGTATGACAGGCATTTTAAAATGGTTAGCGCAGCGCAAGTGAGCACTCACCATAGCTTGCTGTTTATCTAACGATACCTGTTTTGAGGGTGGCATACAGGCATCTAAACCCGTTTCACCAATAGCTTTGCAGTGTTGATCTTTAGCAAAAGGCGCCATACATTGCACCAAATGAGCGGCCCAATCATTTATCGCCCAATCATTTTTATCGCACTCGCTTTGACTTAAGTATGCATTCAACCACCAAGGGTGTAGACCTATAGCGTACAGGCCACCTTGTAGCTGCTGACTCAGCAGTTGGGCTTGCGGCCACTGCGAGGGTGTAACACCTGGAATTAACACGCCCTGTAAGCCCAGCGCTTGGGCCTGCTGCCATACGGCAGATCTATCTTTATCAAAATGATCAAAATCAAAATGACAGTGACTATCAAAAAAATGATTCATGCGCTGGCAGCCTAATAAATAACAGCGTAACTATCCAAGAATACCGAAATGGGTGACTCATAAATTATTAATCCACCGCTCAAGCAATCAGCACCCTATCAGGTGAATTTTTTCAGCTTGGCTGAGTCGTTACCCTTGAGTAACCACAAAACAACGGGGTATAAAACCCCTCGTGTACAGCTTTAGTTGAGCAGAACACTGGCCCACATAAAAAACCCAGCCTAAGCTGGGTTTTTTATGTGGCTACTGTAAAGCGCTACATTTTATACTCGAAGTCTTTAAATACAATACGACGAATACGAATTTTATCGCTGTTACTCCAACCATTCTTCATTTCCCAAATCAGCTTATTACCCATGTTACCCGGCGCATCCCAATCCCAATTAAGAGGCGCTTTTAATGTGATCAAGCTACACCCTTTAGCGTTGGTACTGTAAGGCTCTTGGTTATTGTTATCTACCATCCACTTGGCCGTACTGGCACCGCCAGGACCATTGGGGTTTGCTTCACCCTCATAGTTAACGCGAAAGCCAAAGGTCGGTAAATTGCCTGCTGCACGGTTGGTTTCGTAGTCGATATAAATATCAGCGCCACTGAATTTAAAGGCAGACGCCTCGCCGCTCATATCTGCCGGCGGTGCAAATTTAAAACCAGTAAAAATGCTAGCATTGGAATAAGCAATGGCTTTGCCGGACGCCGTATTTTCAGTTTCGAGCTTAGCGTTCGCATCCCACACTTCTTGCAATACCCAATGGCCGTGTAAACCCAATGTTTTACCCGACACCTCACCTACTTGGCTGCCATCAAATAAAACAAAGTCGTTAGCGGTCACCTCAGAATCACCCGAGCAATCAGAAGGAACAGCGGCAGTCCCTACCGTACCAGGATCCGCTTCATACGGCGCTTTATTACCTTCTAGCCCTCGCACAACAATGGCGCGAATACTGGCCGCATCAACAGAGGCGGTAAAATCTAACGAGAGCTTACCGTCAGTCACTTGAATATCTTTTGCTTCAACCACAAAAGGCTTATCGTGGCCACGTTGAGCTAAAGGATCGACATTGCTGGCAATACTCTGCCCTTCTGCGGTAACGTCAAATACTCGGTTACCCGCGTTTTGTGGCCCAAACCAACCTTCCATAATATACAGCTTAACGTCATAACTGCCGTCTTTTACAGGAAAATCATAAGTAAACTCACCCCAACGCTCGGTACGGTATAAGTCTAGATCTTGTTGCGCAACACCTTCAATATTAAAAAGATCGGTTAATGCACCGGTGTTGCCTGCATTCGAGTAAAAGTCAGCGGTAAATTCAGTGCCGTCTTGTAGTGTGATGGCTTTACCACCTGCATTAATCGCATAAAGGTCAACAAGCTCGCCGTCACCTGTCGGGGCGCTAGAGCTGCTCATGTCGGTGTCGGTATTACACCAGTTAGTATCACTTGAATATTTATTGATATATTTGGCCATTTCAACGGCGCGATTGCGACAAGCCGCATCGGTACAGGCCATATTAAAACCAGCTGCCATTTTAGCCTCTAAGTACTGGGCCAGCTGTGCATGCGTGGTTTCTTTTAAATCATTAGGCTCGATCGCCTGAACTGGGCCGGGGAAGACCATGCCGTTATAGGTACCGTGACATTGCGTACAGTTAATGGGGCCGCCTGTATAAAAATCTTCACCGGCGCTAACATCCACATCAGAGCAATCAGTTGTCGCTGCAGAACTTGAACTTACAGAACTTGAACTGATAGCGTTTACACTACTCGCCGGCACACTCGAAACACTTGAACTTGACGATACTGCCACAGAAGACATCACCGAAGACACAGGCTCTGACGATACGGGTGCAGAAGATAACGGCGCTGAGGATACAGGAGCAGAAGAGGTATTCGGCTGACTACCCGAAACACATGCCGCCAATGAAATGGACAACAAGCCAGCCACTGACAACGCTTTGGTTAATGAGATAATCTGTCTATGCATGAATGTTTCCACCGTAATTATTGACATGCGCACAAGCACTGCCATGAAGGATATACCTGAATAATCTCTACTCACTTGAGCGCTCATAGGTTGAGCACTACAGGTGCAGCACGATCTTCAGTGTAAAGAAAACAAACATTAACGCAGGCGACTAAATCACAGTCACGGCATTAATGTTTGCAGATTGTGCGACATATCACACAGCTATGGCACACTCACCGGTTCAAGTTCACTAACACTCTGCTTTTGCCCTTTTAGATCTTTAGAAATCAGCATATATAAAGAAGGGATAACAAATAGCGTAAATAACGTTCCTATCGCCATACCACCCACCAATACCAAACCAATAGAGTTTCTTGCCTCGGCGCCAGCGCCTGTAACCAACACCAGCGGAAAGTGACCTGCAACAGTTGCAAGGGTAGTCATTAAAATAGGGCGTAAACGCGTTGACGCAGACTCTTTCACCGCAGCCAGTTTAGTCAGGCCCTGCTCTTGCATTTTATTGGCAAACTCAACCACCAAAATACCATTTTTAGCCACTAAACCAATTAATGTCACCAAGCCCACCTGCGAGTAAATATTGAGTGTCGTAGTGAAAGCATCCGTCCAAAACGGCACCATTGGGCTAAGCATTTTCCAAAAAGTAAAAATAAGCGCACCAAAAAAGGCCAATGGAACCGAACCGGCCAAAATAACAAACGGGTCGCGAAAGCTATTAAACTGCGCAGCCAACACCAAAAAGATCAGTACCAACGCCAGTATCATAGCCGGAATAAATTTATTCCCTTCACTGCGCAATTGCCGCGACTCGCCGGTATAGTCAATCATGTAACCGGCAGGCATTATTTTAGCCGCTTCATCTTCTAAATAAGCCAAGGCTTTATCTAAAGGCTGTATTGCCACACCGCTTAATTTAACCGCATTTAATTGCTGAAAGCGGTTTAATGAGCGCGGTACCGTTTCGCGCTCTAGTGTGGCCAGTGTATTTAAAGGTACCAACGTTCCTTGTGGGCCAGTCACATAAATATTGCCCAACTGCTCAGGCGTTAAACGCTCCGCACGTTCTATTTGAGGAATAACGCGGTAGCTACGGCCTTCAATATTAAAGCGGTTCACATAAGCACCACTCATCATAACCGCCACATCGCGACCCACTTGCGACATATTCAAACCTAAATCGGCCACCTTATCGCGATCAATATTAACGCGTGTTTGCGGCTGATCAATTTTTGTATCAATAATAGGGGGAAAGGCAAACATGCCACTTGTTGTGGCGCGCTGTTTTAATTCTTCGGCAATTTTTAAGATTTCTTCGGGCTCTGCCGTTGAGGCCAGCACGAATTCAACAGGGAAGTCGCCGCCGCCAGGCAGTGCCGGTGGCGTCACCGGGAAGATCCTAAGCCCAGGGTTTTGATGCAGCATGCCTTGTGCTTCAGGCAAAATTTCAAACACACTGCGCTCGCGCTCATCCCACGGTTTTAATGCCATACCACTAAAGCCACCCGAAGGGTTCACAATTTGAAAAGTGAAATCGGTTTCTTCAAAGCTCATAAACACACGGTTAGCCTCTTTGGCATACAGGCTTGCCTGGTCAATGGTAGAGTCTGGCGCGCCCTGCACAATACCAAAAATAATGCCTTGATCTTCTGTAGGAGCCAGCTCTTTTGGCGAGAGAATAAACATTGGTATACACAATAGGCTAATCACCACCCACACGGTGTATACCGCCGGACGGGTGTTTAATGTGGTATCGAGCATGCGGTTATAACGGCACTTAATACGATCAAAGGTGCGACTTACAAACCCCGCAAAACCCCGCTCACTTTCATTTTTACGTAAAAAAGACGCTGACATAATAGGCGATAGCGTTAGGGCTACCACACCCGAAATCGTCACAGCACCGGCCAACGTAAAGGCAAACTCTTTAAACAAACTACCGGTTAAGCCGCCTTGCAAACCAATCGGTAAATAGACGGCCACCAATGTTGCCGTCATGGCAATAACAGGGCCGACCAGCTCACGGGCACCTAGCATGGCCGCTTCTATTTTGCCCTTGCCCTCACTCATGTGACGCTCAACGTTTTCGACCACCACAATCGCATCATCAACCACCAAACCCACCGACAGCACAATCGCCAATAACGTCAGCAGGTTGACACTAAAGCCAAACAGCTGCATTAAAAACACGGCGCCAATTAAAGAGACAGGGATTGCAATCACAGGAATAATAACCGAGCGCAAAGAACCTAAAAACAAAAAGATCACTAAAATAACAATCGCGAGGGTTTCTATGAGCGTGCTCACCACCTCAACAATGGAGCTTTCAATATAGCGTGTCGAGTCATAAGCCACGCGCGCTTCTAAACCTTTTGGCAAGCTCGCTTGCAGTACGGCCATTTCTTCACGAACCAAGCCAATCACATCGAGCCAATTGGCATTCGGCAATGGCCAAATACCCATAAAAATAGCGGTTTGGCCAGAGTAGGCCACCTCTAAATCATAGGAGTCAGAGCCTAGTTCAACCTCGGCAATATCACGCAGGCGTACAATAGCGCCACCCTCATTGCGCAACACTAATTGCTTAAATTCGTTGACTGTTTTTAAATCGGTATTGGCCGCCAAATTAACTTGAACAAAATTGCCTTTTGTTGACCCTAGCGCGGCCAGATAATTATTGGCAACCAGCGCTTGGTGCATTTGAGCCGGTGAAATATTATAAGCCGCCATGCTATCCGGGTTTAACCACACACGCATCGCATAATTGCGCGCACCTAAAATTTCGGCTCGCTGTACCCCTTCAATCGCCGATAAACGCGGCTGAACAACACGGGTTAAAAAGTCAGTAATTTGGTTATCTTTAAGAATGTCTGAAGAAAAACTCAAGTACGCCGCCGCAACGGTTGAATCGGCAGACTCAACATTAATCACGGGTATCTCGGCTTCTGGCGGTAAATCACCTCGTACCTGATTCACCTTTGAGGTCACCTCAGAGAGCGCCTTAATCGGATCATAATTAAGCTCTAAACGCACCTTAATCGTCGAGAAACCTTGTCGGCTTTCAGACTGAATATAATCAATACCATCAGCCCCTGAAATAGCACGCTCCAGCGGCGTGGTAATAAAGCCACGCACTAATTCCGCACTCGCACCCACATAAGCGGTTGTTACTGTCACTACCGCATTATCATTGCGTGGGTACTGCCTAATGCTTAACGAGCTAATAGCTTGTAAGCCCGCAATCACAATCACCAGGTTGATCACAATGGCCAGCACGGGCTTGCGAACAAAAATATCCGTAAAACTCATAACATTGCTCCGTGGTTATCGATTAGCCGGCGTAGGATCACGCTCAAAAGTAGGCACTACTGCATTATTGACCGCCACAGGAGCGCCATTACGTAACTTAAATAAACCGGCCGTGGCCACAACATCACCTTCTTGTACACCTTCTAGCACTTCGATAAAATCACCGCGGGCCTCGCCTAGCTGTACAAATTGCTGGGTGGCCTTTAGAGTTTTTTCGCCATTATCGTCTTCGCTCTCTTCTAAGACAAAGACTGAGTCGCCAAAGGTGGCATAGCGCACTGCCGTCAAAGGAATACTCAATACCGAGCGCTGTTCAGGCATAGCCACCGTGACCACAGCAAACATACCTGGCAATAATTTTTCGTCATCGTTATTTAATTTTGCCTGCACTAATACATTGCGCGAATGAGTATTAACCTCGGGGTTAATGGCAGTCACAGTGCCCGTGTATATGCGGTCAGGCACGGCGTCGGTTTTAATGCGCACCTCTAAGCCCAGTTGTAAATCTTTTAAATTTTGTTGTGGTAAATTAAAGTTCACAAGTAAAGGGTTAGTCGTTTGCAAAGTCACAATCGCTTCACCTTTTTGAATGTCTTGGCCCAAATTAACCTTGCGAATACCTAAACGCCCAGAAAAAGGCGCTTTCACACTTTTTTTAGCCATGGTCACTTGAAGGTTTTCGACTTGCGCTTGCGCCGATTTATACTCAGCATCGGAGGCATCATATTGCGACTGTGAAACAACACTTTTTGCCAGCAGTTCTTTAGAGCGCATTAAATTAGCCTTTGCTAACGCTAAACTGGCTTCGGCGGCACGCAGCTGGGCTTTTTCAGCATCGATATTTTGTTGCAGTAATAGCGCGCCTTTTTGTACTTCGCTGCCGGAGGTAAACAATATTTCATCGACACGACCTGAAAAATCAGCCGTAACAGTAACCCCGCGCACCGCTTCAAGCGTACCGACTGAACGTAACGTTTGCTCCCACTGTTCGCGCTTAATAAGCGTGCTCGAAACCACTTCTGCTGGGGGCTTCATGGTTTTACCTGCTTCAGCCATTGCTTGAAATTGCGTGACTTTTAAACCCGCTAAAGCACCGATTAATAACAATAACCCCAATATCGTAACCACGTACCGAATAACCATAATAACTCCTGCGCACTAGTGAACGAGCAAAAATATTTTAGCCTTGAGCCGTATTTCAACAGTCAATAAAGGCATAATAAAAGACGCGCGGATAATAACACGCATACAGGGTAGATTAGAGCTGTAATCAGCACACTTTTTATGCATTCGCGCATGCGATACTGCCAATAAGCGATTAAGAGGATATTATGAGCAATTTACTACTAATACTTGGCGCTCTATTCATAGGGCTTATCATCATGGTCAAGATTGCTGAATGGCAAAGCCGTCATCAAACCCAAGAAAACCGCCAAAGCATTAACAAGCTAAGCCGTTGGATTCTCCCGCTATTAGCGTTGGGATTTATCATCCAAATCATGACTTACTTTATGAATCAATAGGGTATCAGCCATCGTTTGAGTGATGCTGCTATCGGGTCCTATGCTCTGTTCTGCCGATGGTGATGCCGCCTGACCATGCGCGAACCAGTTGCGCATGGTCGCTGATGACTGCGCCAGACTAATTAACACTCAATCACATTCACAGCCAGGCCACCGCGCGATGTCTCTTTATATTTATCGTTCATATCTAGGCCTGTATCACGCATGGTTTTAATGACCTTATCAAGAGGTACATAATGCGTACCATTACCTCGCAACGCCATCGATGCTGAGTTAATCGCTTTCATTGCTCCCATGGCATTGCGCTCTATACACGGTACTTGCACCAATCCGCCAATCGGGTCACAAGTCAGGCCTAAGTTGTGCTCCATGCCAATTTCAGCGGCATTTTCAATTTGCGCTGGCGAACCACCGGTCGCCGCGGCTAAGCCGGCCGCTGCCATAGCACACGCAGAGCCCACCTCACCCTGACAACCGACTTCAGCCCCCGAAATAGACGCATTTTCTTTAAATAGCGAGCCAACGGCCGCGGCAGTTAACATAAAGTGAATAATGCCATCCTCATTGGCATCGGGGCAAAAATTCCAATAATAATTCAACACCGCAGGAATAATGCCTGCCGCACCATTCGTTGGCGCTGTGACAATACGACCACCGCCGGCATTTTCCTCGTTCACCGCCAAGGCATATAAATTCACCCAATCCAAAGCCCCCAAAGAAGGCGTGATCATATCCATTGATGTTCTTGTGTTCAGGTCATGATAGAGACTGGCCGCACGGCGCTTAACATTTAACCCTCCAGGCAAAATCCCGTGGGTGCGTATGCCCTTATCAATGCAGGCTTTCATTGTTTGCCAAATAGATAAAATGCCTTGCCGTATCTCGCTCTGAGTACGCCACGTTTTTTCATTTTCCATCATCAGCTGGGCAATGGTTAAATTGTGCTGGTCACACAATGCTAACAACTGCTCACAACTGTGAAAATCAAAAGGTAACTCAATAATATCTTCAGTAATCTCAACATCACCAAACGCGTTCTCTTCAACAATAAATCCTCCGCCCGTTGAATAATAAGTTTTACTGAAAATCAGCACTTGAGCCGCATCATATGCCTCAATAACCATGCCATTGGCATGAAAATCTAAACGATCTATTCGGTGAAAAATAAGGTCGGTCGTCTCCACGAAGTCAATTTCATGCCTCTTTAACAAGGCCAGTCTCTGGTGAGCATTAATCGTCGCAACACGAGGCTCAACCCCATCAGGATCAACCGTATCAGGTAACGCACCCTCCAGCCCCATTAATACCGCTTGACCAGTCCCATGCCCTTTGCCCGTTGCCCCTAAAGAGCCGTATAGCTGGCAAACAACCCGGGCTGTCATATTCAACTGCCCTGCTGCCTCTAACCCATGCACAAAGCGATGTGCAGCGACCATAGGACCAACAGTATGCGAGCTCGATGGGCCAATACCCACTTTAAATAGGTCAAACAAACTAATTGCCATAACAATCTCTCAAATCAATACGGGTTATAAAAATGTTTGAAGCGATAATAGCTAGCCTCAAGAGATAAGCCATGAAAATAGCACGTTTGAATAGCGCACAGGCGAATAGATAGGCAAAAAAAATCCAGTGCTTTCTTAAACACTGGATGGGGTTGTCGCGCTATAATTGAAGGCGCTGAGTGTACCGTGCAAGCAGCCAATCAACCTGCAAGAAAAAGCTAATCTTTTTGTATCGCAATGGTGTTTGCGGTGCGATCGATTGTGTTGCCTTCACCTAAATACACAAGCTTGGGTTTAAAGGCCTCTAGCTCGGCATCATCAAATTGCGCATACGCGGCAATAATAACGCGATCGCCTACTTGTACTTTGCGCGCCGCAGCGCCGTTCATTGAAATTGTTTTAGAACCGGCTTCAGCCAAAATCACATAGGTGGTAAAGCGCTCACCATTGTCGACATTATAAATATCAATGCGCTCAAACTCGCGTAAGCCTGCCAATGCCACAAGATCGCTATCAATAGCGCAAGAGCCGTCATACCACAACTCAGCCTGCGTCACCCTTGCCATGTGCAACTTGCCTTTAAGTAGGGTTGATTGCATGAAGAAAACCTCTTATATATCTGATCTATACTGCGTAAATTACTGTACATGATGGCGCACAGCAACGGATTAAAATTTCTTTGTTGACCCATTTTTGCTGCTTTGTGCAACCTGCGTCTGGCGTAGTATCTATTGCGGAATTATTAGCCCAGCTCAACACTTACATTATCAATTAACCTCGCTCCTTGAGTGTACATAGCCCCCAAAATTGTCATTTGGGAGTCATCGCTGGCAGCAGGAAGCAAACTGGCGCTCTCACAAATTGTGAGGTAATCTACTTTAAAGCCCGCCTCTTCTATTTGCTGTCGAGCCGTTTGCTCTAAGGCGTAAAAATCTGATGCCCCTGCGATTAACTGCTCGGCAATCCAGTTTAAGCTTTTATTGAGCTGGTTTGCATGCACGCGTTCGGCCGGCAAAATAAAACCATTGCGCGAGCTCATCGCTAAACCATCGGCTTCACGGACAATATCACCGGCAACAATTTCTACCGGTATACATAAGTCTTCAACCATCCGGCGAATAATAGCTAATTGCTGATAATCTTTTATACCAAAAATAGCTTTGTGTGGTTGCACGATATTAAATAGCTTAGTGACGACTGTGGTGACTCCTTCGAAATGCCCAGGCCTGCTTGCGCCACACAAAACATCGGCCATGCTAGGCACAATCACACGCGCCTGCTGATCCATTCCATTAGGATAGACTTCGTGTTCATCGGGGCAAAACAGGTAATCGCAACCTACCGACTTCAACTTTTGAGTATCTTCTTTGAGCGTGCGCGGGTATTTATCCCAGTCCTCATTTAAGCCAAACTGCAAGCGATTAACAAAAATACTGGAAACCACCACATCGCATAAGCTTTTGGCTTGCTCGACCAAGGCTAAATGCGCACGATGTAAATTACCCATCGTCGGCACGAAGCCAATGGTATGGCCCTGCTGACGGTGCTGCTCTAAAGCCTTGCGCAGGCCAATAATATGATGGAACGTTTGCATAGTATCTCTAATATTAAAACTCTATTTCAGCGACTGCCCAAGCCAATAACGTGTTCATTCAACCAGGGTACTCTGATTCACCCAAGCACAATCGCCTTAATGAAGGTCATCATTAAAGTAATCCGGTGCTAAGTTTTCAAAGCGCGTATATTTACCCACAAAGGCAGCGCGGCAAGTACCAATTTCACCATTACGCTGCTTACCAATAATTAATTCAGCCAAGCCTTTATCGGGACTCTCTTCATTGTAATATTCGTCGCGATAAATAAATAAAATAACATCAGCATCTTGCTCGATGGCACCCGACTCCCTTAGATCACTGTTCATAGGGCGCTTATTTGGGCGCGATTCTACGCTACGGTTAAGCTGAGACAAAGCAATAACTGGGCAGTCGTACTCTTTAGCGAGCGCTTTTAATGAGCGAGAAATCTCCGAGATTTCTTGCGTGCGCCCTTCGGTACTACCAGCAACCTGCATTAACTGTAAATAATCAAGCATAATCATGCCCGGATTACCGTGCTCACGAGCGATCCGCTTAACCCTAGCGCGCACATCACTTGGGGTTAGGCCTGGGGTATCGTCAATAAACAATAATTTATCTTTGAGTTTACGCGCGGCACTTTCTAGCTTAGGCCAATCCTCTTCGAGCAGTTTACCACTGCGAATACGCCCTTGATCAATGCGCCCCAACGACGATAACATACGCATTACCAGCGAATTAGACGGCATTTCCATGCTAAAAATAAGCGTAGGCTTAGGCTGAGTCATCACGGCGGCTTCCACAAAGTTGAGCGCCAAGGCCGTCTTACCCATTGAAGGCCTTGCGGCCAAAATAATAAGCTCACCAGGCTGCCAGCCTGCGGTTCGTTGATCAAGCTCATCAATACCCGTCGCCAAGCCCGTAAGATCGCTATCGGTGCGAAATAACTGATCGATCTTGGCAACTGTGGACTTGAGCAGATTGTTCACACCTTCAAACCCCCCCTCTTTAGGGCGGTCTTCAGAAATTTCGAGCAAGCGCTTTTCGGCCAACTGCAAAAGCTCATCGCTATCAAGCTCGCCTGGACTAAAGCTCGCCTTGCTAATATCTCCTGCCGCGGATATTAGCTGTCTTAACGTAGAGCGCTCACGCACAATACGCGCATACGCGCCTAAATTAGCCGAGCCCGCCACATTGGCGGCTAAATCGGCTAAATAGCTCAACCCTCCGACACTCTCTAGCGCATCTCGCCTGTCGAGCTCTTGTGATACCGTAATCACATCGATCGGTTGATCGTGCTCAACCAAATGCTGCATCACATGAAAGACTTGCCTATGCGCCGCTTTATAAAAATCAGATTCAGAAACAATTTCACATACGGCATCAAATACCGAGGCATCCAGTAGCAGGCCACCTAATACAGACTGTTCGGCCTCAATAGAGCGCGGCATAGCCGATTCAGGCCGCTCAGGAGCGCCGTCATCGTAGTGAAAGTCTGGGTAGTCGGGTTGCATATCTGCCATGGAGATTTTTAGACCATCGAATAAACGCTAGGGTAAACACAAAAAAGGCATGAGTAGATTACATCTACCCATGCCTTTTACGTCAGCTGTTAAACAGCCTATGTTAGCACCAAGGCTTATTCAGCCTCAACAACCAACTTAACCGCTTGAATGACATCAATATGCAATTGAACATCAATATCAAACTCGCCAAGCTCACGCAAAGTTCCTTCAGGTAACTTCACTTCCGCTTTGGCCACTTTAACACCTGCAGCAGTAATGGCACTGGCAATATCACGTACGCCAATAGAACCAAATAGCTTACCTTCATCACCGGCATTAGCTTTGATAGTAACAACTAACTCAGCTAATTGCTCAGCACGGGCCTTAGCCGATGTGTATTTATCGCTGGCAGCAGCTTCTAACTCATTGCGACGTGCTTCAAAATCAGCAACGTTAGCAGCAGTTGCTGTGATGGCTTTGCCTTGTGGCAAAAGATAGTTGCGACCAAAACCAGATTTTACACTGACTTTATCACCAACGGTGCCAAGACGGCCAACTTTTTCAAGTAATATAACTTCCATCTAACTACCCCTTATTCGTGGCTGTCAGTGTAAGGCAATAAAGCAACGTAACGAGCACGCTTAATAGCAGTCGACAATTGACGCTGATATTTTGCTTTAGTACCAGTGATACGGCTAGGTACGATCTTGCCAGTTTCAGAAACATAAGCTTTAAGTGTTTCTAAATCTTTATAGTCGATTTGAACAACACCTTCAGCGGTGAAACGGCAAAATTTACGACGACGGAAAAAACGAGCCATAATTACTTCTCCTCAGTTTCTTCTGCTGCATCGTCGCCAGTTTCTTCGGCGGCTTCTGCTACAGTTTCTTCGGCAGCTTCTGGAGCTGACTCTTCTTGGCGACGCTCAGCACGTTGCTTGCGCTCACGGCTTTCGTTTTCCGCTTTCATGATAGGCGACTCTTCAGTCACAACATCATCCATACGGATAACCATGCTACGTAAAACAGCATCGTTATAACGGAAAGTCGTGGTTAACTCTTGCAACACTTCATCAGTACACTCAACATTCAAAAGAATGTAATGTGCTTTGTGAATTTTGTTGATTGAGTAAGCCAGCTGACGACGACCCCAGTCTTCGTAACGATGAACAGCACCACCAGCATCGGTGACTTGAGCGCTATAACGCTCAACCATACCAGGTACCTGCTCAGATTGGTCAGGGTGGACCAAGAACACGATTTCGTAATGACGCATTGTAAGCTCCTTACGGGTTAAGCCTTCCACTAAATGCGATAAGGCAAGGAGAACCACAGATCAAAAACATGATCGTGGAATCGGGGCGCGGATTGTATAGGGTTTAACCTGTTTGCGCAAATATATTCTACCGGGTGCATATACAATGGTATGGGTATGATCTTGGTATGGGTATGACCTGGTATGGCTATGAATTTGGTATGGCTATGACCTTTAAACGGTCACTCACAATACATGCCAGTCGCTCACCGGCCACTCAACACCCCCAAGCAGTGAGGGAAAATATAACAAACACGTCAATTACTGATCACCTAAACCCGCTAACAGGCCACAAAATAACGATTTAGCGCAGTCAGCTTGCAATAACTGAGCAAAAAGTCTGTATCTCTTTCTTGATATATGACTATGATTAATACATTGAATGCACGAGCTCTAACACCGACGATTCGGAGCAGCTAAGACTCGACAACATCACAGGCCTAAGCCCGCCAGTACTGACTTAAGATCATATAACCTTGGCTATTTACTACAACTTGTTAGCATTTTTGTAGCCAGCAAACTCATCGCTATAGGTCTTTTTCTCACTCTTTTTTTGTTTATTTTATTAATCATCATGCTAACCATTAAACCCAATCAAAGTATCGGTCCGATTTCGTTGGGCATGCATCGCACCGATGTTACACGCCACCTCAACACTTTTCAGCTAGATTGCCGCCACACCCTCAACAGAGATATTTTTGCTGAGGGCAAAATCGTTGTCGATTACAATAGCAATGATGAAGTGATAGCAATTTGTATCAATAGAGACCCTTACTTACCCACCCTAGAGCCTGATCTTTTTGGCTTTAACCCCTTACAGCAAGCCGCCCACAAAACCATTATGCGCATGAGCCTTAAAGGACAGTATGACAACCAAGACCCGCAACTGGGCATGTCTTATATTTATCCGGCACTGGGAGTGTATTTTTGGCGAGATGCCAGCCCAGAAAGCCTACAAAAAGAGCGTCAAGGGCAACGTTTTGGCGGCGCAGAAGATTACGTTTGGTATGAGCAAGCCCTACAAGACTACCAACAATTTCATTGCGTGGGTGTCTTTGCCCCAGGGTACTTGTAACAGAGCACTTGTAGTAAAGTACTTCTCATCGGGCTTTTGAGTAAGGTATCAACACAGCGCACAATCTCACCCTGCAATAAGCCGCCATAGCTCCTACTGCTGCAAGGCCAACAGATGCTAATACAGCAAATCGTCCAACCTCTAGCGCTCAGGCGGCTACGTGAAACACACAAAGAGCGTATATACCCGCGTTAAATCACGCACAACGATAGATAACACTAGAACATAAGCATGTAATCGAGGCTTGCCTCTTGCTGCTGGGCGCTCGCAGCATCAAAGAGCTCAACGCTATGCAGTGCTTCGCGCTGAGTCTCAAACGGTAAAGCGCGGTGAGCTCTGCGCAAAAATACAGAGTCGTAACGCGTTGAGGGTATAAATTGCTGGCCGCCTAACACCAAGGCTTTCACGGCTGAGCTAACACTCGGCGAGCGAGCGGGCAGTAATTGTGTTTGCAAGTCACTCACAGCAAGGCCCGCCTTTTGCGCACCCTCGCGTTCAGCATCGCCCTCTAAGCTCTCAATCATTCGAAAGCCCGAACGATAGCCTTGCTCGGCTAAATCGGAGTGACACTCGCCGCAACCAAAGGCATTAAAAGCATCGCGCCCAACATTATAATCGATGGGCTTGATAGCGGTTGGTGGCGCAACAGGGGTTTGTTGCGGCGTATAAAGCGTTAACCATTGGGCATGCGCTGTGCGTCCAAATACCAAAGCACACAGCAACAGCATGCTCATCAAACCTTGAGTTAAGATTATTTTGGTTAAGACGCTTTTTGTAAACCCCATCACATACCCCACATTCATCAATGGCTACAGTAAAACACACCGTAAGCCATAATACCGTTAGCTAGCACTCAGATTACACCATCACGCTATCAACGGTTTATTTCATATGCTTGAGCAGGCGTGATTTTAAAGCAGGTGGGATATTGTGGATTGTTAAGCTATCGCTTTGTGCATCATAGATCACAGCCTCGCCTAAGCAGCCTGATGAAAAACTCATACTCATTTGCTCATTGCGGCCACTAATACGCACATATTGCCGCAACTGCCCAGCATGCGGCACCAAATCGGCAGCAGGCTTAGCATCATGGGCATCTGCAAACGCCTTAAACTCTGGCGCGCCCTCAGGAGTAACGCTACTTGACAGCGCAGCCAGCGCTACCGACTCACCAGCTTTACTTTGCTCTAGGCAATATTCCACTACTTTTTCGCGGGTTTGCTCAGCTTGCTCGGCCGGCAGTTTTTGAGCGTAATCCTCAACGACGGCAAGCAGCTGTTCAGTTTGCTTTGCGGTATCCAGCTTATCCGTAAAGCCCACCACACTCATAAACCACTCGCTCAATTCTTTTTCGCCTGCGGCCCGCACTAGCGTTAAATATTTCGCGCTATCGCCTGCCTGCCATTCTGTGAGGTTAATGTTAGCAGCCATTAAAAAGCGGCTGACATCTAAATAGTGACTTTCATCTAATTGCAGATCGCCATTAATTGCAAAAGCCGGTTCATGACCCGTCAAAAACAACCATAGCCTATCGCCCGCTTCAAGCTGCTCTAATGCAAAAACGCAATATACATCTAACACGTTTTCAGTAGCAGCCAGCAAGACCTCGGCCTGCTGTATCCACTGCTTAGACAGTGCCACAAACGTCTGCGACTTGTTTTGCCAACCTTTAAGCCAAGCCGGTAACGGGTTCGCGCCAGCATCATCACTAAAGCGCCCATAGACTTTACCGCCACGCTTAAGCCAAGCATGTTTCAAACTGCGCACACAGTCTTCGGTTTTACCATTAAGCGGCCACAACTGCTCACACAACGTTTTCGTCACCTGAGCGTCAGGCGATGTGCGCAATAAGCGATGCGTTATAATTGACGTAAATGCCACTGAAGGCTCCTCTATATAAACTCAATAATTTGAATACATTCAATGCGCTTAATACATAGCGCCCATTATCGTGCATGAGATGAGCGGTAAATCAAGGTACGCGCTCAACAACACAAGCTTTATACATTAAGCGTCATACATTAAGCTCGCGTTTAAACGGCGGCAGAGCCTCTAAAATCGCCTGCCCATAGCGCTTAGTCAGCAAGCGCTTATCTAAAATAGTGACCACGCCGGTATCGGATTCGGTTCGCAATAAGCGTCCGCACGCTTGCACTAACTTAACTGCTGCATCAGGTACACTCATCTGCATAAAAGCATTACCCCCTTGCTGGCCAATCCACTCAGCCATCGCCGCTTCGATGGGGTCATCAGGTACAGCAAACGGAATTTTAGCAATTACCACATGTTCGCAATAACCACCGGGCAAATCAACGCCCTCAGCAAAACTGGCCAAGCCAAATAGCACGCTACCTTGACCTGCATCAATCGCTGCGCGATGGTCAGTAAGCAAGGCCTGCTTAGAGGCAGCGCCTTGCATTAAAATGACCTTTTGTAGCGCCTGCGGCACAGCTTCGTAAACCTGCAACATTTGCCGGCGCGACGAAAACAACACCAAAGAACCCTGCTTGAGATCTAAAATTTTAGGCAGTAGCTCAATCATATTTTGCGTATGTAAGGCCGCATTTTGGGCCTCAACCGCCTCTTTGGGGATGCGCAAAACGGCATGATTGGGGTAATCAAAAGGGCTCGGAACTATCTCAAAGGTTGCATCACTGGGCACGCCGCCGCGCATAGAGAAGCGATCAAAAGAGCCGAGCGCTGTTAACGTGGCCGATGTCGCAATAGCTGAATAACAAGGCTCCCATAATCGCTCAGTTAAGGTGTGCGAAGCCAATACAGGGCTAGATACAAGCTCAAAATCAACTGCTTCGCCTTGATCGACCAGCGTGACCCAGCGCGCCATGGGCCATTTAGGGTCAGCAGTACTGTGGGCAAAACTGTCAAATAATTTTTGTGCCGCCTCAGCCCGTGACCACCATGCCCCCAAGACACCAAAAGCCGCCTCACAGCTGTTTTTCTCAACCGGACTATGCTCATTTTCTAATAAGCGACCTACTTCATCGGCTATTTTCTCTAAGGCTAGCGCTAAATCGGTAAACCGCCTGTATGCCTCAAGGGCAATTTCAGACATATCCGCCGACACCTCACCTTGCTCAAAGCGATAGCGTACTACCGGCTGATTAGCATCCATTAATGGGATCAACGCTTTGAGCAAAGGTGGTAGCAGGTCGATCGCTTGGCGTGCACCTTTGAGTATTTGCTCCATACCTTGTGCACGCGCTACAACGCTCACCGCTGCCGCAAAAGGCTCGATAAAACTAGCCCACTGCCCTTCGGTCTGACCGAGCCAGCGGCTGGTGGCGACTATGCGTGCATGAGCGGCAAAATGGCTTAAGGCCTTATCGGGTAAATGGTGACCTTCATCAAAAATATAAATAGTCTCACTAGGCTTAGGCAAAATCGCGCCGCCCCCTAGTGCTAAATCGGCCAAAACTAAATCGTGATTAGCCACAATCACATGCGCCTCATCAAGGCTTTCACGCGCTTTAAAAAAAGCACAATTGCGAACGTGCGAACAGCTGCGACCGGTACACTGACGGTGATCGGTTGTAACTCTGGCCCACTGCTGCTGAGGGATCTCTTCTTTCCAGCTATCGCGATCACCATCCCATTGATTACCCGCCAACTTCTGGATCATATCGGTATACAAAGGCGTATCGGCATCGCTGGCAATCACTTCTTCGTATAGAGGCAAGAAAGGGTCTTCTTCTTCGGCGAGTAAACGATCAAGCTTACTTAAACATAAGTAGCGCCCACGGCCTTTAGCCAATGTGTAATCAAACGCTAACTGACTATGTTTACGCACATCGGGTAAATCTTTGAACATAATTTGCTCTTGCAGAGCAATCGTAGCGGTTGAAATAACTACTTTTTTATCGAGCATTCGCGCGACAGGAATCGCCGATAGTAAATAAGCCACCGTTTTACCCGTCCCAGTGCCTGCTTCAACAACACAGACATGCCCAGTACCTTGACGCTCACCAGCATCATCGCTATTAATATTACCCAAGGTGCGTGCTATAGCCGCAATCATGAGCTTTTGACCATAACGCGGCTTGTGCCCTTTGGCCTTAAGGTAGGTTGAATAGCCTTGCTGAATACAAAGCTTTAACTCATCGCTGAGCATTAGCTTGCATCTGCTGAGGATTGAAGACTGCCGATATCTAATTGGGCCTGTACAGGATTGGCGTAAATATTTAAAAATTGCTCGCGAAAAGCCTCTGGGCACGCACGCAAACGCGCCTCGAAATGCTTTTTAGCCTCAGAGTGCTCAGCTGGCACGTAAGGCTTTGCGTGCGCGCCCACATTCACCGCTGGCGCACGCCCGTGAATAATCTCATGTGCAATACAGTTAGTCGGGTGCAGTACGTACCTTGCAGCTATGCACCGATCAAGCCGGTTAGCAACATCTTCGACCGAGGTTAAATCAGCCCCAAAAGGCTGCCCAAAAGCAACATGCACGCCGTTTTTTTGCCCTGTAATCCCCTGCGCAATACTGCGTACATCTTCATGCTCGGCCTTCTGGTAGGCGCCCTGCTCAGCGGTTAGTGTCAGCTCACGGGCTTTCATCGTATCGCAGGGGTCAAGCTCATAGCTAATGCTAACAGGCACAATATTAAGACGCGCCATATAATCGCCAAAATCATCCGCTTTGGGCTTGTTAAGCGCTAGCATGCTGATAATGGCAGGATTAGAGATATCGAGGCTATCTTTGGCGCGGCCTTCTCGCTGGGCAATCCAGATATTTGCCTGATCATCAACGAGTGAGTGGTGAATATAAGCCGAAAGTTGCTTGGCCGCTTTAAACTTTTCACGTGGCGCCGTAGCACTGCGATTGACCACAAAACACTTATTGAGTCGCATTAGATCACTGGCAAACGGCTTTGTGAGCAAATTGTCACCAATGGCGATGCGCAAAGTTTGAAACCCATTTTGAAACAGTATCCAATTGACAAAAGCTGGGTCCATCGCAATATCACGGTGATTACTAATAAATAAATACGGCCGGCTTTTATCGAGCAGCTCTAAGCCCGAGGTTGTCAGTGAAGTTGTTGTCTCATCAATATTTTTTTGTAGGTAGTTTTCGATTTTAGCTTGAAAGCCTTCTACAGTAGTGACCCCTGCCAATTCTTTATGTAACGCTCTGCGCGCTAAAGGGCGGGCCAAGCCTGCCGCCAATCGGCTCATCAGCGGGCTTTTCAGGCGCACGATTGCATCTACAAATTCATTGTCAGCCAGTAGGCGCAAGAGTACAGAGTGCACTTCATCGTCATTGTATGGGCGGATATCGTCAAAATCAGACATGGTGGTAAGTCATTATTCCAAAAAGCGGACAAACATACCGAAAAGCCCTGCTAATTACCACTTTAAAAAAAGCCAACCAGCTCAACGGTTAATTCGCAATCAGTCAGCACAAAAAATATGCTGTGATACACTTTTTGTAGATACGGGGTAATCTACTGAATGAAAATATTACTTGTCGAAGACAGCGCCACACTGCGCTATGCGATTAGCCGCTACATTACAGAGGTGGGTCACGAAGCAGTATTAGCGCAAGACGGCGAAGAAGCCATGCATATTGTCGACGCCACCGCTGTGGATATGATTATTATGGATGTGGAAATGCCTGGGCTTGATGGCTTTGAAACCACTAGGCTTATTCGTGAAATGCTGGGCGAGCACTGGGTGCCCATTATTTTTGTGACCGGTAAGAGTGAAGAGGGCGACTTTCAAGATGGCATCGAGGCAGGCGGTGATGATTACTTAATCAAGCCTATCAGCCGCATTATTTTAAAAGCGAAAATTAAAGCCATGGAGCGCATTCTTGACATGCGCAATCAACTCAACTTGGCCAATCGTGAGCTCACCGAACTCAGTGAGCGCGATAGCCTGACTCGCCTCTATAACCGCCGTACATTCGAAAACCGCGCTCTAGGCTACTGGCGACAAGCCAATCGTGCACGTGAGCCCTTGAGTGTCTTACTGCTTGATATAGATCATTTTAAAACTTTTAATGATACCTACGGCCACATTGCAGGCGATGATTGCATACGCAGTGTCGCTGATGCTATTGCACAGAGCGCAAATCGCCCTGGTGATATTGTTGCACGCTACGGCGGCGAAGAGTTTGTGGTATTACTGACCAACACTCCCGAATCAGGTGCGCGCCATGTGGCCGAACAAATACGCCTTGCCGTTGCCGGCCTGCAAATTGCGCATAAAAACTCTAGTGCCTCGGAATTTGTCACGCTATGCGTCGGTGGCGCTACCTTAAACAATACACATAATGGAGATTTATCCTCATTGATACACGCCGCCGATCAGGGCTTGTATCGTGCCAAAGGCGCAGGCAGAAACTGCGTCAGCGTCAAGCAATTCACACCACTACCCAAACTATTGTTACTCGATAAGCACGCTCATACCAAACCACTCATTGAGCGCCAACTATTGAGCCACTGCACACTGATTAATGTCGACAGCTACACTGACGCTCTCAGCGCCACACAACAACAGCGCCCCGATATTGTCGTTATCGATGATGACGACATTCACGAGGCGCTGAATTTTTGCAAAAACTTATCCGAACTCGATGCCGTACGCGTGCCAGTTATTTTAGTTACAGCCGATGATGGCTCCAGTGCCCAGTCCCCTTTTGATCAGCTTGTGATTTTACCCAAACCACTCGACAGCCGTAGCTTACTTGCCAACATTAATCGCTTTTTAGTTTAAAACGATTAATGGCTTCTTTTTTAGCACTTAACCTCCTAAAATACCTCGTTTTATGCTGTGGCTGATGATTCCTCTCAGCTCACTTTTACCGAGGATAACCCTATGCCTTCTTTTGATATTGTTTCTGAAGTTAATACTACCGACGCTCGCCATGCCGTCGAAAATGCCACCCGCGAACTCGCCACCCGTTTTGACTTCAGAAATGTTGAGGCCAGTTTTGAATGGCAGCAAGATCATGCCGTAATTAAAGCCGAAAGTGACTTCCAGCTCGAGCAAATGCTCGATATTTTACGCGGCAATTTAACCCGTCAAAAAGTCGATAACAAAACCATGGATATCAGCGACCCGGTTCACACCGGTAAAACGTTTAGTCAAACCATTCGATTTAAGGAAGGTATCGATAGCTTAGTCGCCAAAAAACTCGTTAAGATTATTAAAGAGAGCAAAATTAAAGTACAAAGTAGTATTCAAGGTGAACAAGTTCGCGTGACGGGTAAAAAGCGCGATGAGCTACAGGCCATTATGGCATTAGTACGTGCAGAAGATTTAGGCCAGCCTTTTCAATTTAATAATTTTCGCGACTGATCAACACTCAGATCGCTATTGAGCGACTGCACTCAAAGCCCTAATACCCACAGACATCGCAATGTCGCAATCAAAAATCACTGACGAAGACTAAAAGCTTACAGAGGAACACCCGTGAATACCGAAAACGCCAAACAAGAGCTCCTGCGCCAAACGGCCAAAATCAGCTGGGCAGAGCTACAACGCTATTTTGCCGCAGGCAAAGTTATTTATGTCGAGGCGAGTCTCGATCTTATTGATGTTGGCGTTGCTTTAATTCAAGACGACAAAGCCGCCTTTAATACATGGACAAATAATCAATTAATTTACCCCGTCAACGATGAGCAAGCCCAAGTATGGAGCGCCAACGCTGCCACTTTGTGGGCGAGTGTGGTATCGCCTTGGGTATTGGTGCAGCCTTTAAAAACGCAAGAACAAGAGCATTTAAAAGCACAAGATCAAAAGATACACTAAGTCCCGCGCTAACAGTACCTGTGCTCAAGTCATCAATAGCTTGAGCAACTCAATATATACATGGCATCTTTTACAATAAGCGCCTCCTTTGCCTATTAATGCAACAAATGAGAGGTGGCCTGGGGCTCTTTATCCGCGGCCAATTGCATTTCTTGAACAGCTTCTAAACCGGCCTCTATCATAGCCTTGGCGACAAGCATGGGGGCATCGCCTGTTGGGCTTTCTAAGAAGTATTGCGATTCCTCCGAAAAACGAATACGCAGCAAGGGCTCGTGCTCTCGCTCATCATCACCAGCGCGGCATAAGCCTATTTCGCCTTCAGCAAGCTGTACAATTTCATAAAGCACTTGCTCATCATCTAACTCGGACATAACAGCTATTTTTCTCAGTATTATTAATCATCAATCACACATTCACGCGCTAAACATCGTTAGCGTATATGAAACCCATACTTCAACATTCTAACGCTTGCTCTCGTTCACCTAGTATTTGTGCTTCTACCGCTTGCCAAGCCTCAATAAAAACACTGGGCAACACCTGCTTCAAACGACTATTTTTATGGGGACTAGTGCCCGCCGGTACAGCCCTGGATGTTGCTATAATAGCGTCATCCACCATCGGCTCCGTTAGCGATGTCTCGGCTAATAAGCCTTGGCGATACCGGTGATCAAACGGTTCATTCACTTGTTTTACTGCCTGCCATATACACGCCACCGCACTATCAAGCTCGGCCTCCCAAGCCAGCCAATACGCGATGGGAGCTGCATCGCAATCGAGCAGTTTTTGCCAGTGCGCAAAGGACCTTCCGCTATTTAAGCGCTGCCAAAGGGCAGACTGAAAACGTCTTTGTGTACGCTCGGCACAGTATCCCATCAAAGCAAGTTCAGCCGCTCGTACAGCGGCACAAAATAAGCTTTTCTCGTGTAAAGGCTGCTCGGCTCGCTTCAATTCAGCCACGAGACAACGCACTTGTGCACGCTGATCATCAACAAAACGACTGTATGCTATATCTACCACAAGCCATCTACCTAGTTTATAAGAACGATGAATAAAACGGTGTCATCACATGATACGTGAAAACCTTAAAACGATAGCGGAACCGATAATGGAACCATCGCAGCGAGCTCGCTTATCGGTAATGGGGCCGAACCAAACGCGATTGGCTCCGCGCCCATATCATTCAATAACTCCGCTCAAATACTATGCGCCGCTCGCGGCTAGGCCTTAGTCAGTATTAGTCTTTTTTTTGGCTGACGCTTTTTTAGCGGGTGCTTTTTTAGCGGGTGCTTTTTTAACAGGCTTTTCTTGCACTTGCCATCGCCCACCCTCATAAAAGGCCTTCCAGCCGGTGGGCTTACCATCGACCTCAGACTGTACGTACTGCTCTTTCGTTTTACGACTATAGCGAATAATGGTGTCATTACCGTCGCTATCTTCTGTTGGCGCTTTCATTAAAAAAGCGTATTTAGGGTCGACCTGCTCTTGAACCGTGAGCAACTCTTTGACCAAAGGTGCGCGTGTTTCGCGGTTCTTAGGGAACTGGCTTGCCGCCAAAAACATCCCCGAGGCACCATCGCGTAGCACATAATGATCTTCGACTTTGTCGCAGATTAAATGCGGCATATCAACAGGGTCCATTTTAGGTGGCGCAGCTTCACCGTTGCGCAACAGCTTGCGAGTGTTTTTACACTCTTCGTTCATGCACCCAAAGTACTTACCAAAGCGGCCATTTTTAAGCTGCATTTCGGCACCGCATTTATCACACTCAAGTAGCGGCCCTTCGTAACCTTTGATTTTAAACGCGCCGTGCTCTATTTCATAACCACTACAATCAGGGTTATTGCCGCAAATATGGAGTTTGCGCTGCTCATCAAGTAGGTAATTATCCATGGCAGTATTGCATTTACCACAGCGACGTTTATTGCGTAACTGTAAGGTTTCTGCTTCGTCATCATCGGCATCCATACTGACCGCTTCATCACCAGGCACCAAATTCATAGTGTTTTTACAGCGCTCTTTAGGGGGTAAAGCGTAGCCCGAGCATCCTAAAAACACCCCCGTACTGCCGGTACGAATTTGCATATGACGGCCGCACTTGTCACAGACAATATCGGTCTCGGTGGGCGCATTTTCACGCATTCCAAATTCATCGCCCGATGCTTTGGTTAACTGATTCGTAAAATCAGCGTAAAACTCATCGAGCAATTCATGCCAGTCTTTCTTGCCTTCGGCAACCGTATCTAACAGTCCCTCCATTTTGGCGGTAAAGCTATAATCCATTAATCCCGAAAAACTCTCGACCAAACGGTCAGTCACAATGTCGCCCATTTTATCGGCATAAAACCGGCGGTTTTGTACGTGTACATAACCGCGATCTTGAATTGTCGAAATAATAGAGGCATACGTTGATGGCCGACCAATCCCTTGCTTTTCAAGCTCTTTAACCAAACTGGCTTCGGTAAAACGCGCAGGTGGCTTAGTAAAATGTTGATTAGGTAGCAAAGCATGCTTATGCAGCTGATCGCCTACTTTAATATCGGGTAATAAACCATCGTCTTCTTTTTTACCTGCCGGCGGGCTGACCTTCAAAAAGCCATCAAAGCGCATGACGCGACCTTTAACGCGCAATTGATAATCGCCAGCAGCAATCACAACCGATGTACTGGTGAATTCGGCCGGTACCATTTGGCAGGCTACAAACTGCTGCCAAATTAAAGTGTATAAACGCTCAGCATCACGCTCCATACCTGCTAACTGCGTAGGTAGGCGAGTCACGTCCGATGGGCGAATTGCCTCATGCGCCTCTTGTGCACCTTCTTTGCTCGAGTAGTTAATCGGTGCATCGGGTAAATATTTTTTCCCGTATTGCTGTTCAACGTAGTCACGGCAATTAGCAACAGCCTCAGCGCTTAGGTTGGTTGAATCTGTACGCATGTAGGTAATAAAACCCGCCTCATACAAGCGCTGCGCTAAAACCATGGTTTTTTTCACCCCAAAGCTCAGCCGCGTACTCGCCGCTTGCTGTAAAGTTGAGGTAATAAATGGCGCGCTGGGCTTGGACTTGGTAGGCTTGTCATCACGCGCGACTACCTCATAGTTACTGCTCGTTAGCGCATCAATAGCCGTCTGGGTTTGAGCTTGTGTAACCGGCGTGAAAGCCGCATTTTTAAATTTTTTAACTTCACACTTCAAACGCTCGCCAGTAGCAGTATCAAGCTCGGCAAACAGTGTCCAATACTCTTCTGGAATAAAGGCGCGAATCTCGCTCTCACGCGCAGTCACCAAGCGCACAGCCACCGATTGTACACGCCCAGCCGATAAACCTCGTGCCACCTTCGCCCACAATAAAGGCGATACCATATAACCTACAACACGGTCTAAAAAGCGGCGGGCCTGCTGTGCGTTAACACGATTGATATCCAGTTTACTGGGCTTTTTAAAGGCCTCTTGGATTGCACTTTTCGTGATTTCATTAAAAACAACCCGCTGATAACGCGACTCATCACCGCCAATCGCTTCGCGTAAATGCCAGGCAATGGCCTCTCCCTCTCTATCCAAATCCGTTGCAAGATAAATTTCATCCGCATCTTCGGCTAGCTTGCGTAGCTCTGCGACGACCTTTTCTTTGCCTGGCAGTATCTCGTAATGAGCAGCCCAGTTGTTATCAGGGTCAATCCCCATGCGTTTGACCAACTGGTCTTTAGATTTTTTCGCTTTGTATTTAGCCTTGTCATCTGGTGACATTTTGCGTGTTAACGCCGCCTGCGCTGCTCGCGCTTTGGGGTCAACTGGGGTGCTAGAGCCACTTGTTGGTAAATCGCGAATATGACCTACGCTCGACTTCACAACAAACTGGCTACCGAGATACTTATTGATGGTTTTCGCTTTTGCTGGCGATTCCACAATAACAAGAGACTTGCCCATAATTATTCGCTTAGTTGGTTAAATATTGTTCTTTAAGGCCGCTAACAACCTTGGCGATGTGCGCATATATAAGTGCTTGGAAGCTCTAGGTCAAGCAAAGCCAACGTATTAGTTATAGACGACTGTTAACTTATACTCATTAAAAAGATGAAAAAAGCAAAGATCGCAAGCCAAAAGCTTGCTCCCAAAATACCCGCAACTGCTATGCTTTAAGCAGCCCCTCTGAATCAAAAAGAGCCTTAAAGCGACTATTTATAGCGTGTTTCATCTGACTAGGCTATGTCAACCCTTTATTAACGCGGCATTATGAATACACTTGTTATCACAATATTATTGATATTTCTCGCCACTTTTTCATTGCTGACCGTTAATTTTGTGAATAGGCGCGAGTTGCGGCGCAAATTAATTGCTCAAAAAATCACATTGTTGAGACGTCGTATTGCTGAGCTCGAAGAGATGGCCGCCTGCATTGAGCCCCTGCTGGAATCAACTCAAATACCGCGTGCGATCAATGATGAAATTATTCACTTGCTCGAAACCATCATTCAACTCGACAACCGCAATACATATATGGAGACCACCTTAGATTCGGCTAAAGCCCTGTCCGAAGACTTATCTTTAGAAAAGCGCTCGTGCCAGCTAATGCGCAACTTATCCAGTGACTCACAAGTAGCGCGCTGTAAATTTCAGCTGAATGAGGCCGCTAAGCTCATCCGCAAAAACCAACAAACTGGACGCATAGAAGCTCTAGAAGGCGATGCTTTTATTCTAGAGCTGTCTTGGGGCCTGATGATGATAGAGGTTGTGACCTATGTCAATCAAGGGCATGTCAGCCTCAAGCAAAACGACCATTTAAAGGCTTACGGTTACTACAAGCATGCGCAACAAGTGTTAATTGCAAGCTCTCACCCCGATGAGCGTCGGCAAAGATTAATCAAAGAGGTATCAGATATGCTTGGCAATCGCCGCAGGGCACTATCGCTCGATTTAATGCCGGAGTCAGCCAACAACCCAACCGCCGAAACCTCTGCACCAACTGATTCAGAACCTGCCGTCGAACCAACGCCCCCCACAGAACCGGAGCCCACCGATACCCCGCCGCCACCTTAAAAACATCAAGACACCCTGACGAACATCGTAAACTAAACCGCCCTCAACCCCAGAGCAACCAACGCCTTAAAGAGCCTGCATCGAGGGGCCGATGCATTTTACCAAGCTGCTCCCTAGACGCACTTTTTGTTTTAACTGCGTACTTCGCGCAGATACACACGCGCACAAAAAGCACAGTGGCGCTAGTGCCACTGTGCTTTCATCTGTTTTCACTTTGGCTACGCCAGGATCTCCAACCCCTTCTCAGCTACCAAGTTAAGCAGCTTTAGATGGGTCATTAGGCCTTTTAGCGCCTTGACTTGCCTTTACTCGGGTGCGGATACGCTTGATTTGCACGGCTGAGTATTCGTTCACTGGCGGCAAGCATAGTGCGTCGAACTCGCGCAGCGTGGTTTCTTTCATCACGCCAGTAGCATGCCAGTCTTTAGCGTTGCCATGAACTATATCTAAGATTGATTTATCCATCGTTTTCTATCTCGATTAGCGCCGCGCTTAATGGCTTTGATTAATGCTTTATCGCTGTATTCCGGTAATCCTTTACCTAAGCAGTTTAGAGATTCGGGTGTCCTAGATATTTGCGTAATAACCACCTGATCGCTATCGGTTGAATTGTTCGCTTAAGCGTAGAAACTGGTTAATTATTATGCAAAGTTTTGAGTGAGTGTCCCTGTAAGTTCGTAGTCAAAGGCCACGTTACGGGGAATACCACAAAATCATCAGGAATGATTTTGAACAGCTTTAGCTGGCCCGGAGGGCGAATACCACGGAAGGTATTCGTAAACCAATAGCTCGTGGTTAAACGCGTACTGAATTTACCCCTTACTCGCTCAACGAAAGTCGGCTGCTGATAAGTCACAACATTGCTACTTTTCGCCTGAATTTGATCTTACACCGCATTTAAGCCAAGGTAACTTAAAATGGTTGCGGTTAGCAGGTTACCAAATACATCTTGACCTGTTAAAGCCCCTATTGCCGCTTCATCATCACTTTCCAGCGCGGCTTTGGTGGTCTCTAATTCTGCTTGTAAGCGTGTTAGCTCGGCAGGGTTGGTGCCTTGTAGGCCCAACCCAATCGCTTGATATTCACCGGTAGTCATACTGTTATCCGATTGGCTCCAGCTAAAGGCGGGGTGATATAAGGCGAGGGTTTCGTGTAATTAGCCACCCATGTCACGGCGGGTTCAATATCGCCATTTTCATCGGGTAGTTAGAGTGCGTATCCCTGCAAGTTGATGAGCCAGCCGCTCACTAAAAAACCTCAGAAACTGGCCATATCTAGTCATTTAGATATGGCCAACAACTAAGGTTTTGAATTACCGATTATCGGATTTTGGGTTTTCCATCTTTAGCGCACAATAAAATGTCCGAATTTAGCTGACCAGAACACTATGGTGCCTACCAAAAAAATAACTCCAAGTTATTAGCTTGGGGCTATTAATGGTTTTTATTAAAATAAAACGCTATCAATGATTATTTTTTACATCAAAGCTCACTTAGCAATATATTTTCGTGTCTTTTTTGATCCATGCTCGACCAACTAGATGTTCTTCTCTTCTATTTTTAAAAATAATCTAG
>NZ_LGAK01000030.1 GCF_001292705.1 Marinagarivorans algicola
ATTTATTAAAATTAATTATTTATTGAGTAGCCTTTAATCACTTAACCAGTAGCCACCAGCTAGCAAGAAAACAAAAAATAAATTAAAAATCAATAACTTACAAAAAAACTAACACCGAAGTCCAAGTAAGGCCTTAATTAAACATTGGATTTACGCTAAAAATTAACGCGGCCTCTAAGCTCTATTGAACAGTACTTATTAGTGTCTTTTAATCACCCGAGGCAAAATAAATAATATGGACATTAAAATACACGCGTTACATTCTGAAAGGAAATAAGGTATTGACTTACTTATAGCAATCACCACTGGCCAAGTAGTCCGCATAAAAATGGCCCTATAGCAAATAGAAAAGACCACTCACCTATAATACTTGCGCTTTTAACCGTATAATCATCGCTTTTACAATGCACTCAAGAAAAATATACTCAGAACAAATGCACCACACAATCACAGTACAGCTATCTGAATACCGCGATTCAAGGCTTCAAAATGCTAACACAAGATGTTCAAACTAATACGCAAAATACAGCACTTAACGTTGTTATAATCGGCGCCACCGGCGCTGTGGGTACCGAGGTGGTGCGTACGTTAATCACACAAGATAATATCGCCACAATAACGTTACTTGGCCGGCGCGAATTTACAGCGCTAACGCACAATAAAATTATTCAGCATATTATTGATATTGAAGACCCAAGCAGCTACAGCCTGCACCTTAATAATATGGATGCGGCTATATGTACACTGGGTGTAGGCCAACCGTCTAAAACCTCTAAAGCCGCTTTTTTAAAGATTGATCGCGATGCGGTGCTGAATTTTGGGCACGCCGCTAAAGAGGCAGATATTACGCACTTTTCATTATTGAGCTCTATTGGTGCCAATAGTAGATCAGCATCGTTTTTTTTGCGCAGCAAAGGCGAACTAGAAGATGGGCTGAAGGCATTAAGCTTTAGGCGCTTAAGCTTATTTCACCCCAGTATGATATTAACACCCACAAATCGCTACGGTTTTAGCCAAGCGCTAACGTTGGCTATTTGGCCGCTATTAACCCCCCTGCTTATTGGCCCACTCAAAAAAGCCCGCGGTATTCGTGTTGCCACCTTAGGCCAAGCTTTTGCTCGTAACCTTGCACTCGAAGGCAGCCGTGTTGAAGTACTCACTTGGCAGGCGTTTATTAACATGGCCCGCTCACAGTAACGAGTATTTATACATTTAGTGACTAGGCAATGATTGGCTTGTTCGGTATATATCAAGCAAGCTCACCATATCATCGGCAAGGGCTATCATTTGATCGCTCGGCACACGGCGCTCAGCAAATGCACGCACCCCCATAATTTGCGCCTGCAACAACCGCGCTAAGCGTGAACACTCAACATCGGCGCGCAACTCGCCTTGCGTGGCAGCTTGCTGGAGAGCTTCACACAGCTTTTGCTCAATGACGGCCAGCATGGCATCGGCCTTAGCGCGTAAAGCGGCATCTTCGGTATTTACCTCTAATAGTGTTTTCACCAACATACACGCTTGCGCAGGGGTTTGGTCACTACACGGCGCAACAAGAGAGCGTAAGTACTGCTGCAAGCCCTCTACAATACTCGGAGCACTGTAAACTCTTTGGTCAAAATCATTACCCGTACGGGTCGCATACGTATCAAGCGCTTCGCTAAATAACCCGCTTTTACTACCAAATGCGGCATATAAACTACCTGGGCGCATATCGAGTGCGGCTTCGATATGCTTCATAGAAGAGGCGTAATATCCCCTTAACCAAAATAATTTTACGGCCTTATCTAAGGCGACTTGGCGATCAAAGTTAGCTGTACGGGCCATGTATGGTTCTCGTGTAAAGGCCTTAAACAAGCAGGCCAAATTGATTTTGAATAATCGCTCAATTTTAACTTGACCGCCCACGTTTGTACAACTAAGATAAAACCCTTAATTGAACAATCACTCAAAAAAGGAACGAACACATGACTTCTTTTACCCTACACGATAAAAACAGCGCACCTGAAGCCTCTAAACCGCTGCTCGAAAACTCACAAAAAGCCTTTGGTATGCTGCCAAATTTGCATGCTGTGATGGCCGAAGCCCCAGGATTGTTAGAGGGTTATCAGGTACTACATGATTTATTTCTTAATAGCAGCTTTGATGCTGATGAAAAAACTGTCGTCTGGCAAACAATTAATGTTGAACATGCCTGTCATTACTGCGTGCCAGCACATACAGGCATTGCCAAATCAATGAAAGTATCTGACGATATTACAAATGCCTTGCGTGATGAAACACCACTGCCTAACGCAAAACTAGAAGCTTTACGCGACTTTACTTTAGCCATGGTGCGCCAACGTGGCGAGCTTAATGCTCAGCAAACACAAAATTTTTATGATGCGGGTTACAGCCAACAAAACGTCTTAGAAATTATTTTAGGGCTCAGCCAAAAAGTCATGAGCAACTATACTAACCATGTTGCGCAAACTCCCGTCGATGAAGCTTTTGCCCCCTTCGCTTGGGAAAAGAAATAGCCTTTATTGCATCACGGCGAAAAACTAAGGGGCGAGGCAATAATAATTTGCCCAATTAGATGTAGGTTTTTTCTCGGCAAGGCGCTCGTTACGCCTCTTAGCAAGTTTATGAACATTAAGTCTTATCGGCACTGTCGGTAAGACTTTTTTGTATCGCCATTTACACCCACGCAATACTCGAGCAACCACGCCCAGCATGCACGCTGCAGATCAAACGGCCGCCAAATGTTGTGCTTTAGCTTTTAATGCCAGCGTTGTCGTAAATAAGCGAGGGTCTGCAATAGACTGCAGCATCGCATTGCTGGGCAAGCAATCGTCATCAACATAATCAATATAATCGCCCGCCGAATCAAACACTAAGATATCAAAAGCTAATCGCCCCTGCCCATAAAGGCCGCGATGAATCATATCGGCCGAAAAAAACAATACATCACCGGCCGATAAAGCAATGGTTTTACCCGTAGACAGCGCTTCGCTGCTACTGCGTTTTTTTCGCTCTAGCCTGACATCCATTTCTTCTTCGGTATCCCAGCGCTTATGCGAGCCGGGCACAAGTTCCATTCCCGGCTCATCAAATAAAGGAATGCGAATATGTAAGACCTGGGTTTCATGAATAACTTTTTTTTGACCTTCAACATCAAAATCATACTGACAGTCCCTGTGCCAAAAGTTTTTTTGCTCGCTATTGCAGGGGTCAAAAAACAGCTGCGTATTCATAAAGGCCGGCTCGCCCGTGATGACTGACGTCACAATATCCATGATTTTTGGACTGCCTATCATATTAAATAATGTTTGCCTGTCATTAGCACCTAAATACTCGCTGCCAGTAATTAACGAAGAGTTAAATCCGTCATCTTGATACAGCTCAGGATTCTCTTGCTTCCATAGGGTATGGAATTTTAATATCACTTTTTTAAGCGATGCTATATCAGCCGCCGAAAAATACGCTCTCACAACGCCATAGCCCTGCTTGTGATAGTGGTGCTGCCAGCTAGCTTGTTGGTTACTCATTACTTTATTTACCTCTGTCTTGCCTTATAGCCTGCACTGTTGGAGTGAGCTTTAGATTGCCACATAAGCTTGCAACAAAGGCTGTCATGCAAGACTATTATTAGCACCGCCCAATTTACGCCACACTGATACAGCCCAACTCGCTACAAACCACTCAAAGTGGGATTGGATTGCTAAGCTGTGCAAAGGATCACACTGCCCGTTTCACATTGGGTGTAATTCGCGTATTCTCTTTACCTTTAAATACGATGTAAAATCCATGACTGATAAAACGATAGCAACGCACAACGGTAATTTTCACGCAGATGATGTTTTTAGTGTCGCAGCACTTAAGCAGCTATTTCCTAATTATACACTCGTGCGTACACGCGACTTAGACCTTATCGCCAAAGCCGACATTGTACTCGATGTGGGCGGTATCTATGACCCAGATACCGATCGCTTTGATCATCATCAGCGCGGTGGCGCTGGCGAGCGCGACAATGGCATTCCCTATTCGTCGTTTGGCCTAATTTGGAAAAAATATGGCTTAGCCATATGCCAAAACAACCAAGATATTGCCACTGCTATTGATGCAGGTCTTGTATCAACCATTGACGCCATTGATTGCGGGCATGTCGAAGGTGTGACGACAGGTATTAGCCTTAGCCAAACCGTTTCAATGTTTAACCCCACTTGGCAAGAAGATGGTGACTTTGACGCAGGTTTTGATGAAGCAGTAGAATTTGCATCGCGTATCTTAACAAGATTTATTGCCTCTGCCAGTGGTGGCATTAGCGCTAAAGCGATTGTGGCCAAAGCCATCGAAAACGCCAAAGACCCAAGAGTCATTGTCTTAGAGCAGTACACTCCTTGGAAAAAAACCGTTAACGCCTTATCTCAAGAGGCGCTATTTATCATTTACCCTTCGCAAACAGGTCAGTGGCGTATTCAAACCGTGCCCGTAGAGCTAGGTTCGTTCGAAAACAAAAAATCACTCCCTAAAGCTTGGGCAGGCTTATCCGATCAAGCTCTACAAGAAGCCACCGGTATTGCTGATGCCATGTTTTGCCACAATGGTTTATTTATTGCCGGCGCCCATTCTTTTGCTAGCATTATGGCAATGGCCGACATGGCGCTCAAAGCATAAATCGTAACTTGAACGCAGCGGTTTTTAAGCGCACAGGCCCTTAGCAGCACTAGTAGCCCGCCCTTAAACAATTAAGAGGCGAGCTACTCTATCCAGCAGCGCTCAGTAGTGAGAAAAGCGCTCATAACCTTTAGGTCATAATTGCTATTAGTGACTATGCTCAGCAGCAGCAATACCAACATCACCTTTTAGACTTTTATACAGTGTACGGGTCATTTTTTCGGTAGTAATAAAGCTCCAATTCCAAGTATCGTGATACTTAGCTAAAGGGTTTTTAGCCACAACCGCATCCTCTGTTAAGCCTTTATCAATCATCGCTTGTACTTGTTGAATACCCGCCTCTAGCATCACAATTGCTTTTTTAAGGTCTGCTCGGGTGGCTAAGGGGCCATGGCCTGGGACTATTTTAGTGCTGTCATTAGCCATTGCATAAATGGCTTTTTGACCAGCTAAATACCCTTTTGCACTGCCGCCACTGGCTAAATCAATATAGGGATACAAGCCATTAAAAAATACATCGCCTGCGTGAATAATGTTTTGTACTGGCAAATAAATCACACTATCGCCATCAGTGTGGGCATTGGGTACATGTACAAGCTGCATGTCACGCTGGTTCAAATGTAGCCCCATTTGATCGGTGTAAGTTAACATGGGTAAAATAGCCGACGACGCTTTAACCGGCCCATCGGCCCCTGGTACGCCTTTTTCTAGCATTTGTGTACGTAAATTTTGGTGGCCAATAATATGGGTATGAGCTGCCCCCATTGCTGCGTTATTGCCCGTATGATCGCCATGCACGTGGGTATTAATTAAAAAATCGACGGGTTTATTCGTCAACTGTCCAAGCGTTTCTTTGAGGGTATCTAAAAATGGTGACATGCTATTATCAACCATAACAACGCCTTGGTCGCCAACAGTTACCATCATATTACCACCGGCAAAACCGCCGACTCCTTCAAGCATATAAACGCCTTGTGCCAAAGCGGTGCTTTTAAAGCTAATACTAGGTGTCTCTTTCTTTTGCTCTTCCTTTTGTGTTGCCGAGGCATGAGCAGTCAAGCTCACCATACTTGCTGTGGCTGCCATGATGATAAGTTGCGTTTTTAATTTTTTTAGCATCGTATTCTTCTCTCTTAAATGCAACCTCAAAGTGTAAAGGTGCTATTGATTAATTAAAATTCATATCACAAACATTATCCCGTAATGTTGCCCCTATACGCATTCACTGGCTTAAACGCTTTAACATGGCGGACTTTTGAGTCACCAAGCTGGTGGCGATGCTACAACATCATGTTAACCTTAATAGCCAAAAATTAACTCGTTGCTTTTAATAACTGTACCGGTGCCACCGTTAACACACGCCGTGTAGCCAGCATACCCGCGCCCCCTAAAATGGCCATCGCCAAGGGAACACCCCAATACCATACACTCAGCATACCTAGCTCGGTTAACTGCAATGCACCCGCCAACCAAAACCGTACCAATAACTCAGCGCCTACACACGCAACAACGCCGGCAATAGCGCCTAATATTAAAAACTCACACCACAAAGCTCGGCGAATTAATGTATTTGGGGCACCAAAAGCTCGTTGTAATGAGGCTGTGCGCATACGTAAAGGCAGCGTGACCAATAAGCTCGCAGCCAGTACCATAGCAGCGGCCAATATCATCAGAACTAATAAATATTCAACAGCCAAACCTAATTGGTCGATAAGTGATTTTACCGTAGCCAGCGCTTGATCCACCTCGACAAGAGTAATGGATGGGTAGCGCTGCATTAAATCATTAATCATTGTTTTTTGTGCCGATGGCAAATAAAAGCTTGTAATCCAATTACTCGCAACAAAAGGAGCAGGCTTTTTATTAAATATAATAAAAAAGTTAGGTCGCATACTTTGCCAATTTAAACTGCGCGTATTGGCAATCACAGCTTCAACACTTTGACCTGCCAAGCTTAATGTCACATGGTCACCCACATGTAAATTAGCGCCTTCTGCATAATCTTGCTCAATCGATATTAAAAGCGGTGACTGTGCATTTTGCTCACCCTGCCACCACTGACCAGCTGTAATTTCATTATCGTCTTGTAGCACCTGCGACCATGTTAAATTTAATTCGCGCTCGTAGTTCATACGCTGAGTATTCGGGCTTTGTTCGAGCTGCTGCTCCCAAGTGATATCGTTAACCCCCGTAATACGGCCACGACTCATAGGGTAAAATTCAGAAAGGTTATTGGCCTTTTGCTCAATAAACTGGGCGACTTCATTTTTTTGATGGTCATAAATATTAAAAATAAAATGATTAGGTGCACCAGCGGGTACTTGCTGACGCCAAGCCTCTAATAAATGCGTACGCGCGCTATACACACTAAATAGCACCATAAAAATCAAACCAAACACGCTCGCTTGTGTAGCATTTTGGTGACGGTAATTCAGCCATTGCCCCAAACCTAAACGCGCGGCACCACTTAGCGTACTGTGTAATTGAGTTAACGGCTTAAACAGTGCCAGTACGAATAGTCGCACTGCAAAAAAGGCTCCCAATAAACCAGCACCCGCTAATACTGTCAGGGCAATTTGCTGAGTTAATAAAGCGACCAAAGCCGTAATGAATAAACCACCGACCCACCAATGCGGTGGCTGAGTGGTTACGCCCTGCGATTTAATTACAACAACAGGTAGCGCTTTGCGTAACGCCCAAAACCTAGGCCCTGCAAACGCTAGTAACACCACAGCACCGCCAACCAGTGGAATCACAAAAGCAATCAACTCAGGCGCAGGTAACGCCGCGGGTAGCAGCTCGACCAATAACTGCAATAAGCCTAGGTGTAATAACCAGCCAAACAATAAACCGGCCAAGCACCCGACGGTTAACAACCCCAACAACTGCCAACTAAATATACGTATTAATACACGCGGGCCTATACCTAATGTTTTGAGCAAGGCAATGGTTTTATATTGATTTTTGGCAAATTCATCGGCGGCTAGCGCAATCGCAACCGCGCCCAATACTAATGCCAAAGCACCTACCAATAGCACATAATTGGTAATACGCTTAAAGGCACCAGCATCAGGCCCCTCACCTTCACCTGCCGCTTGCCACTTAAAATGATCACCAAGCTCACTTTGCAGTGCTTGCTCGGCTTGTTTTAGGGCGGCAAGCTGGCCAGCTAGCATTAAGCTGTAATTAACACGACTGCCAATATTAATAGCATTGGTTTTCGCCACATCGTCTTGATGAATTAAAGCTCGAGGCGCAAACCCAAAAACACTTTGTGGGCTATCAGGCTCTTGAATCAGTGCTTTGCTCACCGTAAAGTCTGCATCGCCAATACTAACAACATCACCGAGCGCAATATTTAAAGCGGCAAATAAACGCGACGTTAGCCATACCTCGCCCACAGCAGGGCCTTGCGCCTGAGGTAAGCCTTGACCAAAAGGAGCATTGGCCACTAATAATTCACCTTTGAGCGGGTAGTTTGCCGAGACTGCTTTCACAGCACCTAACTGCATTTTTTGCGCTGGGCCTTGGCCGCTAAATAGCATTGCCCTAAAACCTGTGCTAGTGGCAGTCGTAATCCCTTGAGCTTTTAAAGTACTCAGCCATTGCACAGGGATAGGCAAGGTGCCTGTGACGCGTGCATCGGCGGCTAAAAAGTGGCTAGCTTTAGAATAGATGAGAGCCTGTAAGCGGTCGGTGGTGAGCGTTAATGTTGCAACAACGGCCACAGCAACAACCAGTGATAACATCAACATTACCGCACTACGGCCGCCGGCCCCCCGCCATAATAGGCGAAAGCTTAACGTCCTTAAGCCTTGCATAGCCAGAGTTGGGCCGCTGATATCTGGGTGGCATGGACTTGCGCTGGTATTATGAGTGCTCAATGCGCCACTCCCCCGGTCGTTTTTTCACCTTGGCTTTTGACGCCTACCGAAGCCGCCTCTACAAGCTGACCATCGAGTAATGTTAAAATACGATCGCAGCGTTGTGCGAGGGTTAAGTCATGCGTAACGAGTACCAAGGTTTGCGCCGCTTTAGCCTTGTGATCGGCTTGATTATTGTGACTGCACAGCTCAAATAATAAATCAGCAATAGCATTGCCCGTTTTAGTATCTAGACTACCGGTTGGCTCATCGGCAAACAATAACGGTGCGCCGCAAGCAAAGGCCCGAGCCAAGGCAACGCGCTGTTGCTCCCCGCCCGAAAGTTGCGTAGGGTTGTGACCTAATCGGTGCCCTAAGCCTACACGCTCTAGCCACTTTGTCGCCTGAGCTTCAGGTTTAGCTTGGCCTTTAACCTCTAATGGTAAGCACACATTTTGCAACGCGCTTAAGCCTTCGATAAGTTGAAAGTTTTGAAATACAAAAGCCACCTGCTCTGCACGCACTTTGGCACGGGCCTCTTCGTTCATTGCGGTAATTTCTTGCCCAGCAATGAGAACTTTACCGGTACTTGGCGTATCTAAACCGGCCAAAAAACTTAACAGTGTCGTTTTTCCTGAGCCCGAAGCGCCCACAATGGCTACCGATTCACCGGCTTTAATATCGCAATGTAAGTGATTGAGCAAAGGGCTATCATCGGGCTTTGCGTTAGGTAAAAAGTGGGCGAGATTAACAACTTTTAACATAGTTTCTGGCGTAGCTTCTGACATAGCTTTCTCTGGCAAACGATCTGGAATCGTATTTATGAATTTTTTGCAAAGCCTCATCATCGGCCTTATTTTTAGCGTGGCACCTATGACCTTATACGCAGGTAATAATTCCAGCGATCAACACCTATCACACGAAGGTAGTGCCGTGGCTCCAGTCAGCCCGATTACAATAGGAGTGCTTGGTGATAGTCTCAGTGCTGGCTATGGTATTAAAACAGAACAGGGCTGGGTAACTTTGCTCCAGCATCAATTAAAGCAAGCGGGCATCACAGCCAAAGTCATTAATAGCTCGGTCAGCGGCGCCACCACAGATGCGGGTCTGCAAATGCAAGCTGGGTTATTGCAAAACGCGCCCGATATTGTCATTTTAGCTCTTGGCGCTAACGATGGCCTACAGGGCAAGCCCTTAGCGCTCATCGAGCAAAATCTTAGTGTGCTCATTAGCCGCACCCAAAGCGCTGGTGCCAAGGTGTTATTGCTGGGTATACAATTACCCCCTAACTTGGGGCGGCGCTACACAGAACCCTTTTTTGCGCAATATCGCACGCTGGCGCAACAGTACAATATCGCCCGAGTTCCTTTTTTTTTAGAGGGTGTCGCGGGTGTGCCAGACTTAATGCAAACTGATGGATTGCACCCTAATGCCCAAGCTCAACCATTGATTCTCAACAATATTTGGCCGGTTTTACAAACACTGATCGCGCAAGTCTCACCGCCTGACATCAAATAGTCATATTCATGCGCTAGAGTGGGGGTTTTACTAATACTCAGACTCTCATGCACCTGCCGCTACTTGTCACACCAGCAACCTGCCAACGCCTATACCATACTTTGATCATTTTTTGTATTGCGATGAGTTATGCCATGCACAGCACCGCGGCAAATAATACAGCCGCCACGTGCTTTGATGGTGTTGGCAATATTTTTAAGGACTGCATCGACCCAACGTGGCAACGAGCGTTTACGGCACAAAAAGATACCCAATGGCAAATTATCCATGTAGGGCGCCATCATAACCGCGTATTAGACATCCAATTTAATGGTAGCAAAAATCAACGCTTTGGCATCACTGCAGGTCCGCACTCCAATCCCAATACACCTCATAGCTGGCTTGACCTAACGGCATTTAAATCAGGTCAATTGCATTTTGATATTCGTATTATCGACTTTGCCCACAACATTAATGGCTTAGAGATTAGCTTAGACTGTGGCCGCAATTGCACCAGTGAGCCACTAGACATTAACCCCGCACAGCAAGGCCAGTGGCAATCGGTGAGCATTGACATACAGCGCCTTATCACGCGCGGGCTTGAGATTACACAAGTACACACAGGCTTTGCAATACAACCCGTCGCCGGCGAGCAACAAGGTGTACATATACAGCTCGACAATATTCGCCTTGAGGCTAATATTCCAGCCCCGATGGACTTGGTGGTACTGTAAGTCAGACGGGTAAATAACTATTAAACAGTACGCTCAAAACGCTATTAAAGCGTATCATCTCCAGGCGCTGCCATATGTACGGTGCGAGTCATATCGATGTTGGCACCATCGATAAACTGAAATTCATTAAAGCCAAAACGCACAACATCATTATTAACTAATTTATGTTTTTTTTGCGCCGGCAAGTTATTGACAAAGGTACCATTGGTACTGCCGAAGTCCTCTACAAACACATCCAAATACTCTTCAAAATCTTGATTTTTCTCAATTAAAAAATGCGCATGGGCGCCACTGACTGCAGGGTCTTGAATAACAATATCATTATCAGGCTGACGGCCAACCGTGGTCACCCCAAGGCTTAATTCAAAGCGGTGTACAACAACACCATCGACCATTTGAGCAATTATTGCAGACATATTGAGTACCTATAAATATATTGATGTGCAATTTTCGATTCACAATCAACGACTCAATTAGAGTAGCCGCCAATTTTTCGCTTCATCTTTAAAATCGCGTATTATCGCTTTATTCAGTGTAAAAGCCATATCGCTTGCACTACTAAAGCGCTCTGTCGTCTTCTTTTTAAGTGCACGATTAACAATTCGCGCAGCGCTTGCCGGTAAAGCCTTGTTGAGTGTGCGTACAGACTCCGGCCTTGCATATAACACTGCCTGCTGAATTTCAGCAATACTCCGACCATCAAAAGGTGGCGAGCCGCACAATAATTGATGCAATGTGGCTCCTAAACTAAAAATATCGGTTTGCGCAACAACACTGTGCCCCTTTAGTTGCTCTGGCGCCATATACAATGGGCTGCCCATAATTTCGCCGGTTTCGGTATGAGCCGCATCTAACCATTTCGCGATACCAAAATCAGTCACCTTGACATCAAAAGTTTCGCGATTATAAATAATATTGCCCGGCTTAATATCACAATGAACAATTTTGTGTTGATGCGCAAACGCCAAAGCCTCAGCGACCTTTAAGCCTATCCAATAAACCTCTGCAACAGGTAATAAGTGACCTTTTGTTACATAATCGGTCAAGGGCTGACCTCGCGCTAAATCCATAGCAATATAAGCCCAATTTTCTTGCTTTCCTACGTCAAAAACAGAGACAATATTTGGATGATTTAACTTGCCCACTGTTTTAACCTCAGCTAAAAAACGATTATTTACTTTGCTTTGGTTTTGTGAACTAAACACATTAAGATTAAGTGTCTTGAGAGCAACATCCCGAGTAATCACAGGATCAAAACCCTCATATACGATACCACTGCCACCGTGCCCGAGAACGCTGCGCACATGGTAACGACCGAGCTTTTCAAGTGCTCCACCTGTGCTGACCCCTGCGCCTGCAATCACTTGCGTTTGATCAGCGGTAACTGTCGCCACTGGCACCTGCAAGGCTGATTCACACTCAACCAATTTTTGCTTAACCTGCTTAAAAGTGGCCGCACGTTTATTTAATAATCGCCATACAGGTAAAGCCTCTTTTACAGCACCATCACCTAATAAGGCGTCGGCAATTTTATAATAATATTTTAAACTGTGTTTATCGAGCGGCACCTGCTTAATCAGCTTTAATGCTCTTACATAATGCCCATCATGGTAGCTTAGACGTGCAGACATTAAAGCCAGCTTTTGCACCTTTTTTTGAAGACCCACATCCAATTGCCTTCTAACGCGCCAAACAAGCATTAATAAAAAAACAATGCCCATCACCGCTAACACATCACCCATAGGTAACCAATAAAAAGCAAAGTAAGGCGTTGATAGCTGTGCAATCGTACAACCGGCAGCAAACACCGTAAAAAACCCAACGAAACTAAATACCGATAATCTTGGCAGTACAATAAAGCAAGCCATTAACAACACAATATAAATTAGCCACTTCAATAAGGGGATTAATACCGGCTGCGTTAAATAGGCACCATCATTAATCGCCGATAATATTTGTGCCGTATTTTGCAACTCAGCGCTTTGATCGCGACCAATTAACACCCAGCCTTTTAAATTGTCGGCCCGTAAAGCCGCTGCTAGTGTTAGCTGTGCAACCGGCGCTGTTACCCCCACCGCATTGCCATACAACGGGACAACACTGCCATCAAAACTAATGGCTAATGTTTTGCCGCCAAGTACAACGGGTGTACCTTGTTGCCAAGTCATGACACCCCTTGCCCCATCTGTACCTAAGCGCAACAAACGCAACAAAAAGCTTTCATAGACCACCGCATCTTCGCCTTGCACCAATAAGGGAGCAACCAAACTCGGCGCGGGTAGCAAAAACTGCTGAATAGGGGAGGAGGAGATAATTTCTCGGTATGACTCATCGATAATGGGCCATAAATGCGATAGCCATGATTCAGCAAAGTCTAACTGCGCAGTCAAATCGACTGGCTGTACAGGAATTTTTGTATGTTCAGCACCAGACACCACGCCACCGCCAACAACGAGATTTTCTTTAGCGGCAACCACGAAACTATTGCGCGCCTTGACAGCCCCTTTAAGGTCGCTCATCAAGGCGGCGGGTTTAATCCGTGCTTGTTGTGCCCACGCCGCCACGAGTTTTTCGGCGCGCCCCTGAATAAGCATCAAAGGCTGCTCGGCAATGAGTGCGAATACAGGCTTATTAACCGCCTGTCGCACAGTGGGGTCAGCAGCCGTGGTTTCCAACTCTGCTGCTACTTTCGCTTTTTGTAGTAGACGATAAAAACTATCGGTACCGGCAATATCAGCTAACCAAGCTTCGTACTCAACATCGGGGACATGCACCACTGTGATACTGGTGTTCGGGCGAGGATAGTCTATAAAGTCAATCGCCGTTTGCAATAAAAACGTATCGATTGCGTCACCGGCACGCTCAACCACTTTAGGCGTAAAGCCTGCCGCCATGGCCAATAAAAGCAATGTCACTAGCAAGCGAATACCTATCACTCGGTTAATAAGCTGCGCACCTATACTCACAGGTCACCACATCTTAAAATTGTGCATACTGCGTATGTACATGCATTTTTTATCATTTAATCTTGCTCGACAGATTTCAATTTATCCACACCTAACAGCCTGTATTATTACAATGCTTGCGATCATCGCTCACTTTATCCATAAGTGCCTGCATTACATCTATACTCAAAACTAACTACCGGTTATACAGGTAAAACTAACGCTTCATGTATTAAAAAATAAACGCACAAATAATGAAGTAGCGCAACCGCCTAAGGTATCAAAAACCGAGCACCGGCAGAAGGTTTGAAATCACAGATAGATAAAAAATAATTATTTAGGGGTCGCGAAAATCAGCACCTATGAATCATTACTTGGGCCACCCAAACCACCTATGATTTTTACCCCTTGACTGTATACTCCAGCAAAGTCTAATTTATATTCCCCTATACAGGTGCATCGCATTACCCTTGCTGTCTCTACGAGGCCTCGAGCTTACTTAAATACCCAGACAAAAATCCATAAACACGCCACCAAGTCAGGTTTGTCAGCTTGACTGAATAGTTGCGAGAAAGGCGTTTGCTCAGTAATACTCGCTCAGACACGATAAATCACTCATCTGCAGAAGCCATTACACGATTGCGGCTTGTTCGCTTTGCCTTGTACAGTGCTTCATCTGCGCGCTTAAACAGGTTTTCGAGGCTTTCATTGACCTGTATCGCGGCCACACCAAAACTGGCTGTAATCGGTATACTCACGCTGAAGTTATGTCGCTCTATTAATCGACGAAGTTTTTCGGCTAGCGCAATCGTTTCACTGAGCTCACTATTACAGCACACCAACAAAAACTCCTCACCACCCCAGCGCGCAAACCAATCAGATGCACGTACATTTCGTGTCACCAACGATGACAATTCGACAAGCACATTATCACCTGCGGCATGCCCTTGAGCATCATTCACACGCTTAAAATGATCTAAATCCAATAAAATAATGGATAGACGCTTGGCACTAACATGCCATTCATTTAAAGCGTCTACCAAAGACTCTTCTACACCCTCGCGATTAAATGCACCCGTGAGTGGGTCACGCTTTGCTTTAACCTCCATATTTTTGGCTTGCTTATCTAGCAAAGTATTTAACTGCGTTAGTTCACTTTCTTTAAAATGGCGATCATTGAGTTCTTTTTTTAGGCTCATGACGCGAAAGCCTAAAAAACCTAAAATAAAAATTATCCACGCTGTAATGATGCCTAAATACCAGCTTTCTGTCGATATTAACTGTCGCTTAAATTCAATACGATCTAACATGAAATCATGCACACCAAAGTCTTGACCCGAACCGGTTTGAATTTCAATGATCACAATATTTTTAAAATCAGAATAAGAATGGCGCAGCGGAATTTCATGCTCTTGCAGCCACCAATCTGCCACCGAAAAATCTGAAAAGCTCAATTCTAAATAACCACTTTCATCCAATAATTCTTTTTCAAATTCTAGTGCATTATATTTTGTTGATTTCAACACATCATCGCGACTGTAGGCAGGGTCATAATTACGCAAAAACACGCGAATCGTTTTAGCAGGGCCATCATAGCGCAACCATAATCGCATCGATTTATAATTACTCAAATTAACGCCATCAACAAAGCTGTTATTAAGATAAAGCTCATGGCCGCAATAGGGGTAATTAAAGCCCTCTTTAATAATGCATTGCCACTGATCCTGATCTTTATCAAGCCAATGTACCTCGCTAAGACCGCCATTTAGCACATCGTCATAAATACGCCGCGTATGACCTTCACGAGGATCAATAACATGGCTAGAAACCAATATCCAAGGCCGCAATACAACAGCCAATACGGTTACCACCACCAAAGCAAGCAGTTTTTTTTCTGTTTTGAGTAGTAGACTTAGCATTATTTATTTTACTCGCACGCCACTGTACTAGGTAGCCAACCCGCACTCTCTTTAATTAATATAAAGGCTATTCAATACAGAATAAGCAATCTGCGCCGTAAAAAATGTGTTAAACGTTAAAGCAACATTGCTGAATAGACTCTTATTTACATAAACTTAGATCGCTTAGCTGTTAGCCATTAATTGATTATATTATTCACTGCATCACTATTAACAGCCCATGTATTAAAAAACCCCACAACTGGGGGCATCCAATAGAGGACTACAACAGCTACTTTTTTCACACCAATAGCTATGCAGTCATTACGTAAATCTTTACGATGAATACTAAACTGCTACTCGCGCTGTTAGCATGTACTGTAATTAGCGCTTATTATTAACACTCACTATAAATACTATTTAAGGCTGTCACTCATCATTATTTTTGGCCAGTGACCTTCTATAGCTAGTTACCTTCCAGGCTCTCGACAAGCGCCTTAAAGGCTTGATTATTGTGTTCATTGAGCGACATTAAAACCTTATGTGCATCCAAAACTTGGCGCTTAAAGCAATCTTCTGTGCCTTCTTCGCACTCTAATGCTTCAGCATTGACGTCAGCGCCATCGCAGCCAAGACTAATGATAAAAATATCCTCAAAACCCATAACATCAAGTAGTCTGAGCATCCCTGTCGATTCAGATAAAAGCACAGGCTTACTCATGTGCGCTTTCATACAGCGCAGTGCTATTTTTGCCATCAAGCCCAGCGTGGTGCTATCAACTGCGACCGCCTGCCTTAAATCAAAAACTACCGTATGGAACGCTGAATCTTCGAACATTGCATTAATAAACTTATCAAATGATAAGCACAGCACCATTCTGACATCGCCGATTAAACGAATAACATAGGAGCCATCACTGCTTGCTACTAAAATTTGACCTGCCATTCAACTTATACCGCTTATAGAATCTACATACCAACCGGTAATGAAGAGTCCTGAATTAATACCATCGCAATGTCATCAGGCGCTTCTTGATCCAACTCCAAGCCCAAACCAGAAGCGATAGCATCTAATGAGAGTGTAGTTGCTAGGCGCCCCCCTGTATCTTCAACACCAGAAGAAGACGGCTCTTGACTCACACAGGTTTTAACAGCCGCTAACAATCGCTGCTCCTTATCAAGCAAGTCACTATCAGGGAGTGTCTCTAAAATACCATCTGAAAAAATCACCAACTGAAACCCCTTGGGTAACTTAACTGTATTCACCCACCAAGTGGCATTTTCAAATAAGCCCACAGGCTTACCCTTTCCTTCTAAGAATTCCACCTCTCCCTCGGGGGTAATCAATAAAGGCAGCGGTAAGTGCCCAGCAATCACATAAGACATTTCTCGTGTATTAGCATCAATCACGCCCACTACACTGGTTAAATGTGAAAAAAACCTCGATTGCATTAATTCGCGATTAACTACCTCCAGTAATTGTGCAGGTACGTCTTTAAATGCATGCACGTCCTGGAACAGCTGCCGCTCTCGAAACAACCGGCGCACCAACTGCTTTAGCCAAACAGTCACAAACGCCGAAGAAGCGCCATGCCCCGAGACATCCGTTAAGTAATAAGCGATGTAGCGCTGGTGTATATAACCATAATCAATAAAATCTCCACTTAAATACAGTGAAGGTAAAATACGATGACTTAAAGTCATACCACCATAGCTAGCCGGCGTGATGGGTAATAAATTACGCTGCACTTGCTTGGCTGCTTGCTGATCACGCTCTAGCAGTTGCACAGTATGTAGCAATTCTTGATTCATCGCCTCTAAACGCGCTTTATAAGCCTCGTTTTCCTGCTTGAGTAAGCGCATATTCAACGCCTGATCAACAGCATGCACTACCACATCAAAGTCTAATATGGGCTTGATGAGATAATCAGCAGCCCCTAAGCGCAGCGCCTGAGCAACATCAGAAACATTACCAATACCCGACATTAAAATAACAGGCACGGGGTTGTCGAGCTGATTTACCGCACGCAAAAGCTCAAGCCCCGATAACTCGGGCGAGCGTAAATCTGTAATCACAATATCTGGCGATTCATACTCCAAGTAATCGCGAGCACAAACAGTGCTATCAAATGTGACGACATTTAAACCACATTCGTGCAAATAAACCTGAAGCCGGTCTCTTGTATAAAGGTCGTCATCAATTAAAACAACAGTTTTACCCATCGCTTTTGCCTTGAAGGCTTGATTCATCGAATTACCATTGCCTCATCAAAGTGCATTAAAAACGCATCAGAAAACGCATTAAAAGAATGCAAAATGCTCCATCAAAAATAAATTCTGGTCATTGTCCGTAACCATCATGCCGCAAATATCGACCCTAGCCGCGCAGTGGTAACACTACCCTCTCTTACAGGGCCATGCAAGCGCTCTAAAACCAAAAAAATGGCGCCAAAAGAATCATTGCGCATTCACAATACACATCGATCACTTTGGTGGATTGATCTTTGCGAGTAATCAAGTCATATCCCGTAGCGTCAAAGCTACAGCGACACAATATTTAATCGAAATACAGTAGCGCCCAAGCCCACAACCGCGGACACTAAAGAGGAAGAGCTATGACAACACCACAAGAAAATAGCACACTGAGCCTAAGCAACAGAAATTATGAAGAAAAACGTGATTTTATTCGCATGGAGATCAACGCCAATGCCATTATTACAGATGATAACGGCGTGCAAAAAAAGGGCCTATGCCTCAACCTGAGCGGCAGCGGTGCTCTACTAGAACTAGAAGAGAATTTACCGGTTAATCAGTTTATTGGCGTTACGATTCGCTCGCCCGGCGTTAGCGGGCCCACACTGGATATTAAAGGGCATGTTATTCGCGGGCAGGCCGCTCACGAATCCGGTAAATATCTTATCGCCATGTGCTATCGACGATCAATCCAACATTAACCCTAACGCTGAAAATAACCGATGAGAAGCGCGGCGATAAGCACATATATCACCGCGCTAATAAGATGTGCACTCAAAAAAGCACATTAAGAAAACAAGATTGCGCGTACACTTAGAAGTCATCAAAATCTTCTAAATCACCGCCAAAGGTATCCTCAACAGCGCCGTCATTCACCAAAAACGCACGGTTTTGTAAATAAGCTTCGCGATAAAACAAATATTTGTCGCCACTGACCAAACCTTCGGCCTCTAAGAGCCCTGCGCGAATATTCGTATAATCTAACGCCGTTAAACCATAGCGCAAAGGCTTATTTGATAGATGAGAGATCGGGCTAACGAACCAGTCCACCGGTCGACCAGCCAAAGCCGTCATAGTCGAGGGCCCCAGTATAGGTAAAACCAGATAGGGGCCCTGCGGAACACCCCACAAGCGCAGTGTTTGACCAAAGTCTTCTCTCTGACTTTTGGGTAGCCCAGCCTCTGTAGCCACATCAACTAATCCACCCAGACCAGCAAAGGTATTTAACAAAAAGCGGCCGCTATCATAGCCTGCTTGCTTCCATTTAGCCTGAAGAAGACCATTGAAAACATTCGGCACTTCGGACACATTACTAAAAAAGTTATCGACACCGGTCTCGACAAAACTCGGAGCAATAGCAAGGTAGCCTTTGGCTACAGGCTTAGCCACCCAATGATCAAGGCGATCGTTAAACCTAAATACAGCACGGTTCATACCCTCCCAGGGATCTTCTGGGGTTGCCGGGGGCGCTGTTGCTGTTGCACAGCCGGTCAAAAAGCTCACTAAACAAACGGCAGCAAGCGCTCCTACTTTAAACATGATCAATAACTCTTTAATGGCCAACAAGATTGAGGCGGTCATTTTACACTGCGTGCGTATACATTAGCGAAAAAAAAGCCTCAACCATGTACTATCGCACACTGCACATCACTGAGGCTTACGACCTATACGTATACTTATTTAAGAGGTTCTAACTCTAGCTCAACACGACGGTTTTGCTCACGACCTTGTGCAGTGCTGTTACTGGCAACAGGGTAACGCTCACCAAAACCTATCGCTTGTGCACGGCCTGATGGAATACCTGCTGATGCTAGGTAGTTTTTAACAGAGTAAGCACGACGCTCACTCAATGTTTGGTTAGAGCTATCATTACCCACAGAGTCAGTATGACCAGCCACTAAAATAGAGGTATCTTTAAACTCTTTAAGCACTACAGCCACAGAATCCAATACATCATAGAAATTACCCAGAATCTGAGCACTACCCGTTTGAAAGGTGATATTACCAGGCATAATTAAGCGCAAATTATCTCCCTCGCGCTGCACTTGCACACCCGAACCTGCCAATCGATCACGCAACGCTTTTTCTTGTTTATCCATGTAAAAACCAATGCCGCCACCGGTCGCTGCGCCTAATGCTGCGCCCGTCAAAATCGCTTTTTCTCGGTCATTTTTACTTGCTGTTGCTGCTCCAATCACAGCACCCGCTAGCGCACCAATACCCGCACCTTTTGTTGAGTTACCCACTTTTTTCTCGCCGGTGTAAGGATCTAGAGTTGAACAAGCAGACAAAGAAAGAGCCAAAACTGCAATACCTAAACGACGCATAAACATTTCCTCAATATCATTAATTAATCTGTGCACTCATGATTTGCATTACTCTGTGAGGCGCTAAACCTGCTAAAAGAAACAAAAAATGGCCACCTAAACAATTTAGGCAGCCACTTTACAACGATTTCGTGAATCTTTGCTGAATATTTCACGCTACAGCCGTGTTCGTTCAGTTAACGCGCTAAAAACATTAATCCCACCACATTCTTGTGGGCATGCATGAGCTTCATAGCAACAGGCTCAGCATTGACAGGGCCAACCACTTTTTTGAAAATAACATTGACCTCGGTGCCCACTGGCGGAATCAGCTCATTTTCAATATGCACCTGAGCGCCACCATCAGAAATATCTCGGGTACTACCGACTAAAGTCCCAAATGCAGGATGCGTTAACTCAACCCGAATAATGGCCGATGTACGCTCTGATCGCCTGCGATCCTCTGTCGAAAGACTTACTCTATCCATTCCGTGCTCCTCACAATAGCAAACTCAATAAAACCGCTGACACTGGATATTTATTTAAGCTTAGCACGCAAATTTTTGACTGCTTTGGATATCCTTTTTTAGGTAATGGGTAGCCAATCAAAGCCTGTATTTTGATCGGCCAATTGCAGCAAATGATAAGCTGCGGGTAGGCCTGCAAAAGCAGCCATAACATGTGCCTGACTATTGTTTTTTTGACTAATATGGGCGAGCACTAAATGCTGAAGCCTACCGACATTGATCTGTTCAATTAACTGCGCACTTTGCTGATTACTTAAGTGCCCCCAGTAGCCACCTACACGCTGCTTAAGACTGGCCGGATAGGAACCTCGTGCAAGCATTTCGGGGTCGTGGTTCGCCTCTAGCAGCAATGCATCTAAATCGCTATAGCGCTGTGCCAACTCATCGGGAATACTCCCAAGGTCTGTGAGTACCCCCAAACGCCGGCCACATGCATTAAAAATAAATTGTGTTGGCTCACGCGCATCATGCGGCACACTGTGCACCTCAATATCGACACTACCAATTTTGAGTATCTCGCCCGCTGCTATCACCGTAGTATGTGGGATTTTACCCAATGTTTTAGCGCTAGCAGTTCCGGCGCTCATGTAAGCGGCTGTACCGTATTTACGGGTAAGCGGGCCAACACCACGAATATGATCGGCATGCTCGTGGGTGACCAAAACCGCTGTAATATCGGCAGGCGTTAAAGCCAAACGTTTTAAGCGCTCACTTAAACCCTTTAATGAAAAACCACAATCCAGTAACAGCAGTGTTTCGCCAGACTGAATCAGCGTTGCATTGCCCTCACTCCCACTACCTAAAGAGGCAAATTGCATAACCATTCCTTCTAAAAACCCACAAAAAAAGGCCCGGAGGCCTTTTCAATCACACAGTCACACACAATGCGACCTAAATCAGATTCCGACGAATCACAAACATTAACTGTTTGGCCTCATGAAACGGTAACTGCTCACCGCGAGTATTGCGAATGCGCACCACAATTTTATCGTTTTGTTCTCGTACTCTTAACAAGTATCCCATAGTACGCTTAGCATTGGCTTTGACGGCAAAACCAGGAACATCACTAAATAAGGCTGTAGCACTAGTCGACATACCAGCAATTAAGCTTGGCAAATCGACGGGAGGCACCTCAGGCACATCGTCGTTACCTCGAAATGTTATTTTTTTCCAAAAACCGGGCTCATCGCTTAAGTCGTCATAACCAAAATATATTAAGCCATGTTCGGCATCTTCGGTCCAGGTATGTAAGCCTTCTTTGTTGAGTGCTTGAGCCAGTGTTGCTTGGGCCCGCTCACGGTCTAAGTAAATATCTAAAACAGGTTCTTCGCCTTCGCGGCGCAATATGATTTTCTCTTGACCGCCTACTGACTGCCCTAATAGTGAAGCAGCTCGATTGCTAATACCTTGCGCAATACTCACCGCCAACTCATCGAGCATCCAAGCTTCGCGCTCAGCATCACTCGATTGTGCCGGCCATGAGTCGGCGCTTTGACTGGCACCAACTTGCTGGTGCAGCACGTGGATCTCTGACGACTCTTCACGCACGCCTTTTTCTATGCGAATGTGATAGCGGCTTTTAGTATTAGCATCCACTTTAAAGCTTAACCAAGCAGTGTCTATTTCACCCGTTTTAGGACGGGCCTTGTCGACTAAAATACCATTGCGTGCCAAAAAGCTCTGCACCAAAGGCCATACTTGACTCGTTGGCGCCTCAGCTAAGACCCAGCGGCGACCGCCTACTTTTTGAATTTTAACGCGTGCGTATTCAGAGTCTTGGCTCATAGCAGCAGGTCGCGGTACCACTTGCTTGTCATCGCTATCAATATAATCGAATTCATTAACCGTTATTTGCGGTACAGCAAAAGCAGACTCCATAGGCGTGGCTGCAATCCCTTCAGGTAACGTAATTTCTTCGATTACACCAGCTTCTTTGTATTGGTTAGCGCGATCAGGAAGTACCCCGCAGCCAGTAACCATGGCCGCCAACACACCACCCAGTAGTGCTTTACTTGCTAAAACCTTATTCACAAATCATCTTCTCGTTGTTTATTTAGTCACTATTGTCTGCTAATGACTATTATCTGTTAATTACTAGGGCCTATTCTCTCTGTTAATTACTGGGACCTATTCGTGACGCTTGCGTATTCATGACTACGGTGTACTAGCACTTCTATTAATAACCCATCGTAAAGCCAACTAATGCTTATGCCGTTAGCCCTCTAAAAAGTTAACTTTTTAAAAACTTACATCAGACGACAGCGCTGCATAGCTTCTTTTACGGCGCGCTGAAACTTCGGGTCAAGCCGTGTCAACGGTAGTCTTAAGGTACTTTCGCATTTCCCCATTTGCTCAAGCACCCATTTAACAGGAATAGGGTTAGCCTCTAAAAATAAAGACTTATGCAGCGGCATTAAGGCATCATGGATACTTTTTGCCGCTTCAAGTTCACCATCGGCAATTAAATCGCACATCCTAGCCACCTGTGCTGGCGCCACATTAGCGGTTACCGAGATCTCACCGTGACCGCCATGCTTCAAAAAATCAAACGCGGTTTCATCATCACCACTTAACAAAATAAACCCCGGTACCACCAATGGCTTAAGATGCGTTAGCCGAGCCAAATCGCCTGTGGCCTCCTTGATCCCTATAATATTAGGGTAACGTGATAAGCGACCGACTGTCTGCGGCTTAAGATCAACAGCCGTGCGGCTCGGTACGTTGTACAATATCTGAGGAATGTCCACCGTTTGCGCGACATGCGCATAGTGTTGGTATAAGCCATCTTGTGAAGGCTTGTTGTAGTACGGGGTCACCAGCAAGCATGCATCTACGCCCACATCTTTGGCGGCCTTAGTCAGTTCAACCGCCTCAGTAGTCGAGTTTGCACCGGTGCCCGCAATCACTGGAACACGGCCAGCAACCTGGTCAACAACACGTCGAATCACATCAATGTGCTCATCTATCGCTAAAGTAGGCGACTCGCCCGTTGTACCGACAGCCACAATACCGTGTGTGCCCTGCTCTAAGTGCCAATCAACCAAATCATGTAGTGCTTGCCAATCAATAGATGTATCAGCTTTCATGGGCGTAACTAACGCCACCATGCTGCCTCGAAACATGATTATCTCCAACGATATATGAATTGTAATAATTAAAGGGTCGCCATATTACTAACGCCCCTGCCTTGTGACAAGTAGCGCCAGATGCTAGGCGTCGTTTAGGTGGCACTTTAAGTGATAGAGCGATAACACCTTACTAGCCTCCGCATTGCTCAAGCCTACTGACGCTTACCACGGGAAATACCCACTTGAGCATACACGTCTTCTTCGCCTGATGGGCGCGTTTTAAAGCGCCGATGCACCCACAAATACTGTTCGGGTGCTTGCCTAACCGCCATTTCAACAAATTGATTAATTTGCTTGGTATCAATGAATTCATCACCTGAAGGAAAACCCTCTAGCGCAGGGTAAGCTCTATATTCATAACCGCCTCCGGCCTTACGCAGGCAAGTAAAAGGAATAACCTTCGCGCGACCCAAGCGGGCAATTTGGCTGGTTGCAGTAATAGTAGCCGCCTCCACACCAAAAAATGGAACAAAAATACTGTGCTTAGCGCCGTAATCTTGATCGGGAGCGTACCATATTGCACGCCCTTTCTTGAGCTGCCGAATCATTGTACGTACATCGCTGCGCTCAATCGCTAAATTACCATCATTAAAACGTTCACGACAACTACGCTGTATCAAGTCATACACCGGGTTGGCATGCTTGCGATAACTGCAATCAATGGAGTGCTCTAAGGCCGCAAAAATTCCCCCGCAATCCACATGAGTAAAATGCATAGCCATTAACAGCACGCCTTCGCCTGCATTTTCGGCCGCTTGCAAGTGCTCAAGCCCTTGGTAAGTCACCAGCTTTTGTAAGCGCTTACGTGACCAAAACCACGCGATACCTATTTCAAAAAAGCCAATACCTACCGACTCTAAATGCTCACGCAGCAGTTGTTGTTGCGCCGCATCATCAAGCTCAGGAAAGCACAGCTCGAGGTTACGCCTAGCAATCGCTACGCGTCGCTTGGCAAAACGCGCCATAACATGCCCAAGACGCCTACCTAACCAAAGCTGGAAATGATAAGGCAGCTGCGCAAGCAGCCACCAAATACCAAAACTCAACCACGTTAACCAGTATTGAGGTGCCAATAGAGCTTTACGAAAAACAGGCCGCGACATAGGTTTTAATACTCGATCTTTAACAGTGAGCGAAAAAGTACGCTAAACAAACGTCTGCTCAACCAAAGGGTTAACATCTTCGCTGTAATCAACCCCCTGACTTTCAAAGCCAAACAAGTTTAAAAACGCCTCATGATGGCCTTTAAAGTCAGTAATATCGAGTAAGTTCTCTTCGGTCACTTGCTCCCAAAGCTTTTCAACTTTGGCTTGGGTTTGTGGAGCCAGCTCTAAATTATCCATACGCAAACGGTTGGTATCATCTAAACGAGGCGTTGCGGTATACAAGCCTTCGGTAAATAAGCGATAAGCTTGCTCAATACACCCCTCGTGCGTGCCTTCTTCTTTCATCACTTTATACAAAATAGATAAATACAAAGGCATAACAGGGATTGCAGAACTCGCTTGGGTCACCAAGGCTTTAAGCACCGCCACGTTAGCTTGACCGCCTAAACTTGCCAGTTTGCTATTGAGAGCCGTTGCCGCGCGATCTAAGTCTTCTTTTGCCTTGCCAATAGTCGCTTTACCGTAGATTGGCCAAGTTAGCTTATCGCCTAAGTAGGTGTAAGCTACCGTTTTGCAGTTGTCATTGAGTACGCCAGCTTCTTGTAAGGCGTCCATCCACATCTCCCAATCTTCGCCGCCCATAACCTTAACGGTATTGGCAATTTCTTCTTCGCTAGCAGGCTCGATTGTGACTTCGGCAATTTTAAGCGTATCGGTATTAAGGTTTTTAGAGGTGTAGCTTTTACCAATAGGCTTAAGCACCGAACTGTAAGTTTCGCCGGTATTGGGGTCGGTACGGCGCGGTGATGCCAAGCTATACACCACTAAATCAATTTTACCCATATCCGCTTGAATCAACTCCAGCGCCTTGGCTTTGATTTCGTTAGAAAATGCATCGCCATTGATGGTTTTGGCATATAAGCCCGCTGCATTAGCTGCTTTATCAAAGGCGGCTGCATTGTAAAAACCCGCCGAGCCGGTTTTGCGCTCAGTCGCGGGCTTTTCGAAACAGATACCCAGTGTCTTTGCCGACGAACCAAAAGCGGCTGTAATGCGAGAAGCCAAGCCATAACCTGTAGAAGAGCCAATCACCAAGACATTTTTAGGGCCATCGGCCACAGCGCCTTGCGCTTTAACAAAGTCGATTTGCGACGCGACATTAGCCGCACAACCAGCAGGATGAGCATTGGTACAAATAAATCCACGAACTTTTGGCTTAATAATCATAAGGGTCCTGTCTCCGCCAAGGGCAATAGTCAAAAAAACTCACTAGTCAAAAACTCAGGCTGTACGCGCTACCTCAGCGTTAGCCAGCATTAAAAGAGCGCTATTATATATCACCCGTTATAATGCTGCCCGCTTTTGCAAAATCACCGACCTCGAGGGACCCCTTGAATGAAACCCTACGCCTTAAGATACGCCACCCCCAAAGCCTGGGTAGACACCGTGCTCGCCAATTTTGATGATTTTTTAATCGATCACGCTGCCGCCGAAAAAAAAGCCAGCGGCATGGCAACGTCAATGCTCAGTCACTACCCCGATAAAACTGACCTCGTAGAGGCCATGTGCGACCTAGCTCTTGAAGAAATGGTGCACTTTAGAGATGTGGTTAAAATTTTGCACCAACGCGGCCTAATTTTAGCTGCCGACACCAAAGATACCTACATTAACGCTTTCAGAAAGCTTATGCGCAAAGGCACCGACGTATATTTTTTAGACCGCTTACTTATAGGCAGTATTGTAGAGGCGCGAGGCTGTGAGCGCTTTGGGCTAATAGCTGAGGCCTTGCCAGCAGGCGATTTGAAAAAGTTCTATTTAGCCATTACCGAGTCAGAGCGCCGCCACGATGACTTATTTTTAAAGCTCGCATATCAGTATTTTGATACGGATATCATCGAGGCCCGAATGGACACACTACTCGAGGCCGAGGCCGAGATCGTAAAAGCGCTGCCTATTATTGCAGCGCTTCACTAGGGCAACAGCCAAAATGCTTTAACCGTCACCACAAGATATAAGCCTATTCAACACTCATGACATTGAAAGCTAATTTCAGCCATATTATGCGTTTTGAATACCGACCATGGCGTCATCATCGTTACTGTCACCGGTCTGTGCACTATCGTTGCGGGCTTCATCTAAGCGTAACAAATAAGCTTCATCAACGTCACCGGTGACATACTTACCATCAAAGACGGCACAATCAAACTTCGGCACATCAGGGTTACCCTCACCAGAGGCCGCAATTAAATCTTCAAGGTTTTGATAGATTAACCAATCGGCACCAATTTCTTGGCATACTTCATTATCCGTGCGGCCATGAGCAATTAACTCATTAACCGAAGGCATATCAATACCGTAAACATTAGGGTATTTCACGGCAGGCGCAGCAGAGGCAAAATACACTTTGGCAGCACCAGCATCACGCGCCATCTGGATAATTTGCTGGCACGTGGTGCCGCGCACAATCGAATCATCAACCAAGAGTACATTTTTGCCACGGAACTCTAAATCAATCGGGTTAAGCTTTTGACGCACAGACTTTTTACGCAACTTTTGACCCGGCATAATAAACGTACGGCCAATATAACGGTTTTTCACTAATCCTTCGCGAAACTTAACACCCAAGGTATGCGCTAAAGCTTGCCCAGCAACCCGACTAGAGTCAGGAATGGGAATCACCACGTCAATATCATGATCTGGGCGCTGGCTTAATATTTTAGCTGCAAGACGCTCACCTTGACGCAATCGCGCCTTATAAACGGATACGCCGTCCATAATTGAGTCGGGTCGAGCAAAATAAACGTGCTCAAAAATGCATGGTGTCAACTGGGTGTTTTCGGCACACTGCTGCTTATGAAGCTCGCCATCTGTTGTGATATAAATAGCTTCACCAGGTTGCACATCGCCAATTAATTTAAAGCCTAAGACATCAAGCGCAACACTTTCTGAAGCAATCATGTATTCCTGACCTTTGGCAGAATCACGCACCCCGTATACCAAAGGCCGGATACCGTGCGGGTCACGAAACGCTAGCACGCCGTAATTCGACAGCAATGCAACAACAGCGTAACCGCCACGCGCGCGGTTATTAACACCAGCAACGGCTTTAAATATATCTTCTGGGGTGGGACGTAATTTGCCTTGCTCTTGAATTTCGTGTGCGAGTACATTCAGTAGCACTTCAGAGTCAGAGTCGGTGTTAATATGACGCAAATCAGATAAAAAGAGATCTTTGCGCAATTGCTCGGTATTCGTAAGGTTGCCGTTATGCGCTAGCGCAATTCCGTAGGGCGAATTGACATAAAACGGCTGAGCTAACGCTGGGCCAGTGCTGCCTGCCGTTGGGTAACGCACATGACCGATCCCCATATTACCTTCTAGACGGCGCATATGACGAGTACGAAAAACATCTTTAACTAAACCAACAGCCTTTTGCTGAGCAAGTTTACCATTATGACACGTCATAATGCCTGCAGCATCCTGGCCACGATGCTGCAACATGGTTAGCGCATCGTATAGCGCTACGTTCACATTGCTTTTACCCACAATCCCAGCGATGCCACACATAATTTTACCTCAAAGTTACTCAAGCTTGCTTTAGTCAACCGCGCCAAAATGCGCTGCCACTAAAAATTGATTATTTAAAAGGCCTATTAACACGCCTTTAACGTTTATACATACTTTTTAACGAAAGCACCCAATGGCTGAGCACTTGCAAATACATTGGTCGCCGTATCAGCAAAAGCGGAAAACAACTCGCGCGCCCAAGATTCAAACTGTAATAAATAACCGACCAACAGTGACTGCTGCCACCAAGTGTCTTGATCAACCGGCACAATAGCCGGTAAAAATACAATAATAAGCATAGTGATAATAAAACCACGCACTACGCCAAAAAGTACACCGAGTAAGCGGTCTGTACCGGAAAGCCCCGTCATTTTAACGAGTGCTCCCACTAAATAATTTGCCATTGCGCCTACAATTAAAGTGAGGACAAACAATGTAGCAAAAGCCGCCAATTCACGTAGTGATGGCGTTTGAATGACATTAGACAGTAATGTAGCGAGCTGTGGGCTAAACGTTTTGGCAATAACAACAGCCGCAACCCAAACGACCAAAGAAAAAGCTTCCTTCACAAAACCGCGAATCAGCCCAATGCCCGAAGACACAGCTAAAATAGCAATAATTGCCCAATCGGCCCAATTCATAATGCACTGTTCACGCTAAGAGATTCACGAAAGAAGTAGCTCGAAAGATTAAGAGGCGCGATTCTACCAGACCAAAGCCCAAGCGCAAACGAATGAAGGATAAGTTCTCATATTTTTGGTGCAGCGCGGCAGTAAACCAAAAATTTCACAGCCTGTATTAAGCACACAAGTCACTCAAAAAAGACACACCCCATAAAAGACCGCATAGATAGCGCGCCCCCTAACAACATAATATTCGTCAAGGCTATGTGTACTCTGCCTAAGTCTCATTGAGATCGTCCAGCTATCTATCACTGTGATGATGTCAGTCTCGGCCCGCCTTATCAGACAGCACCAAATAGCTGCACATTGTTACGCCCTGCCTCTTTTGCCAAATACACCCCTTGATCAGCCTGATCGATCAACTGTGTGGCAGGGCTTGCAACGCGCGGCACCATAGCGCTTACACCTATACTTGCTGTTATTTTTATACAGCGCTCATCAAAACAAAAATCTTTTAGCTCAAATTGCTTGCGAATGGACTCAGCTATTCGCTTAGCCATATCAGGTGTAGTGCGCGGTAAAAGCACAGCAAATTCCTCACCACCATAGCGCGCGACAATATCGTTACCCGACTGCACTGCACCATTAATAATAGCAGCTGCTTGCATTAAACATTCATCGCCGGCCATGTGACCGTAGGTGTCATTAATTTTTTTAAAAAAGTCAATATCGATAAAAAGTAGCGCCAACCACGTGCCCTCTTCGGCACCCTGCTGCCATTCACGCATCAGCGCCTCGTCAAAATAGCGCCGATTAAAAACCTTTGTGAGCCCATCAGTCCTGTTTTGCCGCTGCAGCTCTGTATGCTCTTGCTCAAAGCTACTGTCTTTTGTAAAACCACTGCTGTATTCAAAATGAAAGCGCTGCAAAATCATTAAACAATAAAACCAATAGACTAAAACCGCTAACCCCAAACTAATGTGCTCTTTACTAGTAAAACAAGCAAATACAGCAGGCAAAAGCAATACCGATACATGGCTTTGCGCCACCCAGCGACTCGGGGCACAGTGACTCAACCCAGCACCGGCTAAGCCTGCTGTTGCGAGTGTCATCGGTAAAAAAATAACATCGAAGGTTTGCTCAAAAAAGCACGCCGTAAAAAGGGCGCTCCAAATCGCGGCATTGGCAAACATTAAGGTGTAAAAAAAGAATCGCCAAGTCATAGCCGACATGTCGTAAAGCCTAGCTTGCACAGCGGCAAATCCAAGCTGAGCAATAGAGATAACGCAAAAACCTATCATCGCCATGCGAGTAATATAAGGCGCCAGTTCATAAAAGCCAGATAGCCATGCAATACCAGCCCACAAAACAGCAAATGCAGGCAGCATCGACAAAGAGCGGCGATAAATATCTGAATCGGTTCGTCGCGCTATATTAATGGGCGTAACGCCTGCAGCACCTACAGGTGCAACAGGGCTCTGGGCCTTCACCATATAAATCGCCTAGCTAAATGAGTTGTTAGCAATAAGTATTAAAAGATCTTACTGCGTCAATAACCCTTTTAGCTTAGCTCATCAAGAGTGCGTTAAAGCTATTAGTTTTCATTTAAACAAATGCCTTTAGATTAAATTCTTCCTTTATTTCCATTAAAATACGACCTTTGTAATAAAGATGATACACGCGCCAAACGCTGGTCGGTGGTGCTGGAGCTTTGGGCTGCTGCCCCAACGATACAATGCGCCGGTATGTCTCCAACCCCAGCATGCGAATAATTTCACCAATACCGAGCTCACCCGCCAACAGCCCTTGGCGCACAGCATTGGGCAAAATAGAAAAGCACACAATCGATGACGCCTCAACATAGCGCTTTTGACTATGCCTCCCTTCTAAATACACATCTCTAGACCACAGCTCATCACCGGCCCGCCAAATGCTCTCACTCGTGCAACCCTCAGGATCCTGTATTTTCTCTATTTCTATCTCCGGACCTGACTCATCTGTACTTTGCAATGTACGCTGGCGCTCTAAGCACTGCTGCTTAAGGCAGCGCACACGAATAGGCTCCCAGAAATACGACTCTAAACTTTTGGTGACTGTGCCATCGGTCGCTAAAAGCACTCGAATAATGGCAGGCAACGCCAACCAGTTAAGCCCTATGAGCTCTGGCATATATCCTGACGAGCAAAAGAGCTCATTGCTATTCACCTTCATAAACACTCAGCTTTCATAAGGACATCGCTTTATGCAGTGTCAGCGCACCAATGGCAATAAAGGCAATACCGGCAGCCATAGTCATCCATTTAGGGTTAAGCCAGCTGGCCAGTAACTGCCCAGCAATCACACCAATCCCCGCTGCCAGCACCAACCCTAAACTAGCGCCAACAAAAACCAACCAAGGATTCACGTCTTTACCTGCAGCAAAAGCCATCGTTGCAAACTGCGTTTTATCCCCAAGCTCGGCCAAAAATACAGTCACCACAACCGTAAAAAACACTTTTACATCCACCGATCTTCCTCTACTATTTTTATTCAATGGTCACAATCAAACGCTTCACTCGCAAGGTTTAAGCCAAGACTATGACGCCTATTGTGGGTATTAAGATTTCGCCCTAACTACAGAATAACTACAGAAATAACTATAGAGATAACTACAACGACACCCAACAATCACAATATTTGATCAACATTTATAAATATTGCGCAAAAAATTGAGCAATCACTGTATAGTATTGCTCGTTTTATCCAGCCAGCGCCAGCATAAACTATGCCTGACTTTGGCTGCAGACTCTACCTTCGTTTATTTGCACTTTTTGCTAGAGGATTCTATTTTGCAACTTGCCAACGCCTCCCGTGAACAACTCCAACAATGGGAACAAGCACTCAGTACTGAGTACACCGCCATTAAAGCGCAAGGCTTAAACCTCGACCTGACTCGCGGTAAACCCTCTGCCGAGCAACTATCACTTTCTGACGCGCTCGATGGTATTTTGCAGCATAACTACATTACCGACTCTGGCGTAGATACCCGTAACTATGGCGGGTTAGAGGGTACGCCTGAAGCACGCATGCTCGGCGAACAATTGCTCAATACGCCATTTAATCAAATTATGGCAAGCGGCAACAGCAGCCTAACACTCATGTATCAACTCATGACGAGCGCGTACTTTTTTGGCCTTGATGGCCCAGATAGCGCTTGGCAAAAAGAAGGTGCGGTCAAATTTTTGTGCCCCGTCCCGGGTTACGATCGTCACTTTTCTATCTGCGAGCAGCTTGGCATTGAGATGATTAACGTTCCCATGACCAGCAACGGTCCCGATATGGACGCCGTAGAAGCACTCATCAAAGCCGATAGCAGCATTAAAGGTATGTGGTGTGTACCCAAATACTCCAATCCAACGGGCGTCATTTATAGCAGTGAAACCGTTACGCGCATCGCGGCACTCGGTAAAACAGCTGGCAAAGGGTTTCGTGTATTTTGGGATAATGCCTACGCTATTCACGACTTATCGAGTGCGCCCACCCCCCTTGCCAGCATTTGGGAGGCCGCTCAAGCCGCCGGCACTCAAGATAGCATACTGCAGTTTGCATCAACCTCTAAAATTACGCATGCAGGCGCCGGTGTTGCCTTTTTTGCTGCTAGCAACAACAACCTCAATGGCTTTAAGAAAGTGCTAGGCATACAGACCATTGGGCCCGATAAAATTAATCAATTGCGCCACAGTAAGTTCTTTGCCGTACCGGGCAGCCTAACCGCGCACATGCAAAAGCATGCCGAAATCATTAAACCACGCTTTGAGTCTGTACTTAAACATCTAGAAGAAGCTTTTGGCGATAATGACCTAGGGCAATGGGAGTCAGCTGATGGCGGTTACTTTATTTCATTTGATACCCAAGAGGGCTTAGCACAACACGTTGTTGCACTTGCTGGTGATGCAGGCGTTAAATTAACACCTGCAGGTGCCACCTTCCCGTACGGTAAAGATCCTAAAAATAGCAATATTCGTATTGCCCCTACCGTCCCCACAGTCGAGCAAGTTGATGCTGCTATGAAGGTGTTTGTAGTATGTGTCAAATTAGCTGCCGTACAAAAAGCACTGTCTGCGTAACACTATAAGCACTAAAAGGGGCGCTTTCATTCATCAGAGCGCCCCTTTTTTATTTTATTGAAAGCCACAAATCGCCATCGCCACTACAATTGGCCCGTTATTCTTCTCTAAACAGCTTGCGCTATCATTTCCTCTAGCCTGCTTAACAATAGACTTTCGTCAATAGGCTTGGTTACAATGCAGTCAGCTCCGCTGGCCAAAATCGCATCGCGCTCATTTAAAATAGCATGCGCAGTTAGGGCAATAACAGGCAGGTGCTTTTGCTGCTCGTTTGCACGAATTAACTGAATAGCTTGCTTCCCATCCATCCCCGGTAACGATATATCCATAAGTACCAGCTTATAAGGGTTTTTATCCAATAAAGCTAAACCCTCCTCTGCCGTTTGCGCCGTGGTGACGCAATACCCTGCATCTTCTAGCATCCAAGTGGCCAAATCTGCGTTATCAGCATTGTCTTCAATCATTAATATACACTGAGCATCAACCATAATTGCACCTTTGGCGACAATATTCACCTATTTAGCATAGGCCACAGTATTCGAAGCCACCACTTTAAATACCGACCAACAACCTAATAATTGCCGCCACTATTCGGCCAAGCTGACAAACACCATCTAATAAGGTGCTGATGGATTGTTTTCTGGGCATTTAAAGAGTGACTAATTGCCCAGCTACCTGTACTTGCGCTTAGTAAACCCTCAAAAGATAACCTAAGCTTAATCATTAATGACATGTGATCACACTGATACCATAAAGACTGAGGCAGCACAATTTCTATGGCACCTGCAAACCCACACTTATCGAAGACCGAATGCGGTACCGTACCCAAGTCACCCGCTTCCCGCCAAGCTCAATGCGCTGCCCACTTCTCACGAAGGCGCTTCATTACAGAGCCTGCACGTGCAGGGGCAGCCATTGCCGTTGCTAGCAAGGCGCCTTACGTGTTTGCCCGCAAACCTATCAAGCTGCGCATATTGGGCACCCATGTCACTCTACAAGAAAAATTGCGTCAACAAGCAATGAAAGACTTAGGCTTTGAGATTATCTTTGAACCCAAAGGCAGTGCCGCAGTATTACAAAAAGCCTCGATGTATCCAGAGTCTTTCGATTTATACGAGCAATGGTCCAACAGTATTAACGTTCTATGGAACTCAGGCTCAATTAAAGCGATTCAAAAAGAGCGCATCACGCATTGGTCCGAGATCAACCCTTTAAGTAAAACCGGCCGCGTCACCGCACACGCTAAAATGGGAGCAGGTGATGCACCACATAAAATTTTACACATTCAAAATGATGGTTCACTGGGTACCAAGCCCTCTTCTCAGGTCAGTTTTTTGCCCTATGTGCACAACGTCGACTCCTTTGGCTACAACACCGCTGTTATTTCCAAAGGCAAAGCCTACAAAACAGAGAGCTGGGGCTGGCTGCTCGATGATCAATATCGCGGTAAAGTTGCCGTTGTCAACGCACCAACCATTGGGTTATTTGATATGGCGCTTGCCGCACAAGCCCAAGGACTCATGCAATTTAACGATATTGGCAACATGAGCGAAAACGAGTTAGATGTCTTATTTGCTCTTTTAGATGAGAAAAAACAGCAGGGGCATTTTAACGGCTTTTGGACATCGGTACCCGAAAGTATTAAATTCATGAAGAGTGGCCGCGTGGTTATTGAGAGTATGTTTTCTCCTGCTGTCTCATCACTTAACGGGCAGAATATTCCCGTTGCTTACGCGGCTCCCAAAGAAGGGTATCGCGGATGGCACGGTGTGATGTGCTTATCTTCTGCCACAACCGGATACCAAGAAGATGCTGCCTATGACTACATGAACTGGTGGCTGTCGGGCTGGCCAGGGGCATTTATTGCACGCCAAGGTTATTATATTTCAAATGCTGAGCGTTCTCGCGAATTACTCTCTCCCGCTGAATGGGACTACTGGTATGCAGGTCAAGCCGCGACCTCAGCACTTAAAGGCCCCGACGGAAAGGTCTCGGTACAACCCGGCAATACCCGTAGTGGTGGTAGCTATGAAACGCGCTTTAGTAATGTCGCCGTATGGAATAGTGTGATGCCAAGCTATGACTACAGTTTACAAAAATGGTATGAGTTTATTAGCTTGTGATTTTTGTTAAGGCATTTATCCTAAAAGCCTCCATTAAATTACAATTATTAATGGCTTACATCATGCTTACCCTACCGCTTTTGCTGTTAGGGTTTTCGAGCTATTCCACTCACAAAGATTTTAACCAAGCCACTGTCAACGCAAACGCCCAAGCTAACATACTCATGCTAACAACATTATTACAGCATGATGTCATCGACCTTCAGCGCAATGCTTTTATTTATAAAGATTCAGCCAGCCACAGTGCCGCTAAAAAAATTACTGCACTACATATACGACTCGATACCACTTTAAAAAAATTACAAGCTATAGAATCTCTACATAGTCACCATGAAAATCTAAACAGTATGAAAAACCATTTAAACGACTATAAAATCAATTTTAATACAGTAGTCGACAATAGAACTCGACTCGAGGTTCTCGTCAAAAAATACATTAGTAACACCCCAGAAGCACTCGCACTGAAAATACAGGCACTATCACTATCCGCATCCCAAAAACAAACCATCAAAAATCTTCTAGAACAAGCGCAGAGCCACTCACTCTCTTATCTATTGAATAACTATCAAACACATCTTACCCATTTTAAAAAAAACATCAGTGAAGCGATAAAAATATTAAAAATAAACAACCAAAAGACAATACTTATCGACCAAATAAATAGCCATCAAAAAGATTTCTTAAATATTGTTAACTTAAAAAGAAACTACACATATCTTATTAGTGTTGTCATGGCGGGATCCGCCAGAGAGATCTTGTATTTTTCAGACACATTATCTGAGTTATCTAAAAAAACCTCGAAATCACAACAAAAAAGAACAACAGATAAAGTCAACAATCAAAAAAATATTATATTTTACGCTGTAACTTTTGGTATTTTTATGGCTTTAATAACACCTTTATACTTCTTCTGGCTCATCATTAAGCCTATACAAAAAATAACACATGTACTCACAGAGTTGAGCAAAGGAAAAGATATCGAGCGTATTCCTGGCCTAGAGCGTGGCGATGAGATTGGCTTACTAGCCAAGTCAGCCGATATTTTTAAAGCCAAAAATGAACAAACGACAGATTTGCTACAGCAAGCTGAAAACTCAATTACTGTACAACAAAAATTAAATAAAGAGCTATCAGAAGCTAAGCATCAAGCTGAAAAATCTCTATCGGTAAAATCAGATTTTTTAGCCAATATGTCTCATGAATTGAGAACACCACTCAATTCTGTCATTGGCTATACCGTACGGTTACTTAAGAAAACTGATGATTTTAACACTCGCCAAATCTCATCACTTAATGCCATTGAGCGCAATGGCAAGCATTTGCTCGCCATGATCAATGATATTCTTGATCTAAGTAAAATCGAAGCCGATAAGCTCGAATTACGTTTTGAAAATTTTGTATTGCACAATCTTTGCGAAAACGTCATAGACCAACTACAAGCGAGTTATGAAGCTAAAAACCTTGAGTTTATCTTTGAGTTTTCACCCCCTAAGGATTTCATAGTAACTTCAGACCCTATTCGCTTAAGTCAAGTACTTATCAATTTAATTTCCAATGCTATTAAATATACTGAGCAGGGCTGGGTAAAACTATCCATTAGCCAACCCGACAGTCAATATATAAAATTTATTATTTCTGATAGCGGCATCGGTATAAAAAAAGAAGACATGCACCGGTTATTTAAGCGCTTTGAGCAATTAGATAGCGACACGCGCTTTCACATTGGCCATGGCACAGGCTTAGGCCTTGCGATTGTCGATAATGTTAGCCGCTTACTCGGTGCGAGTGTATCGGCCAGCAGCGAATATAATCAAGGCAGTAGCTTTACCGTCATACTGCCGATTACACACCTAGCGTCAAGCACCTAGCATGTAATACACACAACAATCCATCTCATACTGCACCAAGCCAATTATTACCAAAATGTCTACCTACGAGCATGCAGCCCAACCCGCAAGCTACATCCATCAACGAACGGTACTAAGCGATCACCGGGCTAACGAGCCAACATCACAGATATTACACAGAATATGCTGTTATCTCAAAACTTCCTCCAACAGCTGCTATAACCCTGTTAAAATCAAAGTATGAGCCTTTCAAGGCTAAATCAACACAAGTAAGGCTAAACGCCACTGATGAATAAGTGACCACAATGATAAAATTTGCAACCCACCTAACCCTACTTTCACTTAGTACAGCCCTTATCAGTTCTTATGCCTATGCCGAGGTTTTTTCGCCTTTTAAAGACAGCGATGGTAATACCAAGTGGCAATACGTTGCCAATTTTTCCAGTAGCGTACTGATACTAACACTACTGGTTGTCTCTATTTTTTTGTTTATTGCTCACCGCAGAGCGGCACGCTCTAATCGGGAGCTCATTGAGATTAAAGCCGATCTAGAAGACCGCGTAAGCCGGCGCACGGCAAGCTTAGAAAGCACAACCTTGCAACTAGCCAACCGTGAAGCCTATATAAAAAGTATTGTCGATTCGATGCCGATCATGCTAATTGGATTAAACAAAAATATGGAAATCACACAATGGAACCATGTGGCCGAAGCCATCACCGGCAGACCCTTTGATACGATCGCAGGCATGAACCTATGGGAAGCTTACCCAACAATCACCCTAACCCAAGAGCAGGTTGAAGGTGTTTTAGACAGCAAAAAAACTACAACTATTAAGCATGGGCAACGCGATCAATACTATTTTGATATCACATTGTATGCACTCACTGAACAAGAAGAGACCGGTATCGTTATTTTAGTTGACGATATTACCAAGCAAATGAAAGCTGAAAATAAGTTAGTCGAACGCAATAAAATGTCAGCGATGGGCGAACTGGCCTCAGCAATGGCCCATGACATCAATGTTCCCCTGCAAAGCATCACTCACTCGCTATCTATCATTCAACAGCAAACAAACCAAATTCCAGAAGCACAAAAACAGCTCATTACACCCATCTTAAATAAAGCCCAAAAGAGTGGAGTTCAAGCAACAGCGACAGTGCAGAATTTATTGGACTTTTCGGCAAGCCATCAAGGTAAGAAACAAAGTACCCATATTGCACAAATACTCGATCACAGCATTGAACTAGCCAACTCGCTTTATGCTCAACCCAACGGCCTTAGTTTTCACGGTATTGCTTTAAATAGAAATTATGCTGACGACGTCCCGAGCGTACCTTGCTATGCCTCTGAAATGCAGCAGGTATTTCTGCGTTTATTTCGACACGCTTTTTATGCACTTTGCGAACAAGCCAACGGAACAGGTTTTGTGCCTGTCATCAATGTAGAAGTTGGTAATTTTTACGATAGTGTATGGATAAAAATCCAACATAATGGTAGTGCACTGTCTGCTGAAGAACAACAAGATATCTTTGAACCGTTTTTTTACAACACCACTAATGCCCGTGGTTGCGCTGTAGAGCAGCGACTATCTTATTCGCACTTTATTATTACCGATCACCACAAAGGGCAAATCGCCGTTACTTCAGAGCACGCCGGTGAAACTACCTTTCACATTCAACTGCCGCTAAAATAATAGCCCGTCAAGCATAAATTACATACTGTAAAATAAAAAAGAGTGTCGATAATACCAATAACGACTTGCCCCACAAGCATCTGGGGTAGTCGTTATATGAATTGGCTTGTTCACCAAGGCAAATATTACAAAGGCATATATTGTGTAACGCTAGCTATTGGGTAGCGATAACCGGGGCAATCGATCTTAATATCTTCGCGGTAAGATCTCCCTTTCGAACCTTTTCAACCGCTGCTGCTGCGGTACTTGGATATATCCACACCTCAACTCTTTCATTTTTCACTGACGAGCTGCCTGTAGCGTCAGCAACACGTAATGTATCACCAAAACCCATGACAGAATCAGTTCTTATATCATAGCGATATAGTGCAGATTTCACCGCAGTAGCTCGTAGGCGTGATAAAACTTGTGCTCGCTTTTCTGTAGACTCTACATTACTAAAACCAACTAGCTGTATATTCATATTTTTATTCGCATACATCTTCATAAAGCGAGCCAGACGCTGTACATCTTGCAAGGCTTTATTATCTAAATCGGCACGCCCCGATTGAAACCTAAAATTCAATGATAGACGCCTTGCATATTTAGATAGCGCCTGATACTGAGCAGGGCCTGTCGCAAGCTCAACGGTTAAACTTTTAGGGTTTTGTGAAATAAAGCCGATTTCTTCGACTATTTTTTGCCCATCCAAATCTTGAGCAAAGTGAATAAATTCAGTCACTAAAGGCTTATTACCACTTTGTCCGGTGTACATATAAAGTCGACGCGATAAAGGGTAATCTTCTGTTGCAACATACATAATTTCAGGTTTAAGCGCCGTTGTATTACCCTCACTCACAGCTAAAGCTTTCGCTTGTCGTACAGACGCTAAACCGACAAAACCAATACCATCAATATCACTCGCGACACGATCAGATAATTCATCATTTGACTCAAAGCGCTTAGCCGTTGGTATTAATGCCAATTGCTTGCCTAATACTAAATTCTTAAATGTATCATAAGTACCTGACTGGTCATCACGCGCATAAACGTTAATGGTCCTGTTAGGTCCACCCAGAATCTCCCAGTTTGTAATTTGACCACTGAATATTTGCCCAATGACGTTAACCGGCAGCTTAGCTAGCTCATTGTTTGGATGAATAATAACAGCCAACCCGTCAATCGCAACAACATGCTCAGACTGAGCACTTCGCATATCGCCCAAATTGTTAAGCGCAGAGACCTCCTTATCTTTAATGCTCCGAGACGACAGTGCAATATCAGCCATATTGGTTTTTAACCCCTGAAAACCAGTACTTGAACCATGAGCGTTGACATCAATAAAGACCGCTCGTGCGCCATTACGCCCCTTAATACGGTATTCATTTAATTGAGGCAATGCTTCAACCATAATACCCTTCGCCCCTTTTGCCTCTAAAAAGCTTTTAGCCCAGGCCGGTGCCAAGCGAGCACCAATGGTATTAGAGCCTTGCAGGGTAAAAAGTCGTCCTTCGTCTGCACTGTCAAAAGGTGTAACCTGCGCAGCATTTGCAAAAGTAAAAGACAATAGTAAAATGCAAGCTAATAAATATTTACTCAAAAAGTTAACCCTCTGAGATTTAAATAATACAAAAGCAGCAATATGCCGCATAATCTTCTCCTTACCACTTTGCGCACACCCTAATTTTATTGTGTGACAAAAACATGACCAAACAAAGAATAATAAAAAGTTCACATAGGCATGCAATACTACTTGCGCTACGTCTATTCCTACTAAAAATCGTTACCTTTTGTAACTAAAGCGGACATTGTAGCAGGCATATATGGATACACTAGAAATTATTTGCTCTGATGATGCTTACAGCACACAAGCTCAAAAAATAGCCCATAAGATGGGTGTCCATTTAAATCAAAAAATCGCAAAGTCTATTTATCGATTAGAGTGGTCTCACGCCGGTGCCCACCTTCAGATACTTAATCAAGGTAACCAAAAGCCCATTAGCGTTAATTTTCATACAGGTAGTGCCGACCACAGACGAAAATTTGGCGGTGGCAAAGGCCAAATGATCGCCAAAGCCGTAGGCGTCAGCGCACACATAAAACCTCGCATTCTCGACGCCACTGCTGGTTTAGGTGGTGATGCGTTTGTGCTCGCAACACTTGGGTGTCATATACAGCTACAAGAACGCTCACCCATTGCACATGCACTGCTTGCCGACGGCCTAGTACGCGCTGCCCAGTTTGCCGAGCGCACTCAAGATAACGCCCTTGCCAATATCATTCAACGCATGCAATTGAGCCATGCAGATAGTATTGAAAAACCTATAGAGGGTATTGATGTCATTTACTTAGATCCCATGTTCCCAACGCGTAAAAAAAGCGCTGCGGTGAATAAAAGCATGCGCGCCTTTCATGACCTTATTGGTCATGATGATGACTCCGATCAGCTTTTAACCTACGCACTCAATCAAGATGTGTGTCGCATTGTTGTCAAGCGGCCGCGCATAGCGCCTCACTTGGCCGACAAAGCACCTAGCTATAGCCTAGAAGGCAAGTCTTCTCGTTTTGATATCTATGCATTAAAAAAGCTACAGGCGGTCAGCAGTGCACATACGCAGACGACATAACACCGACTTATGAATGACCTGCCAGCTAGTCGCTACACCTTATTAATTGACGGCAGCGTAAATCCTCAAAATGGTATTGGGTATGGCGCTTTCTTGCTATTAACAGAAGAGGCCCTAGCCACCGCGACACCACAAGCATGCAGCTCGATAAATGAGCAAATCAAAACACAGCGCTTCAATCAAACATCATCCACTCATCTTGAACTTGAAACGTTGCTATGGGCTTTGAATACGATACCACGCTGCACTCAACTGACTATTTATACCGATTGCCAAAATATTATTAAGCTCCCCCAAAGGCAGCAACGCTTAGAGTCAGTAAATTACATGAATAAACAAGGTCAGCAACTACCACTTGCGCATTTATACATACAATTTTATCAGCATTACAATTTATTAAAGTTTGCACTAAAAAAACTTAAAGGCCACAAGCCTCATCGTGAAAGAACAACGATAGACTTGCTATTTTCGCTGGTTGATCAAAAGGCTCGTGCCAGCTGTCGCCAACTTAAGGGGGGGCACGCAAGGCCACTACCCCCTACCCAGGCCAAACTTTAACACCTCAAACTTCCCCGAAGCTCTCCATGAACCAAATAGGCGATCCCATAACGCTAAAATAGAGCCGTAATTTTGGTTAAAATGAATGGGGTTTGTACTGTGATGAATTTGATGTTGCGCAGGGCTTATAAACCAGCGCTCAAATACACCAAAACTTAACCAAATATGACTATGGCGTAAGTTAGCCGCCGCCAAATTAAACAGAAAACCTATGGCATCAACACCTAAAATTTGCCAGCCTTTTACATTACTGCCCCACATATAAATAAAACATCCACTCACCACACCAAACACTAATGTGCCACGCAGGTAATACAATGTCATTTCTACGGGGTGCACGCGATATAAAGTAAAGGGGGTTAGCACGGTGGCACTGTGATGGATTTTATGAAAACGCCACAAAAAGGGCACCCGATGCATCAGTCGATGTAAACCATAACGACTAGCATCCTCTACAACTAAAAATACACAGGTATACAACACCACCAGCACAGGCATCGCCAAAGTCATAGGTGTATCTATGATGCCAAAATGACCATACAAAAAGCGTACAACAAGTAAGGTGCAGGCGAGGTGACCACCAGCAAGTGGTATTACAAGCAGCAGTTTAATTAAGCTATTAACAAACCAATAAAAAAAATCGACGCCAGATGACGATGAAAAAAGGTAATGGCGAGAAAATAATTGACGCATCCACACAACCGGCAAAAACTGTTTTTTTTGCATAACAAAAACAGTCAAAGCCAGTAAAATAGACACTACTAGAAAAAGCCAATATATGCGCCGAGAAGGATCAAGGCTGGCAACCAAAGGGGTTGTCAGCACTTGCAAAAACGTATTCCAGCTATCGTGCATTAACTGCTGCATAAGCGATCAACCACTTAAATCATTAACAACTAAAAAACAGCGATAACAGATCAACCGTACACACTATTTAAGTTAATAAACAACCATTAAAATTAATAACCAGCCATTAAAACTGATGTACACCCGTTAAAATTGATAGGTAACGCCAGCCTTTACCGTAAAGGGTTGATTAGGTCTAGCGCCAAAAGGTCTGCGCGAAACAATAACCTGCTTATCAAAAATATTTTCTACAGCCAATAAAATATCCCAATTATCATCAGGCATATAATGCGCAGCAACATTTAAAGTCGTGTAAGACGGTGTGAATTCACCGGCCTTATAATCGCCTTGATCGGGTAACTCACGCATTTTACCGGTAAATTTAGCTTCTGTTTTGAGGCTCCATGTATCGGCATCTAAGCCCACGGCCAACTTGGCTTGATGGTTCGGTGTATAGGGTAGTTCATCACCCTCTATTACCGTACCCCACTGCGAGAAACCCGAAACAAAACTATTGCCAAAAGTTGCGTCAGTGTAGGTATAGACTAACGATATCGGTAAATCTAACGATGTATTTAATGCAATATTAAAATCAGAGGTGAATTCAAAACCTAAAATATCAGCTTCACCACCATCAAATTCAGCGCCCGATTCACAGCCACTATCTGACACGCGACAGCGCCCAATTAAATTACTATAATCACTATAAAAACCGATAACATCTGCAGTCAAATCACCCCGTGAAAAGCGAAGACCGTATTCATAATTGATACTTTTTTCTGGCTCTGCCCCTGATCCAGCTACAGCTGGAGAAAAGCCTTTATTGACACCCGCCAACAAACCTACACTGTCATAGAGCTGATAAAAAACACCCACACCAGGTATAAATACTGTATCGCTACGCTTTTTAATTGCATCATTTTTTTGTTCGGCGAAAGCTTGATAATCGGTCACTTGGGCATCGATATCTTCGACTCTGAGACCGGCTGTTACCTTTAGTTTATTCCACTCCAACTCATGGCTGGCATATAACGCTATAGCATCAGCTTCTGACTTGTTGAGTGTTTTATTCTCACGCTCAACACCATCATAAACTAATTGCCCATCAATCATATTATATGCTTTAGGGCTATGATCGCGCTCAACATAATCACGGTGATAACGCACCCCAAAAGTTGTTGTATTTTCGATAGTGTTGAATTGCCAGTTATAATCGCCTGTAACTTCTAGCCCCTCAGAGCCATACTCACGAGCATTATTGGTGACATCTATCTTTTCGTACTCTTGACGGCTGTTAACTTCACCCCGCAAAATTCCCATTTCGACCGGATAACTGTGCGCAGCGGCAAAAACATCTTGAATATCTGTCGCGCAATCAGCTAAATCACCGCAACCTTCTGGTGGCTCCCAAAAACCATCAAATTTATCCCATGAGCGAGTAAATCGATGATTATAAGCTCGTGTATTCATTGTTAAATTCGAAGTTAAGTCTATTGCATGAATCACATGAACTTGCTTGTGCTCAGAGGTAAAGGCATCATTTGCGCTGGCGGCATAGCGCTGCACAGCATTTTCTGCAAAGTCAGCATCACTTAAGCCCAAATACGTTTCATCGCTGTCTTCATCAGCATAACCTAATTTAATGATTAGGGTTTGAGGGTACTGACTAATCTCATTTTTCCATTGCAACTTGGCATTAATATCATTGCGCACAAAACCAGTGTCTTGTTGATTTAATTCTTTAAAACCATCGGCACTGTAACGCAGAGCATCCAACCAATAACCCCATTCATGACCGTTATCTCCCTCGATGGTGTCACCATAAAATCCACGGTATTTTTGATAATTATCAGTTCCAAAAGTTGCCGATAGCTCACCCAAGGTGTTACTAGGCACCGCACGCGTCGCCATATTTAAAGCGCCACCTACAGTATGTGGGCCATAATGAATCGATGCTGGCCCCTTAAATACTTCAACGGCATCCATTCTATTAACATTAGGAATATAGTAAGCCGCAGGGGCAGCATAAGGTGATGGAGCAATTAAAATACCATCTTCCATTAATGTGATTTTTTGACTGCGATCAGCTGTTGCGCCGCGAATACCAATATTTGGGCGCAGCCCATAGCCATCTTCAAAACGAATATAAACTCCTGGCACTTGACCCAACACATCATTCAAGTCAGTGCTATCAAACTCTTTAATTGCATCGGCATCAATGAAAGTAGCACTGCCGGGCATAGTGCGAATGGCATCAGCACCACCTGTCACATACACTTCTTCAATAGGGGGAGTCGCTGAGTTTTTGCTATGATCGGCCCACACATTGAACGTTACGCCTTGTGTCGCTATCAAAGCAATAACGACCGATATTTTTTTATGTCTCATGATATACAGCCGGCCTTTTAAATTAATCATTATCAGATTGTGCGCGTATGGGCAAATCAACATTAACAATAGTGACGAAATCAGTACGCATTTGTAAATTAATCGCTTGAATAAGGCCATGTAAAGCGCAATAACTCGCAGGGAGACTTTCACCATTGGCTGCATTCATCGAATCTAACTTACACTGCGATTTTGTTTTGTTGCTTAATTGTTCGCTCACCTGCTTGACTAATAAGCTTGGCTTATTCAATTGCTCAGCCATAACAATGGCAGCATCTATTTTTGCATTCAGCGCAACATTAACTTCAGCAAAACCTTCATAGGCAATAATGTCGTCAAAACCAATGCCGTTAGCACCGTTAGAAGCACTGCCATTAAACATGGCTTTAAATGTTTTTAAATTTTGTACAATTAATGCGCCATTATTTTGAGCATAAGGCGCTTCAATCGCCTTAGGGCAAGCCTCAAGAATACATGAAGCTGTTTGCGCTAAAGGCGTGCCTAGCTTGGTGTCTTTTACTTCTTTTTCTAGATAAAAAATAGCATCCGAAAGCGCCTTTAAATGCGGGCCGGCATTATTAGGGTTAATAAATAATGAGCGATAATTATCACCATCATTCGACCACGCCCTATTTAATTCACGACTACTTGCAAGCAAATCTTGCGTCACCGCTTGGCTTAAGTGGCAGCGCTGCTGTTGGCGCGCTATTTGCGATAATGCATTCCAATGTGCTGTTTGGCTAATAGCGCTAGAGCATGCCGTGTTGAGTGTGGACTCATAAATCAAATACTCCAAGGCATCTAAACCACGTACGGTATTTGCCCGCGTCGCTAAAGAGACAGTCTCTTGATGATGCTCGACAGTAGTAATATCAATAGCGCATGAATCTGCTTGAGCTGTGGTTGCAAAAGAATAAATACGGTTACGTAAGCTGTTATTATTATCGGTTACAGGGCCCACCCACATCAGCTCGGCTTGCTGCCACACTGCCACCGCTTCAGCGAAAGCTTGCCTGACATTATGATCAGGTTCGGCGACCACATTTTGAGCATCTAGCGCATCACATTGTGCGTTAATATCCAAATCCAATTGCGTTAATGCTAATTCAAAAGCTTGATACGTGGGTAAAATGACATTATCAGCATAATTGACTAACAAGCTTTGATAATCGAAAGGCTTTTTAATTAAACTAAAATCACTGCTACTCGATGAGCTACCGGCACTACTCACTAACTCGTTATTATCAATACTACTGTTATCACATGATGCCAGCGCTGCAACAGCAATGAGCACCAGTGTTGTTTTAATTAACCGAGACATAAAAAACCTATAAAACATGTAAAAAATACGTTCATTAAAACGCAAACAAGCGGAGCGCTTAAATAGCCGCTCCGCCTGTCACTGACTAAACGGTATGTAATTTACCAATTAGCAACATTATCGGCATCAAAATCATAAGCGGCCTGCAATACAGCGCGTGCAGAGTCTAGCGCTTCAACGTAACTTTCTTTATCCGCATCTGTCGCATCAGCTAATACGGGTGCTACACCCATCCAGGTCAATACATCCTCTAGCGTAGCGGTGTTGCTACCGTAAGTAATGTCAGCGAAAGTTCCCATTTCGGTGCGTAAAGGCGAGTAAGGGCTAAACTGTAAGCCCAAGGCAAAGCCTTTCATTTCTGACCAATGCTTAGCCAAATCAGTAAAGTGAGCAACGTCGACATAGTCCGTACCATCAAACTTGGCAATATCGCTTTTCACATCATTGATATAATGCACAACAGTTGCTGCAATACACATTTCCCAAGTTAATGCCACCTGCTTAATCTGAGTGCGCAATTGATCTTCTTGTTCGGCGCTCAAGCTACCCGCGGCGGTCGCTTCGGCCACAATGGTACGGCCGGCATACAAGGCCGCTGAGATATCACCCGTAAAGTCAGTGGGGTTAGCATTACTCGCGGTGCCTTTATCGCGCTTGGCACAGTTAATAGATTGCCCAAAATTGTACTCATTTTTTAAATTAATCGAGCCGCTGGCATCTTCATCAATATAAGACGCAGTGCTAATCTCAGCATCTGTATAACTACTGTAAGTTGGAATAGCGCCAAAGTAACCAAAACCCTCATCAAAGTGATGCTCTGCGGTGCTATAGGGTTTATCTTCTTTACCCTCTGCTTTGCCTAACTCATTAGCAAAGTCACGGCTCGGTTTTAAGTAATCATTGACGCCTTGCGAAAACCCAACGGCCATTAGCAAAAACTTTTGAACCAATTGCTGATAATCAACACCTTGTGCACTAATGTAAGGAGCTGTCACCGCTTGTGGTTCACCCGCTACAGAAACCATCACATCACTTGAGGCTGCCGCAAGCGCGCCTAGCTCAGTAAACATCGCCTCAACATAAGTCGAGGGCAAAGTACCAGCAGGCATCCCACTACCAACAAACTCACCGATCAGTGTGCCTGTTTCACCACTAGGCGTGCCATCAGCAATATAGCCACCAGCAATTTTTCCCTGTAAGTTTTTACCTGCACTAATATCGCTGTAAACTGTTTGATCTAGGGTGAAGTCTCCGGTCTTTAATAAAATCGCTTCGCCATCTTGTGAATTTGATGGGTTTTGATACAACGTCATCAAACGATCAGTAATGCCGGTTTCCGCGCCTTTGGTCATCGAGCCAATCATGCTTTTGATATCTTCAATCATGACATGGCGAGCAGTTTGCCCTGTATATGACACCGTACTGTCACCCTCAACGCTAAACGCATATTCGTTCACAACAGCAGCACTTGATGAACTATCGGCCGAAGAACTCGTTGTTGAAGAAGCTGTTGAAGAAGCTGTCGATGAAGTAGTGGGCGAACCGCTACCCGATGAAGAGCTGCCACAACCTACCAAGGCAATAGAAGACAAGGCGATAGCTAGCGCAAGTGCTGTTTTTTTCATAGTGACCTCTGCACGCAATGTGCACGCTTAAAGTGGTTAAATACAATGCGAGATGCATTACTCATTCGATAGTCACCAACACAATATTTGTAGTTCTGGCTGGTGATAGTCTGCAAGATAAGAAGCATTAGAGCGCAAACGCGAATCATTATCAATAGTGTTTTGTGTTTAATTTTAAAATAATGATCCCCGTCAATTTTTAGCCTGTGAAATTTGTCTAGGCTATCACCGCACACCCAGTGATAGCGAATCGTAAGCAAGAATACGCGCCAACCACATCAACAAAGTACTCAAACTGTAGATAAACCCACGCTAACCATTAGCCAAAAGCGTTCAACCTGCTATTATTCGCAGCCTCTATGAAGGTCGAGGTTCATCATGTTTGATAAAAGTACACTCGCTCAACTTACTGAGCTAAAAACCGCCATCGTTTCTAGCAAGGAATATGGCACGGGAACTGTAGTGGGCTCTAACGGCCGCTTTGGTTTTGTAAAACTCACAGACGGGCGCGACGCCTTTTTAAACCCCGAAAAAATGCAACTGGTATTACCGGGTGATAAAGTCAAAGTATTACTCACCAAAAACGATAAGGACAAGCTTGAAGCGAAAGTCGAAGAGCTACTAGAGCCCACATTTAAACGCTTTGTTGGACAATACAAAATTAAAGGTAATAACCATTTTGTACTCCCGAACGTTAAAAATTTTGGCCGCTGGTTATTCTTACCCCCGCAGTTTCGCGCCAAATGTAAAGAGGGTGATCACGTACTGTGCGAGCTTATGCGCCACCCATTTAATGAGGACGGCAAAGCGGCCGCTAAAATTATTGCCAACATTGGTAAAGAAGCTGACCCTTACTTTGAGCACAAGTTAATTGTTGCTCAATATGGTTTGTTCCGCTATTGGCCCAAAGACGCCAGCGAGCAAGCCGTCGCCTGCAAAAAAATTAAAGTTAGCCTCGACGACAACCGCAAAGATTTCACACATATTCCCTTCGTGACCATCGACTCCTATTCGACACGCGATATGGATGATGCCGTTTACGCCCAAGCCACCGATACCGGCTGGGATATTGCCATTGCGATTGCAGACCCAAGTAGTTTTATCCTCCCAACAAGCCCCATCGCCAAAGGTGCACGTGACTACGCACAAACTGTCTATTTGCCAGGTGAAGTACTACCCATGCTGCCAGACAACCTAGCGACTGAAGCGTTCTCGCTACTCGAAGGCGAAGATCGCCCAGCGCTCGTATGCCAAGCCAAAATTGCCAAAGATGGTGCGATCGAGAGCTACACCTTTGAAAAAGGCTTAATTCGCTCGCGCAGTAAGTGCAACTACCCCGCCATTACCGAGTTTATCACTCAGGGCACAGCCTTTACCGATGACACGCAAATAAGCCAAGCCATTACCACCTTGGCCGAGCTCGCCAGCACACGCCTAGCCTACCGCGAGGCCAACAATCTCGTACACGAAGATCAGCCCGATTATGACCTATATCTCGATAACAAAGGTAAAATCGATAACATTGTTAAGCGTGAACGCACCATTGCTCACAAGTTAATTGAAGAGGCTATGCTGATTATTAACTTAAGCGCAGGTGATTTACTAGCACAGCACGGTGCAGGCATTCACACCCGCCACGACGGCCTTCGTCAAGACCGCCTCGGTGAAATTAAGGCCCTACTAAAAGAAGAGCTTAGCAGCGAAGAATTTGCACAATACAGCGCCGATTTAAGCAGTATTGATGGCTTCAAAGCATTAATAAAAATGCTGCGCAATCACGAAAAAAGCCATCTAATCTCCCCGCTCAAACGCATGTGCTCCACAAGCCATCTTAGCATTGAAGCTAAACCCCATTGCAACCAAGGTTATGCGCATTACGCCACTGTTAGCTCCCCTTTACGCCGGTACGCCGACTTATCGAACCACTGGACAATTGGTCAAATACTCATGGGGAAAAAGGTGCAATCAGCCAGCCCCAAAGCGGTAGAGCGCTTAAATGACACCCTCGATAATGGCCGTAAAGCCGTTCGCGAGACCGAGCAATGGCTAAAGAGCCAACACGTACAGAAGCTCATCGGTCAGACAGCACAGGGGCATATCCGCATCGTTACACAGCAAGGCTTCGGTGTAAAACTTGACGATAACGGTATCGAAGGTTTTGTACAAATCCCTAAAAATGTCAATAAAACGTTTGATGCAAAACGCATGACATTAACCGTAGGAGAAACCACCTACACGCTCGACACACCAGTTGAGATCATTATCGCCGAAAGCAATCCCGACAAGCGTCGCGTGCGCTTTGAAGTAGAAAGCATCAATACTTTTATTGCGCAAAACAAAAAAGCTAAAGAGACAGCTAAAGCCAACACCAAAGAGGCAGCAAAAGAAACCAAGCAAGAAACCAACACACCAAACCGTCCACAAGACAGTTAACCACTCCCGAGCCACGCTTGTCACTCTGACTCAAAAATGGCGAGCAAACCGCTAAAAAAGCCCTAACCGCTCATGCTGTTAGGGCTTTTTTGTCATCAAGCCAACAGCACAACTAAAAGCCACAACAGCGTAACTAAAAGCCAGAGCAGCGTACTTAAAAGCTCGCTGCTTTACATAATCAAAACAACGCATAAAAAAGACGCTCATTACAAGCGCCTTTTTAGATCAACTCAAATATTAAAATTTGCATCGCTCTTGAGCCAAACTGAAAATTTCATCTGATAGGGTGCTGATAGATTATTTTCTGGGTGCTGAAGCGCCGGATTTTACCGAAGGTAAGAGCTAGACAGTACACGAAAAACGGCCGAGGGTACTGTAAACGCCCAGCTCCAGCATGGATGCATAGAGGTGGGCTTTGCACCTGCATAAGGATATGCAGGATTAAACATTGCAGGGGTATCAAGTCAAAACAAGTCAAAAATGGCTTGGGCAGCTCAGGTAATGCTTCATTGACACCTACAATTTCAGTATCTCTGATTCAGAGATACTGAATCGTTACAAGTTTGTTGTATTACAGCTTGCTAGCATTCTCACTTAAGTAAGCAGCAACGCCTTCTGGTGATGCTGTCATACCTGCATCACCTTCGGTCCAACCAGCAGGACACACCTCACCATGCTCTTGATGGAACGCTAGAGCATCAACAGTACGTAGCATTTCATCGACATTACGACCTAATGGCAAGTCATTGACTACTTGGTGACGAACCACGCCCTCTTCATCAATTAAGAAAGAACCACGGAAGGCAACACCGCCTTCACTTTCTACATCATATGCCTTACAGATTGAGTGGGTAATATCAGCAACTAAGGTGTACTTAACAGGGCCGATACCACCGTCGTTGATCGCCGTATTACGCCATGCGTTATGTGAAAAATGGCTATCGATAGAAACACCAATCACTTCGACATTACGCTTTTTAAACGCCTCTACGCGGGCATCAAAAGCCAATAGTTCTGACGGACATACGAAAGTGAAATCTAATGGATAAAAGAAAACAACCGCCTTTTTACCTTTGATAGTTTCGGCAAGGTTGTAGTTTTCAACGATCTCACCGCTGCCTAAAACTGCTGCCGCTGTGAAATCTGGTGCTTGCTTACCAACTAATACGCCCATGATGTGTCTCCGTTTAAGTTAAAAAAAGGCCAATGGCCCTCAAAATTATGTGATCTAGCCAAGGTGCTGGCAGAGTTGTCAATTTCAACCCCCCAAGCGCTACTTTTCAACAAAATATACATACCACTTTTTGCCCTGCCTTCATCAACAAACACTCTCAGCAAGCTAACCCAAGCATCGTCTAAATACCCCGCACCCTTCCCTACAAACCGCCTTAAACACCACTTACGCAAAGCAACCTCACGCAACACCGCTAGTAAAGCCCTTGTTACACACTGTATCACTAGCGCACACTATGAAAAATTATATGAAAATGAGAACCAGATCTAATTGACAATTATTATCATTAGCAATAAAATTTATGTATTCTCTACACCAAGCTATCGACGAGATACTTATGTACGTTTGCTTATGCCAAGGTATTACCGACTCACAAATCCGCTCTGCCGTAGAAAGCGGCGCAAACAGCTTGCGTGACGTTCGCGAACGCTTAGGGGTTATGACTCAGTGTGGCAAATGCGCCTGCCTCACCAAAGATATTGTCGAGGGTTGTTTAGAGCAAGCGAATACTGGCATTTTTTACTCTGCCAGCTAATAACGCCCATCGCTAGTGCTGTCTTTGAGCCTAAGTGTTTTTAAGCCTAAGTGCTATCTTTACTAAGTGCTATCTTTAAGCCTATAGGCGTATTTAGCGGCATCGCGCGGCCTTGTGTCATTGTCTTGATATGATGCAGTGCAAACCACCAAGCTTGTTTGATAACAGCATATACCCAAAAGCCTATCAAAATACCAGACCTAATGGTTCGCCATAGCAACCGCTAAACAGGCTCAACTTCCGCAGGTGTGGGCACCGTTAGGTTTTGATAAATATCTTCGAGGGCGCGCTCAAAGAAGGGCTTAGAGCTTCCCGATACAATATGCATAGTTTTAGCAATCATTTTGCGAGCAAGCTCAAGGCCTGTCAGCATGGCTTCTTTTTTGCCCACTTGATTCACCAACATATAGTGCATTGTGCGCGCGTTATACCACGCCACTTTTAATCGGCGTCCATTTTCAAATTCAAACCATGTGCCAAACTCAATTTGCTTAAGGCCATCAATAACCCGCTGCTCTTCGTCGGTCACATCCTCGTTAATAGGCGTAAGAGGGGTCGCTTGTTTTTTCTCAGCAACCACCTTAAGCGCCTCAGCACGCACTGGCGCTGGCTCCGGGGCCGGTGCTTCTTGTGCAATAGCTGCACGTAAAATATCAACAATGGATTCTGTCAGCTTTTCAGCTTTATCAGCATCATAGCCAATCACTTCAAAGCCCGCCTGCATATCAGCGGGTAGGCGCTCAATAAGCTCTTTTTGCACCTGCACATCATCACTGTTGTTTTTATGGTTAATAGCCCACAGTAAGTCATCGACCAAATCCAGTGCTCCTACCCACTGCTGTGATTCAGCGCCAAAGCGCAGCAAGCAAAATGATAAATAATCAAACCAAGGCTGTAACAAAAATAATAAAATAGAGGAGGGTAAATCTTTTTCTTCTGTTCGAGTCATCACCTCTTGATTAACCCGGAATTTAACCTCACGCAGCCTTTCTTCACCCTGTGCTTTTTCAGCAGCACGTTTTTCCATCAACTCTTGGCGCCGTACAATATTTTTGGTGTAACTATTAAAGTCGAGCAATACCGAAGTAATCACCTTGACATCGTTAGTAAACTCATTCAGCAAACGGTCCACTGTTTCGCGGATTTTTGTAAGCATATTATGCTCAATCGTACCGTCATTACCGACCCATCGTATGCCTGCCTCAGCTAAGTTATTGAGCAATACCCGCGCGGGGTGATCAGGGTTTTCAAAAAAACCAGGATCGATAAAAGCCAGTTTTAAAAAAGGTGTATGCAAATAACTCAAGGCCGCTTTCACTGAGTCGGGCAAGTTATCATCACGTAGCATGTACTCAAACACTCGACCGACCAAGTCTATAGCGTGCATATCACTTTCACCCACACGCCCCTTATCTGCTAACTGAGCTTGTAGCTGCTGCTGCATTGCGGCTATATTCATCGGTGTGGTCACTTGCCCAGGCACTGCATTGACCATCGGCATATTCATCATCGATTGCAGCTGAACAGCTTGCAATGCCTCTATCATCTGCTGATTACTCAATACATTGCCCACTGGCGCACCCAAGGGCTGAGGGCTTTGCGATAAACTGGCTAACGTTTGCTGCAAACCACGAATTGCGCCAAGCAACGAGCTTTGATAAGCCGCCGACTTGTCATCGCTCCCTGTCAAAGCATCAACTTCAGATTCTAGCGCTTCACGCTTAGCGACTTTAGGCTTTGCCTGGCGATACTCTAAATCTTGAAGTAAGCCTTGTTCAGCCAAATAGCGATTTGTATCGCCCACGACTTCGGCAGCAATACGGCTAAGGTGCTCACCAAAGGTTTTTAATACCGTTTTGGCTGCCGGTATTGTCATAGGCACAAGCTTAGAGGCTTTACGCATAGACTCGCTAAATTGCACAGGCGCACATGGGTTACTCGCTTCAACCACCGGTTCGCCGCCGTTAATTAGGGCCATACGCTGGTTAAGTACCCACAAGGGCTCTGCCAGTTCACTATCCACACCCTGCACAATACCCGACAAAATAAGCGACTCTTCAAGCTCTAAATTATCCACCAGCGATAACTCACCATCACCACCGGTATTAAATTGCGTGCACAAAGCGTGCTGCTTAAATTTAACAAAGCCCTCAGCCACATAACCTGCATAATAGTCTTCCAGTTCGTGGTTACTTTTGCGAAATAAGCGCTGTATACCACTCAACTCCGCCACCTCTTGATTTGACTTGGCTCTGTCAATCAGCACATCAAAGGCGTGATTTAAAGCCTTTACAAAAGGTCCGAAGCTTTGGTGCGCATGTTCGACAGCGATAGCCTGGCAGCGCTTTAAATGCACCAATGCTTGCTCTGGCGGTAAAGGTGCTTGACGCACGCTCACTGAAACACCCGCTCGACCACTCGAAGACGCACTATCATTGATAAGCCTAGACATAACCTTGCCTCAACATTTTTTATTATTTTGACTGCTTGCTGCTATCCATTAACGCAATCATTCATGGACTCATAGCACACTTTCAAACCGTTACTTGCCCCATCATTGAGCAAGTAGCCCTTGGCTTTGCTTATTTAAGACCGCTTAAAACCCCTCTCTGCAGCGCTCTGCGAACTCTGAACACTGATACGCACCATTAATTGAGTGCATGCAACCTCTAGCGAGCCAAACCTACAAGCTTGGCGAGATAATGACATTTTAAGTTGCATCAAGAATTAATGCCTTTCACAATGATCCTCACCTCAAAGACGAGGAACGCATCGCTTTTGACTTAAAACACACCCATGCAATAGGCAATACATAAAAAACAAAATTTGAGTATTGAAATGCATTTACTTATAACCTAAAGCAAGTGATGTGACGCACGTCGCATATGATTGCTTATACTAACGCGTATTGCAACGACAAAGAGCACAAAAAATGAACAATTACGGGATTTACGCAATCGGCGCTGCACTCGTCGATACAGAGATACAAATTAACGATACCGATTTACAACTTATGGGCATCGATAAAGGCGTTATGACGCTTGTTGACGAAAAACGTCAACAAGCGTTACTCGAACACCTTAGTGATAAACTGGTTGCCTCTGAGCGAGCTTGTGGCGGCTCGGCGGCTAACAGTGTTATGGCAGCTCAACAGCTAGGTAGCTCAACGTTTTTTAGCTGCCAAGTTGCTCTGGATGAACATGGCAAGTTTTATGCCGATGATCTTATTAAGGCTGGAGTTAATACGCAAGCTCATCGTGACGCATGCGAAGGCACGACCGGTAAATGCTTAGTGATGATTACCGATGACGCCGAGCGCACCATGAATACACACCTAGGTATTAGTGAAACGATCAGTATTCACAATATTGATACTGATGCCCTAAAGCGCAGCAAATTTGCGTATATCGAAGGCTATTTGGTCACTTCAGAGACGGGAAAGCCTGCCGCCATTAGTGTACGCAATCAAGCGCAAGCTGCGGGTGTTAGGGTAGCTGTTAGCTTATCTGACCCAGCGATTGTAGAGTATTTTAAAGACGGTATTGTAGAACTACTCGGCACGGGGGTTGATATCATTTTTTGCAACCAAGCCGAAGCCATGGCACTGAGCGAAAGTACAACCATTGAAGACGCCGCCGATGCGCTAAAAAAATACGCCAAAAGCTTCATTATTACGCGCGGCAGTGAGCCGACATGGGTATTTGATGGCGAGCGCACTTTACATGTCCACACCCAACCTGTAAAAGCTATCGACACCAATGGCGCGGGTGATTTATTTGCAGGAGCGTTTTTAGCCGCTATCGATCAAGGTCAAAGCTATGCCGACGCCGCCGCATTTGCCAATCGCTGCGCAGCAACGATTGTGAGCCAATTTGGCCCACGCTTAAAAGCAGAGCAATACGCCGCCTTAAAAGAGCATATGTAAAGCTACAGCGCCCTATATATTGCAAAGTTCTGCATTATAGGTTGCACTTAAGCAACATGGGGTAAAAAAAGCCCAGCCGGTTAACCGGCTGGGCTTTTTATAAGGCGCTATTTAATATCGAGCCTCGTTTAGCTAAAACACTCTAAACGACTGGCCCCATCCTATTTAAGACCCATACGACTGGCCAATGCTTCAGGCTCCAAGAAGCCAGCAATCAGCTCACCATCTTCAAGAATCAAAGCCGGTGTACCCGAAAGACCAATTTGGCGGCCTAAGTTATACTGGCCTTTTTCGCCAGTAATGGGGTTGTCGCTACACACGTTTTCTGGGATTTCTTGGCGGTTTTTGAGCTTAGTTAATGCATCTTGCTTATCATCGGCACACCAAGCTGATGCGATTTTTTTGTATGAATCACTACCCAAACCTGCACGCGGATAACCGAGGTATGCGACCTCAATACCCATAGCGTTCATTTTTTCCATATTATGATGAAGCTTTTGGCAGTAATAGCAATCAACATCAGTAAAGACATACATGCGCGCTTTCTTCTCACCTTTAGCAGGGAAGATCACCATGTCTTTATCTTTAACCGAGGCCACCGCTATCGCGCGATCACCGTTACGTGCCTCTTCAGAAACATTTGTAATTTTATTTGGCTGTACACGAAACAAATCACCGACAATAAAATTAGTACCGTCTGCATTGCTGTAAATATTACTTGATGGGCCGACACTCACTTTATAAACGCCTTGCATTTCGGTTTTTTCAATGATGTTAACCACAATGCCAGGCTTGGCTGCTTGCCATGCGGCCGTGATTTTAGCTTTCACTTTATCGATACTCTCTTCAGCTATCACATGTGAAGCTGATGCGGTAATCAAGGCCGCTGCCGCAATACGAGAAATCAGAAGAGAAGCCGTTTTAAATTGAATCATATTATTGTACTCATGCTTTAAGTCATTAGGCAGGCGCCGGCAGGTATTTTAAGGCTGGGCGCATATTGTGCAATCAAACTAGCACAAAAGCGCACCAGTTTACCCGCAATTTAAAATGGGGGTACAAGAGACTACGCGTCTAACGTATTGTTCCCCAGTCATACCATATTCCAACAATCAGTTTTTACCTTGTGTGCTATATCTTGCTCAAAGCTATATCTTGCTCAAAGCTATATCTTGCTCAAAGCTGCACTTGCTCAAAGCTGTATCTCGCCCACAATAGCGTAGTCAGTTTAGCCTAGAGCGCACCCCAGTAAATACCCATGTAAACCACAAAATAAAAATATAGGCGAAAAAAAAGCGACCGAAGTCGCTTTTTACTGAAAACCTCACCCAAAAGCAAAGTTTTCGACAGCTGAGCAGTATTTATCTACCCAACTTTTCTTTAATACGCGCAGCCTTACCGGTTAATTCACGCAAGTAGTAAAGCTTGGCTTGACGAACATCACCACGACGCTTGATGCTAATTTCAGCAATTTGCGCACTGTGAGTTTGGAAGGTACGCTCAACGCCAATGCCGTGAGACATTTTACGCACTGTAAACGCAGAGTTTAAACCGCGGTTACGCTTACCAATAACCACACCTTCATAGGCCTGAAGACGTGAACGCTCACCTTCAACAACACGTACTTGAACCACTACGGTATCGCCTGGGGCGAAATCAGGTACGTCTTTCTTGAGCTGCTCGTTTTCCAGCTCCTGGATAATTTTGTTCTTAGAACTCATGGCATGCTCCCGCTTAATATGTAGCTTCTCAGCTAGTAAAATCATCTTTAATCAATTTTGAGGCCTTTGCGATACTCGTTGAGTAACGCTTGTTGTACCTCATCCAATTCTATGCCACGCAGCAAATCTGGCCTGCGTGCCTGCGTTCGGCCCAATGACTGCTGCAAGCGCCACCGAGCAATACGCTGATGATCTCCAGACATTAATTCCTCAGGAACACCCTCACCATTAAAAACCTCTGGTCGGGTATAGTGAGGGCAGTCTAAAAGACCATACTCAAATGAATCTTGGCTTGCGGATGTAGCATCACCTAAAACACCCGGAAGCAACCGCATTACTGCGTCTAATAGCACCATTGCAGGTAGCTCACCACCACTTACAACGTAATCGCCTATTGACCACTCTTGGTCAACACAAGCTTTTATAAAGCGCTCATCAACACCTTCATAGCGACCAGCCACTAGTATCAGGTTGCCCTGCTGGCTGAGCCCTTTAACCCCGCTTTGGGTCAGTTGTTGACCTTGTGGTGATAAGTAAATCACATCACCGGTAACGCCTGTATGCTGACGCTGCCAATCTTTTGCCGCGTTAACAGCCTTTAACAAAGGCTCTGTACGCATCACCATACCAGGGCCGCCACCATAGGGGCGATCATCCACGGTGCGGTGCCTATCTTCAGTGAAGTCACGTGGATTAAAAAATTCGAGTACCACGCGCTTATTGTTAACCGCTCTGCGAGTTACACCATACTGGCTTATTGCATCAAACATCTCTGGAAACAAGGTTACGATACCGATATACACTAACGCACCCATTTATTTTATTTAATTTCCATCAATATAACTTGATGTTTTTTGGCTATTCAACACGCTAAAAATATGGCGCATTTAAAATTCGGGATCCCAATTTACGCGAATCTCTCCGGCCTCTAGATCAACGGCTAACACAAACTCATCGGGTACGTAAGGCAATAACCGTTCGCGGTCATCAATACTCTCTGGTGTTGCTTCTACGACTAAAACATCATTAGCGCCGGTTTCAAGCAAGCTTTTCACACTGCCCAAACACTGTGCTTGTGCCGCGTGACTCTCAGAGGTATCACCACCAAAAACCGTGATTACTTTTAACCCTATAAGTTGATGCCAATAAAACTCTTGGGCATCTAGCTCTGGTAGTAAACTTTTATCAACTTCAATAGTTGCCTTGCCCAATGCTACAGCCTGATCACGATCATCATAACCCTTGATATGGACCATGAGACCTTGTGGTCTAAAGGCGTACTCATCAACTTCTACTTCTTTTAAGCCGTGCTGAGTTTTTAAATACCAAGGCTTATAGTTGATGATGTTTTCGGCAGGCTCTGTATTTGATTTGACCTTTAACCAGCCCTTGATACCAAATACGCCAACAAGTTGACCAACAGCAATACGAGCAGTCATCCGCCTTATGCCGCAGCTTTACCTGCTTCTTTCAGGAGCCGAGTTACACGATCAGACAATTTTGCGCCTTGGCTAACCCAATGTTCGATACGAGCATTGTCAACACGGAGACGTTCTTCTTGGCCACGAGCAACAGGGTTGAAAAAACCCACACGCTCAATGTAGCGGCCATTACGGGCGCTGCGGCTATCAGTTACAGTCAAGTGGTAAAAAGGGCGTTTTTTAGAACCGCCACGCGCCAAACGAATAGTTACCATGTAAATCACTTCCAGTTAATAAAGGTTTTAAAAGCTTTTGCTTTTGAAAATTTGCTAAGCCCGCTGTTTTTCTAAAGCTGTTAAATGGGTTAAGTTCATAAGGTAAAAACAACTTTTACTCAAGTTGGTAAAAGTATTCATACTACAAAACTCACACCGTAACCGCTAAGCACACGGGACCTGCGAAAGGCGGCGCATTTTACTGAAAAGTGCCCGCCATGTATAGAGTTTGATCACTTAAATTTACTATTTTTGCAAAAAAACGGCACCAAGGCCCATTCTATCGAGGCCCCAGCGCACTAAAAAATTCGCGCTAAGCCATTACAAATCGACCGAAGGTATTAAAAACGCGGCTTACATTAACGCATTGGGGGTAAACCGCCAGCACCACCGCCGAGCATTCCACCCATGCCTCGCATCATTTTAGCCATGCCGCCACCCTTCATTTTTTTCATCATTTTAGCCATTTGCTTATGTTGCTTGAGTAAACGGTTCAAATCCTGAATATCTGTGCCTGAGCCTAGCGTAATGCGACGCTTACGCGAGCCATTAAGAATATCGGGGTTGCGACGCTCTAGGGGAGTCATAGAACTAATAATGGCATCCATTTGCTTGAATTGTGAGCCCACATTTGCCTGCTCAGCCATTTGCGCCACGTTCCCCATTCCAGGGAGCTTTTCGAGTACAGAGCTCATACCGCCCATGTTCTGCATTTGCTGTAGTTGATCACGCAAATCTTCGAGATCAAAGCTCTTGCCCTTTTTGACTTTGGCAACAAGCTTATCGGCTTTTGCTTTATCTAAATTAGATTCGGCTTGCTCAATCAGCGACATCACATCGCCCATACCCAAAATGCGCGACGCAAGGCGCTCGGGATGGAACGGTTCTAGCGCATCCACCTTCTCGCCCATCCCTAAAAACTTAATGGGCTTACCTGTGATATGGCGTACAGAAAGAGCCGCACCACCGCGCGCATCGCCATCGGCTTTTGTTAAAATAATGCCCGTGAGCGGTAAGGCCTCATCAAACGCCTTGGCGGTATTCACGGCATCTTGGCCAATCATCGCATCAATAACAAACAGTGTTTCAACAGGTTTAATGCCGGCATGCAAACCTTTAATTTCATCCATTAGTGCGTCATCAATATGCAGACGCCCTGCGGTATCGACAATCACAACATCTACAAAAGTCTTTTTTGCCAGCGCAATCGCGCCATTGGCAATATCAATAGGGTGTTGATCGGCACTTGAAGGGAAAAACTCTGCGTTGACTTCACCTGCTAGTGTTTCTAACTGTTTAATGGCAGCAGGGCGGTAAATATCAGCGCTCACCACCATAACTTTCTTCTTTTCTTTTTCCTGTAGAAACTTTGCAAGCTTGGCTACAGAGGTTGTTTTACCTGCACCTTGTAAGCCCGCCATCAGCACAACCGCCGGCGGCTTAGCGGCTAAATTGAGCGACTCATTCGCCTCTCCCATTACCTGAGTCAGCTCACTTTCAACAATCTTCAAGAACTGCTGACCAGGGTTTAAGGCGCGCGACACTTCAACGCCTAAAGCACGCTTGCGTACCTGCGTAACAAATGCTTTGACAACAGGCAGCGCAACATCGGCTTCAAGCAACGCCTTGCGCACTTCACGTAGCGTATCTTGAATGTTGTCATGGTTAAGGCGAGCTTTGCCTGTAATTTTGCTCAACGAGCGACTTAAACGGTCTGATAGATTCTGAAACATAAGCGCATCTTGCGGATAGTGAAAAAATTGGGCACCGATTATAGCGGTTAAGGCAAGCAAAAACGACCTAGATGCACTAAATATGGCAGCAAAAGCAGCCATATCATCGAAAACAGGCGTTAAGAGACTCTCAATACCACAGCCTCATGTGCACAGCATTGACGGCAGGCGCGTATTGAGCATTAAACTCACGCCTTCAACGGCCTCCTAGTCAGGCACTTATAGACTTTTTAGCCGGGACTTATAGATTTCAGTCAGTCCCCCCCCCATAGACGGCTTAACGCGACATACTTAAAGGTCTTAGCCGCACAAGCTGCGGCCAAACAGCTAAAAATCCATAAAAAATACACACAGTGCTTGCAAAGATGCGTCGGCACCCTCTAATCTAAACAACCTTTACTTCACTCGATAATTGCAGCTGTGCACATGCCTATTACTCTTACCCTTGCTCTTTATTGCTTTGCTTGGTTTTTTTTAGTGCGCTCACTGCGCCAACGCCAAAGCCGCCCACCGGTTGCTGTACCGCTTTTGTTAGCTGGCGCACTCATAGGCCATGCTTATAGCGCCTATAGTCTTTTGGTGACCCCTAATGGCTATGACTTTAGCCTGTTTCGCATTGCCCCTTTATTTTTTTGGGTAGCTAACCTTTTAGTGCTCGCCAGCAGTATTCGCAAACCCCTGTATAATATGTTTGCTTTACTGCTACCCTTAACCGCGCTATCACTTCTGAGCGCTCTATTTTTAGCTGATTCAAGCCAATCACTCATTCAACTAAGTGCTGGCGTTTTTGCGCATATTGTTTTATCCATTTTTGCCTATAGCACACTCACTATCGCCACCATGCACGCGCTGATTTTAGCGTATCAAAACAAGCAGCTGCACAATCGTCACGCAACAGGTTTTGTACGCTTGCTACCACCACTGCAAACGATGGAGGCGCTGTTATTTGAGCTGTTATGGACGGGCCAACTCCTGTTAAGTGCGGCCATTATCTCAGGGGCATTATTTGTTGAGGATATGCTCGCGCAGCACCTTGTACACAAAAGCGTATTTTCGGCTTTGGCATGGCTAACGTATTCGGTATTACTATGGGGCCGCCACCAGATGGGCTGGCGAGGCTTTGTGGCTGTGCGCTGGACGCTATCGGGCTTTGGTTTTTTAATATTGGCTTATTTTGGCTCAAAACTTGTATTAGAAATTATATTAGGCTAGAGCCATAAGTCGCTTATAAACCTTATACAAATTCATCTTATCTATGAAATGAGACACACCAAGCACCTTTGCTATGGTTTGAATACATAGGCTTGTATATTGACTACACTTAACGACAACTCATAAAACGCTAGCGCCATCACCACCAAGCGCTGGCAGTAACTGGCTATGACATACCAAATTACACGCCAATTTTGTGCAAAAAACACAAAATGACGACATTTTTTTAGCAATGTCAGGCTAACACTTGCGCCGCTTAATTATCTAGTACACCATAGCGCGCTCTTTATTATTGAGCTGATACCCCCTTGGATAGCATCCCTTTAGAAGCACTTTTTATCGCACTTGCCGTACTCCTGTTGCTGTCAGCGTTTTTTTCCAGCTCAGAAACCGGCATGCTTTCGCTTAATCGCTACCGATTGCGCCACCTCATTAAAAAGCACCATAAAGGTGCCATGCGCGCAGGCCAGCTTTTAGAGCGTCCCGACCGATTACTAGGGGTTATACTGATTGGTAACAACCTCGTCAATATTGTTGCCTCAATGATTGCGGCATCGATTGGCGATCGATTGTATGGTGATTTGGGCGTGGCTATAGCCGCAGGCTTGTTAACACTTGTGGTATTAGTTGTTGCCGAGGTAACACCAAAAACAGTCGCTACAGCCTATCCCGAAAAAATAGCCTTCCCCGCCACACTATTACTCAAGCCTTTACTCACGCTCTTGTATCCCTTTGTGATACTTGTTAACGTCTTCTCTAACGGCTTGGCAAAAGTTATGGGTATTGATACCAATCAAGGGGGTAGCGATCACTTACACCCCGAAGAGCTGCGCACTGTTGTTGATGAAGCTGGCGATCTTATTCCTGATCAGCATCAAGGCATGCTGCTCAATGTGCTCGATTTAGAAAAGTCCACGGTGGAAGATATTATGATTCCACGCAACGAAATCACCGGCATTGATCTCGAGCGCGATATCACCGAAAACTTAGCACTGATACGCACTACCGACTTTACACGCTTACCCGTCTACCAAGGCGATATCAACAATGTCGTCGGTGTGCTACATCTACGCAAAGCTACACGCTTTTTGCGCGGCGCAGATCATGAGGTGACCGAAAACGACATCCGCGAGCATATGTCGCCCCCCTATTTTGTGCCCGAATCTACTCCGCTGCATATTCAACTGATGAATTTCCAAAAAGAAAAGCGCCGCCTAGCTATTGTGGTGGATGAGTACGGCGAGGTACAAGGCGCAGCCACATTAGTGGACTTATTGGAAGAAATTGTAGGCGAATTTAGTACCGACGGCGGCGACGATCAAGAGCAAGAAATCATTGACCTCAATGGCGGCTGGTACAAAATTGATGGTACCGCCTCACTACGCGACATTAACAAACACATTGGCTGGCACCTACCAACCGACGGCCCCAAAACTATTAATGGTTTGGCCTTTGAGTACCTAGAAAGCATCCCAGAAGGGCTATGTAGCTTTGAACTCGGCGACTACCGCTTTGAAATTACCGACATTAGCGGCACTATGATTGAAAGCCTTAATGTCATGGCATTGAAAGGCCGCTAACAGCACAGTCAAGCAGGTCTTAGGTTTGTGAAACTAAACCCCAATCAAATACACACCATAAGTGTAGTATTGCATGGGATTGCGTTTCACATCCTTTACGAACCAACCCTCGTCCATCTACAGTTCGAGCAAGCGCTGTTAATTCTTGGCATTATGCGGACAGCTTTTAGCGCGCTCATCACGCCGCGCAATAGCCTCTTGGCCCTCTAGATTCCAGCCATGTAACTGCTCTTCTAATATTGATGTCAGCGCAGATATATGCTCGTCAGTACTGTTTAGCGCTGGAATATACTCAAATGTTTTACCGCCGGCTTCTAAAAAGTAGTCGCGGTTTTCTTCGCCAATTTCTTCGATGGTTTCCAAGCAATCAGATGAAAAGCCGGGGCATACCACCTGTATATGATCGACACCCTGCGCAGGTAATGCCTTGAGCGTATGGTCGGTATAAGGCTGCAACCATGGCTCACGACCAAAACGCGACTGAAACGTTGTCAAGTGCTCAGTCTCAGTCAAGCCTAACTCCTCAGCAATTAAGCGAGATGTTTTTAAACACTGGCAATGATAAGGGTCACCTTTATGCAAATACTTAAGCGGAACACCATGATAAGAAAACACGAGTTTTTGAGGCTTGCCGTTAACCGCTTGGTGCTTGCGAATACTCTCGGCTACCGCTTTGATATAAGCGGGGTTATCGCAATACTGATTAACAAAGCGCAACTCGGGCAGCCAGCGGCGCTGGGTAAAGTCAGCGGCTAAGGCATCAAAGGTAGAGCCTGTTGTGCTGCCGGAATATTGCGGGTATAGCGGCAGCACAACCAGCTTACGCACACCTTTTTGCAACAGCGCATCCAGCGCACTTGCGACACTAGGCTGGCCATAACGCATAGCAAAAGTCACTTCGTATTGACTACCTTTAGCCGCAAAATATTCACGGATGCGCTTGGCTTGGTTTTGGGTATGCACCATTAAAGGCGAGCCTTCATCAGTCCATACGGTTTGGTACGCTTTAGCCGAGCGAGCAGGGCGAATACGCAAAATAACGCCGTGCAATATGACCTTCCAAATAAGCCTAGGTACCTCAACAACACGAGGGTCACTTAAAAACTCAGCCAAATAACGCCGTAAAGCAGGCGCTGTTGCGGCCTCTGGCGTCCCTAAATTAGTTACAAGAATACCGATTTTATCGGCTTGGTTGTGAGTAAATTCATGCTGACTTGTATACTTCACGCGCAGTCCCTATGGGTCATTAGAATAATAGAAACAGTGATACGCTAATCGACTGTAACTAGACGAGTGCTAAGAACCAATTTAGCCTGTCAAAGTTACACCCAAGCCGCCCAAAAACCAAGCCTAAGCTCAGTATGCACGTCGTAAAATGGTTAAATATAGCGTCACCATTCAGCTTGGTTGCCCATAGGGTCCGCTCTATTGTGCGGCTGAACGAGCAATATACATGGCTTACAGCGGCGCTTTTATATCTTCCTTTTCTATATTCCCCTTTTCTATACCTTCCTTTGGCAAATAAAACGCGATAAAACTCACAATGTTCTTGACCTGTATTAAATTTAGGCCTAAAGTTTCAATAATTACTGAAACTTTAGAATATTAAAAAGGTTGCTTCATGCCCATCAATACAGACACACAAGCTTTTATTATGCACTGCGGCGAAATGGGCAGTCGCTGGGGCTTTAACCGTACAGTAGGGCAAATATGCGCACTACTTGTGATAACACCCGAACCCATCAGCGCAGAGCAAATAGCCGAAGCATTAAGTATTAGCCGGAGCAATGTGAGCATGGGGCTTAAAGAGCTGCAATCTTGGCGGCTGATTCAACTCAGCCATAAGCCAGGAGATCGCAAAGAGTATTTTGACGCTACCGCCAGCATTTGGGAAATGGCCCAAACCATTTTTGAAGAGCGCCTCAAACGCGAAGTTGACCCAACACTCTCATTACTACGCTCTCAATTATTAGCTCACGAAGGTGACGCCACCTATGGCCAGCAACGCTTGCAAGAAATACACGACCTACTCGAGCTGACCACCGCATGGGCCACCGCCTTAAATGGTATGCAACCAGCCACACTGCAACAACTCATGAAGCTAGGCTCTGGCGTCACAAAAGTGTTAGGCCTAAAAGATAAACTCAAAAGATAATTTATATTATTTCACTTTAAATGGGGCGACCCAAGGTGGTTTACAATGCAAGAGTTCGCTGGGCTGGATACTTTAGTATTATCGCGCATTCAATTTGCAGCCAATATTAGTTTTCATATTTTATTCCCCACTATTACCATTGCACTGGGTTGGTTTTTAGTTTTTTTTAAAATACGCCAGCATATTACCCCACACCCTATGTGGCAGCGTGCTTACCGCTTTTGGGTAAAAATATTTGCCTTAACTTTTGCCATTGGCGTGGTCAGCGGTATTACCATGTCATTTCAATTCGGCACTAACTGGCCGGGCTTTATGGAGACTGTTGGGAATATTGCAGGCCCATTATTAGGCTATGAAGTTCTCACAGCCTTTTTTTTAGAGGCTACTTTTCTTGGGATTATGTTATTTGGCCAAGGGCGTGTGAGCCCTCGCACTCATACATTGGCAACGATTATTGTCGCTATTGGCACAAGCCTTTCTGCCTTTTGGATATTGGCACTCGACTCTTGGATGCAAACCCCCACAGGCTTTGCAATGCGTGATGGTGTTGCTTACCCTGTGAGCTGGTTCGATATTATTTTTAATCCATCATTCCCTTATCGCTTAACCCATATGCTATTAGCCTGTGGCTTAACGGCCTCTTTTTTAATTGCGGGTATTTCGGCTTATCGCTTATTAAAAGGCGACACCAAAAAAACACCTAGGGCCACTTTAAAAATTGCCCTCATCGTAGCAACTATACTTGCACCCACTCAAGCATTAGTCGGGGATTTTCATGGTTTAAATACCTTAGAGCACCAACCACAAAAAATCGCCGCAATGGAAGGTGTTTGGGAAACTCAAAAAGGTGCACCTCTTTTATTATTTGCCATTCCTAATGAGCAAGAACGAAGAAATGACTTTGCTATCGGCATCCCTAATCTTGCTAGCTTCATTCTTACCCATAATACTCAGGGTGAAATAAAAGGGCTCAATGAATTTATCGGCGAGCACCCTCCCGTATTTGCAGTATTTTGGAGCTTTAGAGTCATGGTGGGCATGGGTGTGCTTATGCTAATCATTGCTTGGACCAGCACAGCGCTATTATTGAAGAGTGGACAATTACCCAAGCCACTATTAAGAGTGTTGGTTGGCATGAGCTTTTCTGGCTGGATTGCAACACTTGCAGGCTGGTATGTTACAGAAATTGGTCGCCAACCTTATTTGGTTAGCGGCTTACTTAAAACCGCTGATGCCGTCACCACACAACCTCCTGCTAATGTGGGTATATCACTCAGTATTTATTTAAGCTTATATGCAATTTTGCTGATAGCCTATATTTATACACTATTTGCCATGGCCCGCAAAGCGGTGAATACCGAAGAGTATGATGAAGCCGCGATTCCTCATACCGTACCGCCCGAGCATCACCCCATACAAGGCGACTCATCAAAAAGTAGTGCGTCAGCAGAGCAAACGCCACGCACTCAAGCATCACTATAAAAGGGGCAACAACATGAGCGCAGAACTACTTGCAACAATTTTTATCGCATTAATGGGCCTTGCTATTTTGGTGTACGCTATTGCCGACGGCTACGACTTAGGCGTAGGCATTTTATTGCCACTCAACAAAAAATACAGCTCTGGCACAGCACCGGAAAACTGCCATCATACCGATGCCAACCGCGACCGTATGATAGCGTCTATTGGGCCCTTTTGGGATGCTAACGAAACTTGGTTGGTCCTTGCGGTGGGCATTTTATTAATCGCTTTTCCTAAGGCCCATAGCGTTGTGTTTTATCACCTCTATTTACCCGCTACATTAATGCTGGCAGGTTTAATTTTGCGTGGAGTGTCTTTTGATTTTCGTGCAAAAACCAGTGTCGGCCAAAAACCGCTGTGGGATGCCGCCTTTAAATTTGGCTCTATTTTAACCAGCACATGCCAAGGCTACATGCTAGGGCGCTATGTATTGGGCTTTGATGACAGCTGGCAGGCTAGCGCTTTTGCATTTTTAAGTGGACTTGGAGTGACCGCTGCGTACGCACTGATTGGCGCCGCTTGGCTAGTTTACAAAACAGAAGGCCGTTTACAGCAGCAAGCAAAACACTGGTTAATTGCATTCAACCGCATAACCTTTGCCGGTGTATTAGCCGTCAGTATCGCTAATATTTGGGTTAACCCTAGTGTATTTGAGCGCTGGTTAGCATCACCTAGCATGTGGTTAACTGCACTGATTCCTATTATTTGTTTTGCCTTATTTGCGCTTATCGAATATTGGCTAGCCCATAGACCCCACCAGAAGGTGCATGACATCACACCATTATTATTAGTGATGGGTATCTTTATTTTATGCTTTTTTGGCTTAGGATTTAGCTTTTTTCCTTATATTGTGCCGGGGCAGCTAACCATTTGGCAAACCGCGAGCGCACCGGAGTCACTCCAATTTATTTTAATTGGCACAGTGATTGTTGTACCAACCATAGGCGCGTACACAGCTTATTCTTACTGGGTGTTTAGAGGTAAAGCCACGGCGCTTTCTTACGAATAACACACAAAAAGCTCTTAAGCTTAAAACCTAAAAAGCTCTTTTGATGCATTATCACAAGAGCTTTTTGATTAATAAGGCCGCTAAATAATTTACGGTGGAAAACCTTCTGTTTTTATCACCTCAACACCTACTTTGTGCCACTGAGTTTGCTCTGCGCAAAATATCTGTGCATCTAACGACTTAGAGGGCTCCTCATTTAAACTGCCGGCAGGCACAATTAAAGCTTTACCACTTTGCGATACAAACGGCACCCCAGAACCGCAATACACGCAAAACGCCTTAGAGAATGAACGTGTAGGGTGATCGTAACGTTTAACTTTATCAAGCCCAGTCACCCAATTGATATTATTAGGTGAAGTAAATAAGTTGGCGGCATGTGAGGCACCTGTCAACTTTCTACACTGCGTACAATGGCAAAAATAAAAATGACTAAAATGATCTTCTAGTGTAAAAGTCACATCGCCACAGCAACAGCCACCTGTAATAATTTTACTCATGGTATCCTTTACTTCAAATTTAGCTTTAATAAATACTCAATTAGAGG
>NZ_LGAK01000031.1 GCF_001292705.1 Marinagarivorans algicola
ACATAAAGAAAAGTTAAGAGTACTGCTCAGCGGTGGATTTCAGGGTTTCTGTTAAACCTAAATTCCAAACGCTTTTACTATAGATTACTTAAAATGGAATCAGGAGCTGTAGTGAAGATTTTTGGGGTCATTTTTTAAGTGTTCCAGTTTTCGATAAATAGCCGATACAACAAGAGGGCGTGTAGAGGTTCTTTGGGCGTACGATGATTTTTACATGTTAAATTAAAAAGGCCAATCAAAAATCAGAGAGATACTTGGTGAACTTAGCAGTAAACAAAAAACAGCGCAATTCTACCTTCACTGTGTTGATTGTTTTATGCTTTTCCGCTACGCTCGCTCAAAACAATCAACTCCGCTCCGGCGGCTTGGCGGGTGTTAACTGGTATGAAAAATTTAGTCATATATTTAAACATCATTGCCTTGCTCTTTGCTTTACCATTATGGGCTGATCAGCCTCGCAGTAGCGACTTGCATATCTGGGCAGAGAATGACAATGTCTATGTATTGCATTCACACAAAGCTATAGCCTGGACAGTTGAAACTTCCGAAATAAAAATTGTAACCAAGGCTACAGGTGAAGAGGTTTTTTCTGCTGATACAACGCCTTTCACAAAATTGGTTTCAGTTGAAAACGGTAGGTACTTTGCGGGGCTGTCAGATCTTCAGGCAGGCTCTCTTTCTCACGGATACAACTTTGCGCTTTTTACTCCTGATGGTGAGTTTTTGTCTAAAGTATTTGTTTCAAGAGATGCGGGTTACTGTGAAAAGGTGCGGCAGTCTGTATCGCAATATCTTGGTTGGTTCGCAAGAGAACCTCGTATCAAACTTGTTAGGTCTGAAGGGAAGGTATCTAAAATAATCGTCCAGCCATATTATCACGATTCAAAACCCTGCGAGTTACCGATTGGTGTGCATATTATACATCTAGAAAAGGAGTGAAAAACAGTTTGCAATATGGTCAAGCTGATGTCTATTTCGTCAATTGTTTAATATGGCGCCTTTGTGCTCTAGCGTTGGGAGGTGTGGTGTTTACGCCTTTAGAATTAGGCTGGTCAGAGTGAGTCTAGTATGATCGATATTCTAGCTAATAAGCTGTTAGAATATCGAATGAGCTATGAATAAATACACGGTTGACTGTGTTGATTTTTAAACAGAATTGGATTTTTGAAATGGCTATTTAGCTATTGTTGAACCTGATGTGGTTGAGTTTTTTGGTAAAAATTTAGACGCTTTCTGGAAATCTACTTAGACAGGCATGCCAAAAAGAAAATGACACTAAGTTTTATCGACTATTGTATCGCCACGCCAAAATAATCGCTAACAACGCATTAATGCAATAAAAAGCATAAAGAACCCAGGCTAATAACGTAGGGTTATGTGCTTGGGTAGGAGTGGCGGTGGGTGATGCGGTAAAAACTTATGGTGGTTGGGTATTGGGCGGCGCGCTTGGGTCTTTTGCCTGTGTTTGGCGAATAAGGCTGACGTGAAGGGATTCACTAATGCAGTGGGAGCAGGATGCTCAAGAGCTGCCCGTCCAATCGACTAAGTCAATATAATCTTCTAGACCAAAAATAATGCCTGATTGCTCAGTATTTTTAAGGCTGCCTTGACGTGCATGGATGCACTAATACTGAAATATTAGGAGAGCAATGCCAGTGCAGCCTAGGCTTTTTAACCGTTTTTTATAGATACCCCTCACGCGCAAGCCATCACGGCTTTTCGCTCAGCTTTAGAGCGCTTCTTGTCGCTTGTGCCTTGTGCAATCTCGCGTCTTTAAATAAGCAATACCAGCGCTTATTGGGTGCTATGGCGTCATTGCAGGTACGACAAAAACGATAATCAGTAAGCTCCTATTGTTTGTCTCATAAAAAGACAGGGGAGTTTGGTAGCGCAAATGGCATCGGCAGCTACAATTAATAGACGTAATGACTGAGTCCCCCGTTATTTAAAATTGACAATGAGGTTGATATGTCTCGAAAAGTGGAGTTTGAGCTACCAGAGCTGCTAACTATTACTCATATTCAAGCGCTGCATGAACAACTTGAGGCGTTACTCGGCGATCAAGATAATGAGGTTATCGTTGCTCAAGGGGCAAAAGTAGGGCGTGTGGATACTGCGGGCTTACAGTTGTTGCTGGTTGCAAAGACGGCAGCAAAAGAACGGCAAATTGATTGGGTTTGGGAGGCGCCTTCTGATGTGCTCAAAGGCGGGGCTAAGCTGTTGGGGATGACTCAGCGATTGGATATTCATTAAATTCCCATGTTGCACCTTCATTGTTTAGCCGCTAAGTCTATTAAGCAGGCTGCTTTGAGTATGCTGTCGTTGGTGCGCTAGCATAAGGTAAGGTGTACTTTAAAAGGCGAAAGATATATGGCGCGAATAATAGCCGTTGATGATTCGGCCTCGATGAGGCAGATGGTCTCTTTTACATTGCAAGGTGCTGGACACGATGTGTTTGAAGCTTCAGATGGCGTAGAGGCCTTGAAAGTAGCCAACGCAACCGATGGCGTTGATCTTGTTATTTCTGATATCAATATGCCAAATATGGATGGTATCTCATTGATTAGAGAGCTCAGGCGCTTACAGGCCTATAAATTTACTCCCATCTTAATGTTAACGACAGAGTCCAGTACCGATAAAAAAATGGAAGGCAAAGCGGCAGGGGCTACGGGTTGGATTGTTAAGCCTTTTAACCCTGACCAACTGTTAACCACAATAGGGAAGGTGCTCTAGCTTGTGAATATCAACAAAAATCGCCGTATGTGTTGATGTCTTGAGTATCCGTTTTTAAAAAGGTAGGCGCATGGCTATTGATCTCAAGCAGTTCCATCAAATTTTTATCGAGGAGTGCGCCGAAGGTTTAGATGTTATGGAGGCGTCGTTAATGGCACTGAATGCCCATAGCCTCGATAGTGATACCATTAACGCTATTTTTCGCAGTGCACACTCGATAAAAGGCGGAGCAGGAACCTTTGGTTTTACTGCTTTGGCTGACTTTACCCATGTTTTAGAGACATTACTTGATGAGGTGCGTTCTGCTGTTAGATCATTCAATCATGAACTGATTGATTTATTGTTAAAGTCAGTGGACTGTATGCGTAATATGCTTGAATTAATTCAGCAGGGGCGCAACGAATACACCGCTGCAGCGACAGACCTAAAGCGCATACTCGAGCAATTTTTAGCGCCCGTGTCGGTTGTCACTCCTGATAATGGCACGGGTTCTGGTGAGCAGACTCGCTCACACGATATTCATCATGATCAATGGTTAATTACCTTTTCCCCGCATAAACATTTTATGCAAACCGGAAACGACCCGTTACGCATCGTGCGTGAGTTGGCTGAGCTCACGGTTGATGGCAGCATCCATGTGACCCTGATTGACTGCTCAACCTCATTTATCTGTTATACCCCTGATGAATGCTATTGCACTTGGGAGATAATATTATCAGGTGCGAATATTGATGCTCTTATTATTAAAAAAGTCTTTGAGTGGGTTGTTAATGATTGTGATTTGTCTATTAAACCACATGCGCGGTTGTTACCTCAAAGTGATGCTCAGCCATCTATTTGGTGTGTAACATTCTTGCCGGATCCGCGCTTATTTCAAACAGGCAATGATCCTCTGCGAATTTTTAGTGAGCTTGATCGAGAATGCGAGTTAATATCATGCTGTATAAGTACGCAAAAATTACCATCTTTACACCTGATGGACAGTGAAAAATGCTATTTAAGTTGGCGTTTATGTCTTGCTGGTAATGTAGAAAAAAGTGTTATTGAAGAGGCTTTTGAGTGGGTGACAGATGAGGCTGATATTACCATAGAAAGGCATTTGCAAACTTCTGAGATGATATCGTCATGCAATAATCATCTATCTGAGCTAGGCACTATTGATGGTGAATCACGTCAGGAGTCCATGGTGAGTGCAGCGCCGCAGGTAGGTCGTGAGCCCTCGAAGTTATCCTCAAAAAAATCAAGGCTACCAGAAGCGTCCTCTATACGGGTAGGTACTGATAAAGTTGATAGTTTAATTGATATGGTGGGTGAGTTAGTCATTACTCAGTCGATGTTAGGGCAATTGGGTGAAAATTTTGACATGCAGCATTTGCCTAAGCTTATCGAAGGGTTAAATCAATTAGAGCAAAATACGCGAGAATTACAAGAAAGCGTCATGCGTATTCGCATGCTACCAATGAGTTTCACATTTAGTCGTTTTCCTCGTATGGTTCGCGATTTAAGTCAAGAACTCAATAAAAAAATCGATCTAGTATTATGTGGAGAAAGTACTGAGCTTGATAAAACAGTAATGGAGAAAATTGGCGATCCATTAGTTCACCTTGTCAGAAATTCTATTGATCATGGTATTGAATCTCCTGCAGAACGGCTATGTTCCGGAAAGAAAGAAGAAGGCACAGTGACACTGAATGCTTACCATCAAGGCGGCCATGTTGTTATTGAGGTCACCGATGATGGAAGAGGGCTTGATAGGGATAATATTGCTAAAAAAGGTATTGAGCGAGGCCTTTTAAGTGAGCAAGAAGCTTTAGAATGCACCGATGATAAAATATTTGATTTGATTTTTCAGCCTGGTTTCTCTACGGCTAAAGCCGTAAGTGCGCTGTCGGGGCGTGGCGTAGGTATGGATGTTGTTAAGCGTAATATTCAAGTTCTTAACGGCACGATCGAAATAAGTTCTGTGAAAAATGAAGGAACAAAAATAAAAATAAGCTTACCTTTAACGCTGGCTATTTTAGATGGTCAGCTGGTTCGAGTTGGTTCTGAAATTTATGTTTTTCCGTTAGTCTCTATTGTTGAATCTATACGTTATTGTAGTGATTTAGTAAGTGGTATTGCGGGAGGATTTCGTGTGCTTAAGTTAAGAGATGAGTACGTACCTATTGTTGAGCTAGCTGAAATCTTGGGGGGTAAAAAAATAGAAGATTATAGTGCCGCGTTAATGGTTGTGGTAGATTGTGATAGCTTTAAAGTCGCTATGGTTGTTGATGAGCTTATGGCGCAGCAGCAGGTTGTTATTAAAAGTTTAGAAAAAAACTACAAGCCTATAGAAGGTATATCCGGCGCAACTATTTTAGGTGATGGAACGGTGGCATTAATTATTGATACTGTTGGCGTTGTTAAGTTGGCAGGCGCAGAAAAACTGCATCATAAATATTCATTATGCAAAACCGGATAGGAAGAAATACTTATGCAAACAGGCAGTATCAATGCAATGACCGAAGAGAGTAGTGAGCCTTTATCACAGCAATACCTAACATTTATTATGAATGGTGAGGAGTATGGCGTTGATATTTTATGTGTGCAAGAGATACGGGGTTGGGAACCTGTGACACCACTGCCCAATGCGCCCAGTCATATTAAAGGGGTAATCAACCTAAGAGGTACAATTGTACCTATTGTGGATTTGCGTCAGTGCTTTGGCTTGAGTGCAATTACCTACAGTGCGATTACTGTGGTTATTGTTTTGAAGGTCAGTCATGAGGAGGGTTGTCGTATTATGGGTGTTGTTGTTGATGCTGTATCTGACGTATATACGCTATCAAAAAAAGAGATGAAAGCACCGCCAAATTTAGGTAGTACTATCGAAACAGAGTTTATCGAAGGGTTTGTGTCAGTCGGCCAAAAAATGATTGTTCTGCTTGATATTGATAAATTATTGATTGTCGATGAAATGCCTGAATTGGCAGGTATGAATGATCTTGCGATTGAGAAATATAATTACGACAAGGATAAAAACTTGTTATAAATTATATTCACCTTCTTTTATTAATGCTTATTCTTTAAGTGCCGCTATATTATCTTAAAAAATCGGTTTTTGGACGTTAACATGAATGCAATTAAAAAATTTTTGAACGGCAATAAGGCGTCTTCTAATATTACCTTTGCTTTACATCAATCTCAAGGTGTTATCGAACTCGATATGTCATCTGGCCGGATTAAAACTGTGAATTCTTTTTTTTGTAATCTGTTAGGTGTACCTGCAAGTCAGTTAATGGGTGTGATGCTGGATGAGTTGTGTGCTAATACCGAATTATCGGCTTATATTGCCTTGCAAAGCCGAGTTGAAACAGCATCTAATAATGCAAAAATAATGGCTTGCTTGTCCTGTGGTGAGTATAACCCCGTTTGGATTTGGTTGCATTTTGTCCTCGTTAAAAATGATTTTGGTGATGTTGAGGGTATTGTTGTTTTTGCTCATAATGCTGATTCAGATAAAAAAAATATTGATGAAAATAATAAGTACTCAACTTATGCAAGTGCTTTAAATGCATGTCAAGTTGGAATTATATTGGCAGATCATTCTTTTGATGTTGTTTATGTTAATAATTCTCTCAAGGCAATGTTTGTAGGTCATGAATATAATATAAATTCGGTTATTCCAAATTTTAATGTTGAGGAAATAATAGGTAGCAATGTCAATATTTTCTACGGGAATATTGATTTAAAGTGTACCTTATTAAAGGACTTAAAAGAGCCTAGGGTGGTTGATTTTAAACTAGGTAACCTTATTTTTAGTGTAACGGCAAGCCCGTGGATCGAAAATGATGTGTGTTTGGGTACTGTGTTTGAATTGTATAATAAAACACAACAAGTTGATGCTGAAAATAAGTTGGCTGCTATTGCTCAAGAAAATTTCCGAATTCGTCAAGCGCTAGATGTGTGCGATACAAGTGTTATGTTGGCCGATCAAGATTTAAAAATTATCTATCTCAATAAAGCCGTTAGCCAAATGTTACATGCTAGACAGCAGCAAATACAAGCAGTAATTCCCTGTTTTAATTCAAATGATTTACTGGGTGTATGCGTAGATGAGTTTCATCAATCGCCCGATCATCAGCGGCAATTTTTAGCGACGTTAACAGTACCCTATAAAACAGATCTATCGCTTGGTGAGCTAGTTTTTGGTTTGGCTGTAACCCCTCTATTTGATAGCGATGGATTACGAATAGGTACAGTCGTTGAGTGGAAAGATAAAACACAAGAAATTGCTGATAGAAAAAAAGAGCAAAATACCGCACAAGAAAACACTCGTGTCAAACAAGCCTTAGATACTGTATCGGCAAGTGTTATGATTGCCGATGGCGATGCTAATATTATTTATATGAATGATTCATCTGTGGCAATGATGAAAAACGCTGAAGCCGATTTAGCTCGAGTTTTAAAGGGGTTTAATGCAAGCGAGCTGCTGGGTAAAAATATTGATATGTTTCATCAAAGACCTGAGCATCAGCGTCACTTAATTGCAAACATAACATCTACCTACAAAGGTAAAGCGGAGGTGGCAGGGCGTTCTTTTTCGGTTATTGCTAATCCAATTTTAGTCAATGGTGAGCGTTTAGGGACTGTGGTTGAGTGGGAAGATAAAACAGCAGAAAAGAATATTGAAAAAGAAATTGATACTATGCTAGAAGCTGCTTTAGAGGGAGATTTCACTAAGCAATTAACACTAGCAGACAAAGAAGGTTTTTTAGCTGATGTAAGTAAAGGGTTGAATACACTGGTCTCAACTATCGAAATTTCACTGAATGATGTATTAAGAATGTTAGGGGCAATGGCAAAAGGTGATTTGTCCGAGCGCGTCACGCGAAATTATCAAGGCGCTTTTGGGCAGTTGAAGGATAATGCCAATACAACAGCCGATAAATTGAGTGAAATTATTGGGGATATAAGAATGTCTTCCAGTGAGATCACGCGTGCAGCGAATGAAATATCAGTCGGTAATGCTGATTTAAGTCAGCGCACCGAAGAGCAAGCCTCTTCATTAGAAGAGACCGCATCGAGTATGGAAGAGATGACATCAACGCTTCGCCAGAGCTCGATACATACTCAGGCGGTTAGTCGCTTTTCTGGAGAGGTCAAAGAAAAGGCCGCCGCAGGGGGTGCTGTTGTCTCTAAGGCAGTAAAAGCGATGGAGGCTATTAATACGTCCAGCAAAAAAATTAGTGATATTATCAGTGTTATTGATGAGATTGCTTTTCAAACCAATTTATTGGCATTAAATGCAGCTGTAGAGGCGGCGAGAGCCGGTGAGCAAGGACGTGGATTTGCGGTGGTTGCCGGGGAGGTTCGAAACTTAGCGCAGCGTTCAGCTGGAGCGGCAAAAGAAATAAAAGCTCTGATTCGTGACAGTGTTGTCAAAGTAGAAGATGGTCGAGCGTTGGTTCATGCATCTGGTGATACGCTTTCGGAAATTGTCGAGTCTGTAGAAAAAGTGAGTCATATGATGGGTGAAATGGCCGATGCTGCCGTTGAACAGGCAAGCGGTATTGAGCAGGTCAACACCGCCATATCACAAATGGATGAGATGACGCAGCAAAATGCTGCCTTGGTCGAAGAGGCATCAGCTGCTGCTCAAGCAATGGCTGATCAGGCGCGTGCAATGAATACCGTGGTTGATTTTTTTAGTGAGGATGGGGGTTCTGGTTTGCGGCCAGATGATACGATCCCTTTAATGGGGCAATCTGTATATCAGCATAATTCGGCGGCCACTCTAGGACGCGATGCTGCTGGGCTTAACACTTTTACATCAATCAATGATGATGATTGGGAAGAATTTTAGGTGTTGGAGCTATTAAAATTGATTAATGGTGTCATTCATAGAGGGTGGACTCAAAGCGGTTGTCATATCATTTCGCATTGTAGGTGCTAGTACATGAATAGCGATCTTCAGAAATATAATCAAATGAAGTGCTACGCTAGTCGTGAATTTGAAATGACGTATAGTAGCTTTACAATAATGCGTGATATTGCCTATCAATTAACGGGTATAGTATTGTCTGATCATAAACAGAATATGATCTATGCACGCTTGTCTCGTCGGCTTCGGGTATTGGGCGTGAATACATTTGATGAATATTGCCGCTTGTTAACGGTGGGGTCGACAGAGCTCAATGAATTTGTTAACGCGATCACAACAAATTTGACAGCTTTTTTTAGAGAAGAGCATCATTTTAAATATCTTAAAGCACATATCTTGCCTGTGTTACATAAAAAAAATAAACACTCATCTCGATTGCGTATTTGGTCGGCTGGGTGCTCAACCGGGGAAGAGCCTTATAGTATAGCGATGGTGTTATCATCTCAAACCATGTTTGAAAGTTGGGATGCGAAAATTTTAGCGACCGACCTAGATTCGAGTGTTGTCGCTAAAGGGCGTGAGGGAGTCTATAGTGAAGAGCGTTGTGCCAGTATCCCCTTGCAATACACGCAATATTTACAGCCACATCTTGCGCCGGGTCAGAGGAGTGTGTGTGATGACATCCGGAGAAAAATCGTTTTTAAAGAATTAAATTTATTAGAGGCTTGGCCGATGAAGGGGCCGTTCGATATTATTTTTTGCCGTAATGTAGTGATTTACTTTGATAAAGAAACGCAGAAAAAATTATTTTCTCGTTATGCTAGCTTATTAAGTGATGGGGGGTACTTGTTTATTGGCCACTCTGAGAACATTCATCAGGTATCACAAGATTTTAAACCACTAGGGCAAACGATTTATCAAAAGATATAGGCTTTTTATTCATGGCTGATTTAAAGCCTATCACTGTGCCTGCTGCGGCCGAAGGGTTTGAGTATATTCGGCGCTTTTGGGATGAAAGCGCTCAAGTCGTTACCGCTAAAATACTCCCTGGGCAGTGCTATGTTACTCAGCAGCAAGAAGTCATGACGACGGTTTTGGGCTCTTGTGTTACAGCATGCATTCGGGACCCAGAGGCCCAAGTCGGGGGGATGAATCATTTCATGCTGCCGTTACAATATGGGTCGGTAGGGATTTCGCGTGCCGATACAATAGGTTCCGCATTGTGTTATGGCAATTGGGCTATGGAGTACCTTTTAAAGTCAATACTTAAGCTCGGTGGTCGAAAAGAGCGTTTAGAAATAAAGCTGTTTGGCGGTGGGCGAGTATTGACCGGTATAACGTACATTGATATTGGGCAGCAAAATATCCAATTTGTTTTAGAATATTTAATGGAGGAGGGCTTAAAGGTAGTTGCGCAAGATATGGGCGGTATTTACCCTCGAAAGATATTGTATTGCCCATTATCAGGACATGTCAAAATGAAAAAGCTGAAAGTTGTTGGTGCGAGGGAGCTCGTGAAATAAGAGCAGGTATATACAAAGCGTGTTACCTTTCGTCGCGACGCATCGAAGTAGGGTTGTATTGCAGTGCTTCAACAGACGGTGACTAATAAAACGGGTTGAGTTGTTAGTGACTCGCCGCGCGCGCTATCAATGAGCCTTGTGGACGTGAGTATGGAGCAAAAAAAAGTTAAAGTCCTTATTGTCGATGACTCTGCATTGATTCGATCTTTGTTGAGTGCAGTGATTAATGAAGACCCCCGCCTAGAAGTGGTTGCAACAGCTAATGACCCTTTTGACGCACGCGAGAAGATAAAGCATTGGATGCCTGATGTGATTACGCTCGATATTGAAATGCCAAAAATGAATGGCATTGCTTTTTTGAAAAACTTAATGCGTTTACGGCCAATGCCTGTTGTGATGATTTCTACGTTAACACAAGCCGGCGCGCCAGCAACGCTTGAGGCCTTAGCGCTTGGTGCAGTTGATTACGTTGCAAAACCCCATAGCGATGACCCGCAAGCCTTAGCTCATTACGGTCAATCGGTGTGTGAAAAAATATATTGGGCCTCTCAAGCAAATATCGCAAACTTGGTATCTACTGATTTTACCGCGCTAAAGATGCCACCAAAAGCTGCACGGGGCACGCTGAAGGCGGGGTTTTTGTGTGCTATTGGTGCCTCAACAGGGGGAACCGAGGCGATAAAAGCTATTGTCTCGCAATTGCCTGATGATGCACCTCCTATTGTGATTGCTCAGCATATCCCAGCGGCTTTTAGTCAATCTTTTGCAAGGCGGATGAATGCCTGCTCAGCGATGACGGTTCATGAGGCTGAGCATCAACAGCCTATTGAGCGAGGCCATGCTTACCTTGCGCCAGGTAGTGCGCATTTACTGGTGAAGCGTATAGGGGCAGGATATTGGTGTCATCTCGATACTGGGCCTGAAGTCAATCGCCACAAACCTTCGGTCGAACCCTTATTTGATTCTGCTAGCGAAGCGGCGGGTAAACGTCTTATGGCCTTGATACTCACAGGTATGGGAGCCGATGGCGCCGCAGCGATGCGGCGAGTTAAGGAGCGTGGCGCCTATACTGTCGTGCAAGACGAGCAATCCTCTGTGGTCTGGGGAATGCCGGGAGCCGCATTTAAATTAGGTGCAGCCTGCGAAGTCTTGGCGTTAGAGAAAATGAGCTTGGCTATTATGCGGCAAAGTCGACGATAGTTCATTTTTATGTCAAGAGACTAACCTCAATATAGCGCCTCATTACAGAATAAACACAATAGCTATACAGCCAACCCAAAACCAGAGTGTACGCGTTTGTAGTTGCTGTAGGGCTTCGAGTTCTCGGCGTGTAATTTCTTGTGTTTGAGGTATGTCATGATCAACGGCTAGGGCGCCTTCAAGGCTTTGGAGTAGGACATCTTGATTGCTGATATTTTTAGTGTTGGATTGCTTCCAGGCATGCATACAGCTTGTAAAGTTACCAGTTACCGCATATGTAAGCCCTAAGACTCGCACCGCAGGCCACTCAATAATAGCGATCAAGCGGGTAAACTCACGATGTGTTTTGGTGTTTGTATGAGCTGAGCGAGGAACCACTTGCTGTAGCCAAAGGTGACACAGGCGATAACAGATAGCGCCTACAGGCCCAAATAAGGCAAACCAAAAGACCACAGCAAAAAAACGCTCAAAACCTTGATAGTTGGCTTGCGATAAAAAACTTTTGTTGAGCTTAGCCCAGTGATTGGACTCTATGCTGCTAACAGGGGTCTGAATCGCTTGTGCGGCCAAACAGGCTTGGTGCCAATCGCCTTTGGCTTCTGCGACAATAAAATCGGTAATGTGACGTGTTAACTCCCCTCGGCCAAAGCTGTACAGTAAAACCGCACATGAAAAAACAATATATAAAAAATGATTGTATTGATGCAATGTGCTCGATACCGCAAAAGTAGCAATAGAGACCAAGCTGATGACAATAGAGAAGTTAATGGTTGTATCGTTAATATCTATTTTGTGTAGCCAATGGCTAAGTTGAGTGTCGAGGGTGATAAGCCATGCATCATATTGCAGCGGGTTACTGGATTTCCAAAGCTGCTTTAATGTAATGGCAATGAGTAAGCTGAATAGAAGCAAGGTCTTATCCTTAGGTTAAAGTCAAAGGGGTTAAAGTCAAAGGGGTTAAAGTCAAAGGGGTTAAAGTCAAAGGGGTTAAATCAAAAAAAGAGTAAAAGCCAAAGGTTAATCTTATCACCTTTGCTGTTATAGCATTACATAGGCACGTTTTTTTACCGAGTGCAGACCGTGTATGTTTATGCCAAGGCCGATTTATAGCGTTGCCAGTCGAAGCTTGGACCTGGGTCTGTTTTTCGGTTAGGGGCAATATCTTGATGGCCAGTAATTCGATGAGGTGTGATAAGAGGGTAGAGCTGTTGCAATACTTTAGTGAGGCGGATGAGCGAGTGGTATTGGGCATCGGTATAAGGGATATCATCGGTGCCTTCTAACTCTATGCCAATACTGTAATCATTGCAGTTATCCTGGCCCTCAAAAAGCGACTGCCCAGCATGCCATGCACGCGCTTCAAAGCTGACAAACTGTATGACTTTGCCTGTCCGCTCGATGAGGCAATGCGCAGAGACTTGCAGTTCACCAATGGTTTTGAAGTAAGGGTGTTTGTCGATGTTGAGGGTATTGCAAAAAAATGCCGGTATGTCATTAGTGCCAAACTGTCCCGGCGGTAAGCTGATGTTATGAATCACTAGCAAACTCACAGGGCATCCTGATGGCCGTTGGTTAAAGTTAGGGCTGGGGCAGTGTTGTGTGTCGCAGAGCCAACCGGTTTGGCCGCTGTTGAGTAACGAGGGGGGGAGATGTGATGAGCGGTGTTGTGAGTGCTGTGTTTTTTTCTTCATGACAGATCTGTCGAGTGAAGGTTGAAGGTGCCAAAGCCTTACACCGGAGTTTCTGTGTGTAGAGGCTTTGGCACTTTTAAAAAAAGAATGAAGAGGTGAAAGCGTTAAACTTTAACCTCGACAATCTCGGTGGCTGCAATGCGCTTGCCTTCTTCGGCGCCTTTTTGGAAGCTTTCGATTTGATCAAAGTTCATATACTTAAAGATTTCATCGCTCATGCTATCGAGCTGAGAGGCGTATTCCATATACTCAGCTGGGGTAGGTAGTTTACCTAAAATGCCACCAACAGCCGCTAGCTCGGCGGAAGTTAGATAGACATTAGCGCCATTACCTAAGCGGTTGGGAAAGTTACGTGTCGATGTTGAAAGCACTGTTGCGCCATCAGCAACGCGCGCTTGGTTACCCATACACAACGAGCAGCCGGGCATCTCCATGCGAGCGCCTTTTGCCCCAAATATGTTGTAATAACCCTCTTCCATTAAGGTGTGCGCATCCATTTTGGTGGGCGGTGAGATCCAGAAACGTGATTTAAGTGGGCCTTTAGTGGTCTCAAAGAGCTTACCTGCTGCGCGGAAATGGCCAATATTGGTCATACACGAGCCAATAAAGACTTCATCAACCGTATCGCCCGCTACTTCAGACAGTAAGCGTGCATCATCGGGGTCGTTAGGGCAGCATACAACCGGTTCGGTAACTTCGGCTAAATCGATCTCAATAACGGCGGCATATTCAGCGTCAGCATCGCCAGCCATTAAGGTTGGGTTGGCAATCCACTCTTCCATTTTGCTGGCGCGGCGCTCAAGTGTACGCGGGTCACCGTAACCTTCGGCCACCATCCAGCGCAGTAAGGTAATGTTGGAGCGTAAATATTCGGTGATGCTGGCTTCAGATTGCTTAATGGTGCAACCGGCAGCTGAGCGCTCAGCAGAGGCATCGGATAATTCAAAGGCTTGCTCAACAGTGAGATCTTCTAAGCCTTCAATTTCAAGGATACGGCCCGAGAAGATATTCTTTTTGCCTTTTTTCTCGACGGTTAATAAGCCTTGCTTGATAGCGTAAAGGGGGATGGCATGTACGAGGTCACGCAAGGTGATGCCCGGTTGCATTTTGCCTTTAAAGCGCACTAGGACTGACTCGGGCATATCTAAAGGCATAACACCTGTGGCGGCAGCAAAGGCAACTAAGCCGGAGCCGGCAGGGAACGAGATGCCCATAGGGAAGCGGGTATGCGAATCGCCGCCTGTACCCACGGTATCGGGTAATAACATGCGGTTGAGCCAGCTATGAATAATGCCGTCGCCGGGGCGTAATGACACGCCGCCACGGGTCATGATAAAGTCGGGTAAGGTGTGCTGGGTGCTAATATCAACCGGCTTGGGGTAGGCTGCTGTATGGCAAAATGATTGCATAGTCAGGTCAGCAGAGAAGCCTAGGCAAGCGAGGTCTTTGAGTTCATCGCGGGTCATTGGGCCGGTTGTGTCTTGCGAGCCTACGGTGGTCATTTTGGGTTCGCAGTAGGTGCCTGGGCGCACACCTTGGCCTTCAGGTAAACCGCATGCGCGACCAACCATTTTTTGAGCTAATGTGAAACCTTTGGTACTTTCGGCTGGCGAGGAGGGTACGCGGAACAAGGTCGACGCAGGCAAGCCAAGAGACTCACGTGCTTTGGCGGTTAAGCCACGGCCAATAATTAAATTAATACGACCACCAGCGCGCACTTCATCCAATAATACATCAGACTTCAAGGCAAACTCGCTCAAAACTTCACCCGACTCAGACAGTATCTTACCGTCATAGGGGCGTACTTCGATGATGTCACCCATGCCGATTTTTTCGACAGGTGCTTCAAAAACTAAAGCGCCTGCATCTTCCATGGTGTTGTAAAAAATAGGGGCTACTTTGCCACCAATACAAATGCCACCGCCATGCTTATTAGGAACACCGGGAATTTCATTGCCAAAAAACCATAAAACTGAATTGGTGGCTGATTTGCGTGATGAGCCTGTACCCACGACATCGCCAACAAAGGCAACGGGAAGGCCTTGGTCTTGTACTGCTTTTACTTGTGCGATAGGGCCTGTAACGCCTGGTTCGTCAGGGGTTAAGCCGTCGCGTTCCATTTTGTACATGGCCAGTGCGTGAAGCGGAATATCAGGGCGGCTCCAAGCATCCGGTGCCGGTGATAAATCATCCGTATTGGTTTCACCTGTGACTTTAAATACCGCCACTTTAATGCTTTCGGCAACTGCATCACGGTTGGTAAACCATTCGGCATCGGCCCAACTTTGAATGACTTCTTTGGCAACGGCGTTACCCGCTTTGGCTTTTTCTTCAACATCGTGGAAGGCGTCAAACATGAGTAGCGTGTGCTTAAGCTCTGTTGCGGCAGCCTGAGCTAATTCTTCTGAATCGAGTAGCGCGACCAATGTTTCAATGTTATAACCGCCATGCATATTGCCTAGCAATTTCACTGCATCTATTTTGGTTATGATGGGCGATGCCGTATCGCCTTTAGCGACAGCTGACAAAAAGCCTGCCTTAACGTATGCGGCCTCGTCAACACCCGGCGGTACGCGTGTGCTTAGCAGCTCGATAAGGGTATCCTCTTCACCGGCCGGTGGGCTTTTTAATAGCTCAACGAGGTCTGCCACTTGTTCTGGCGAAAGTGGCTTGGGTGGTATGCCTTGCGCTGCGCGCTCGGCAACATGTTCACGGTAAGCTTCTAACACGAAGTAATCCTCTTTTGTAATGAAACGCTGGCCCTTTGCGGGCACAAGCAGTAATAACAGTGTTGTGCTGTTATCAGTATGGACTGGGTGGCCAGTTTATTATGCAACGACATCCTGCTTAGTTAAACTCGCATGGTATGGCGTGGAAAGGCATAGTGTCAGCGATGTTAGTGCCAGCGATATTAGTGTAGGCGAATATCCGTGCAAAAAACATGAACCTTTTAAGCACCTCTAAAGACCTGTCATCGATAGCACCCACCTCTTATTTGGAGTGCAGATACTACCGCAAAAGACTGAAAGTGTCTAAATCGACGGGAAACAACAGCCTATATTGTACTAAATTGGCGTCTTTTGTACGTTTTGTTGGCGGCTGTTAAGGGTTTTTTGACCAAGCCCAGTCAAGCAGCTACACGCTAAGCGAACCGAAGGGAGTATTGGGCCGTGCAAGTGATACATTGAGGGAGCGTTTATTACTGAGCGCGTTAGGTTTATGGTTGCACATTAAGAGGAAACAAGGAGGTGAGCGTTTCAGTTATAGTAACAGCGCGCTTGATGAGGTGTGCCCATTCGTGTCTAAAAAGGTATTCTAGAAGTCCCTATGTATCCTAAGGTTTATGCACTATAAACTTATGTACTCTAGAGTACATAAGTTTATAGAAGGTCTAGATCGCAGTGCCGAGCGATCAAAAATTTACTGCTTGACTAGATGATGATTGTGTGACGGTGTTGACAGGCACGAGCTGCCATTGCTGATTATTTCCACCCCAATAGGTCCACAGCCGCACTTGCGCGCTGTTATGGGTATTTAAACCAAATAGGTCGAGTGATTTGCCGTTAAAACGTGATGCGATAGAAACATAATTAGGTTCAGAATCACTAATAAGCCAGTGTTGATTCCAGCTGTCAGCGACCGTACCTGCGGTTACTTGCGCGCCATCGCTAGTTTGCCAGTCTTTAATTTCGAGTGCGCTGTTGTGATGGCTTGTGATAGAAAAATAACCGTCTTTGCGCTTAGTAATCGTAAAATGTTGCTCGGCGCTGCCAGTATAAGGCGCTTGCTGTAACATGCCTTGGGCATTGAGAAATAAGGCCTTGGCGCTGTGACGAGATATAATAGCGTAGGTGCCATCACTCAGCTCGGCAGCTGATTGAATAAACGTATGTGCTTTCTGGGTCTTTTTGACTGCGACAGAACATGTTGCGTTTTCTGTATCGCTCGCGACACGGTTAAACGCTCGCTCACTGCACGTAAATGCGCCGTTGAGAATTTTGTAGGCATATTGCCCTTGGCTACCGAAGGCGACCAAACTTGATTTAGCAACAGCACAGGTCTGACCATAAGAGCAAATAGCCACATAGCCCTCAGGGGCTGTGCCGTTATTGGCTGCGTGCGCTTGACCACTCAGGCTTGCGACGACAGCGCCCAAGGTACTGCATGTGAGCCATATATGAGTGCGTAAGGTTTTTTTTATCACATCACTATATCTGCGTGTTTTCAAAATCAGTCTTCTCCGCTTCCTATGCGGGCGCTTTCGCCCTGCATAATTCCATTAATCATATACAACAATCGTAGAGCGCTAAAAGCATCTTGCTCTCAGATTGGGAAATTGAGCACCTTTTTATAACTAAGTGCGTCAGTTTGTGTGTTAATCGTGCTTTTTTGGCCGTTATGTCGAGTCAGACCTTATTTTTATAGCATGCCTTTAAAGTATCAAGAGTATTGATGTTGGTAAAGCTATCTTTCGGGTAATGATCGGTTAAGTCTATAGCTTGCGTATTAAGCTTTTGTAACACCTGTTTTAAAGCCCGTTGCCTACTCTGCAGTGCTTGTTGTACGGTATGCAGGCTATTTTTGTGCCATAAGCTGTGTGCATAATGATGGCGATTGTGATGAACAACATACAATGCCTGCGTGGCGTAGGAGCTAGCATTGGGCCTGTCGGGATTTACACTGATTCTACCTGCATTTAAGAGTTGGCCAGCCCAATCGCTTGGGACCCAAGGCGTATCACAAGGTATGACTGCGAGCCACTCTAAGTGGAGCTGTTCGGCTAACCAGAGTAACCCTTGATGTATTCCTGCTAAGGGTCCTTGTGTGCCGTTGTCTGGTAGGTGGACGTACGAGGCTAAAAAGGGGTGTTTATAGATGTGCGGACCAGTGCTGATTAGTGTCGTGCTGGCGCAGGCCAAGCCTTTTTGGAGGCTGTACTGGAGCAGTGGCTGTCCATCATATTCAACCAAGGCTTTATTTTGTAAGCCCATACGTGTACTTTGCCCACCGGCAAGCACCAGACCAGCAAAAGGCACCGCTGCGGGTTGCTGGCGGTTAATGGATGCCTGTTGAGTGGTCGTGTGACTTTCAGTGTGTGGGGTATTTCGGCTCATCAATCGCTTTATTCTTATTGTTAATGTGAGGTGGATATGGACTTAGAGTCTATACGGCGTGAATATTTAAAAGGTGGGTTACGTCGTGAAAGTTTACACGATGACCCTAGGATTCAGTTTGAGCGCTGGATGGATAATGCTATTCATTCCGAAGTGCCAGACCCTACCGCTATGACACTCGCTACGGTGAGCGCAAGTGGAGAGCCTACGCAGCGCATTGTGCTGCTTAAGCATACCGATGACAAAGGCTTTGTTTTTTATACGAATTATTCTAGTCGTAAAGCCTTGGATATTGCAGCGAATAATCAAGTGAGCTTGCATTTTCCTTGGCATTTTATGGAGCGTCAGGTCAAAATTAATGGTTTTGCCCATAAAGTGCCTGTGGCGGAGTCACTCGCGTATTTTTTGTCACGTCCGCATGATAGTCAAGTTGCGGCATGGTCGAGTGAGCAAAGCCATGCCGTGAGTTCAAGGCAGTTACTTGAAACCCAGTTTGCACGAATGAAAGCTAAATTTAAGCAAGGCCAGGTGCCCTTACCTGACTTTTGGGGTGGTTTTAGAATAGAGCCTTATCGGTATGAATTTTGGCAAGGTGGGGCAATGCGTTTGCACGATCGTTTTGAGTATGTCAAAGAAAAAACGAGTTGGCGCATCCAACGCTTGGCTCCTTGACGACCTGTGTTAGGGCTTTGCCCGCTATCCCACAATGATAGCGGTTAACCCATTGTATTGGTGTAATTCATTGTATTGGTGGGTGTTGAGTACACTCATGTGTATTAGGATTGATAGAATCTACTGCGGTGTCACCTGTTGCGTGATTTTATTGTAACGTTCTATTGTTATGCCATCGCTCGATGGTGATTTTTATTTTATTAGGTAAAACCCTGTATGCGTCATATGCGCACTATGCCAGAGGATGATAATGTGCAGCCAAAGTGGCGTATTATGTCACGGATTATTCCTTATTTGGCAGAGTATCAATATCGAGTATTGGCCGCGGTCATATTTTTAATCGCCGCTAAAATAGTTAATGTTGCTGTGCCTGTTGCATTAAAGCATGTCGTAGATGCGCTTGATGCCGCTCAAGAAATACTGTTGTTAACCGTGCCCTTATGGTTGTTGCTTGGCTACGGCGCGTTGCGCTTTTTAACCACTTTTTTAGGTGAGTTACGAGATGCTATTTTCGCACGAGTTGCTGAGCGTGCTATGCGGCGGGCGTCACTCGAGGTGTTTGAGCATTTACACACGCTGGATTTAAATTTTCACTTGTCGCGCAGAACTGGTGCATTGGCACGGGATATTGAGCGCGGTACGACAGGTATGAGTTTTTTACTGCGCTTTTTAGTGTTTAATATTGTGCCTACACTATTTGAAATTACCTTAGTCGCGGCGGTTTTGTGGCAACAATTCAGTGTGCACTATGTGCTGGCAGTCATTGTCGCTATTACAGTTTATGTCGTTTTTTCGGTGTGGATGACTGAGTGGCGCACGCGCTTTGTGCGTGAGGCGAATGAGCAGGATAACCTCTCAAACAGTCGTGCCATGGATAGCCTGTTGAACTTCGAAACGGTTAAGTATTTTACTGCTGAGCGTAAAGAAGCAGCAGAATATGACTCGCACTTAGCGGCATGGGAGCGCTCACGACTTAAAAATCGCTTATCTCTGGCGGGCTTAAATAGCGGTCAAGCGCTGATTATTGCGGTAGCGGTAACAAGCGTCATGATTATGGCGGCTAAGGAGGTTGTTGCTGGCACTATGACATTGGGCGACTTCGTCATGGTGAATGCTTTTATGGTTCAGCTGTTTATACCGTTGAATTTTTTGGGTTTTGTGTACCGAGAAATACGCCAAGCTTTGATCAATATTGAAAAAATGTTGGATTTATTAAGTCAAAAAAAAGGTATTGAGGATGCCCCAGATGCGACGCCACTCAAAGTAGATAAAGGATGTATTCGCTTTGATAATGTGCACTTCCACTATCACCCTAAAAGGCCTCTCTTAAAGGGTGCGAGCTTTGCGGTGAACGCAGGTCAAAAAATAGCGGTTGTGGGGAGTAGTGGTGCGGGTAAGTCCACACTGGCAAAGTTGCTATTTCGTTTTTATGATGTTAAAGCGGGTCTCATTAGTATCGATGGGCAGGATATTCGCATGGTCACGCAAAACAGTTTGCGCCAAGCCATAGGTGTAGTACCGCAAGATACGGTGTTGTTTAATGAAACACTACATTACAATATTGCCTATGGTAACGCAGACGCTACCCAAGCCGATATTGACGAGGCTATTGAACTGGCGAATTTAACACATTTTATTGCTCGTTTGCCCGAAGGATTGAATACCCAAGTGGGTGAGCGTGGCCTTAAAGTGAGCGGCGGTGAAAAGCAGCGCATTGCTATTGCCCGAGTGCTACTGAAAAAACCGCATGTTCTCATTTTTGATGAAGCCACGAGTGCACTCGATTCTCACAGTGAAAACGCCATTATGGAGGCGATTAATCGGGTTGCACAAGAGCGGACGACACTCATTATTGCCCATCGCTTATCAACTATTCGTGATGCTGATTGCATTGTAGTATTGGATGATGGTCAAGTTGTGGAGCAAGGTGATCATAATTCGTTAATATCCAAAAATAAATATTATGCCGCCCTGTGGCGTGCTCAACAGTCTGCGAGCCCGCGCGACACTTTTACCTAAAGTATTCTTATTTGGGTGTGCTCGCCTGAAAAGTGTACGGTACCGGTATGAAATGTATACAAAAAAGGAAGTAGTTTAATGCGTGAGACATTTACAGTAAGCCCAGTAGCCGTTGTGCATTCTTGCTTCAAAGAAAAATTTGGCATTCCACGTCAGCCGGGTTTAGCGCCAGAGGCAAAAGCGATCATTGAATTACTCCCCCCTTTTAATGTGCCTGACGCAGTCGATGGCTTAGCATTGTGCAGTCACATCTGGGTGCATTTTTTATTCCACGGCAATCATCGTCAAAACTGGAAGCCTAAGGTCAAGCCTCCGCGTTTAGGTGGCAACAAGTCGATGGGGGTGTTTGCCACACGTTCACCGGTGCGTCCGAATCCAATAGGTTTATCGGTCGTAGCGCTAGAAAGAGTGCTGCTTGAATACCGTGGTCGTGATGGTGTGTTTTTAGCGATAGCGGCGCATGACTTATTGGATGGGACGCCGGTGATTGACATTAAGCCCTACCTACCTTATGCCGATGCTTTAGCGGATGCGCGTAATGATTTTGCACTAGCATCGCCTGAGTTACTCAATGTTAGTTTTGTGGATGAGGTTGAGCAGATACTGACCTCTTGGCCAGAGTTCAAGCGGCTTATCGGTCAGGTACTGAGTCAAGATCCGCGGCCTGCCTATCAAAAAGGCCGCAGCGAAGAGCGGGTGTATGGTATGCAACTTAGCCATTGGGATGTGAGATGGCGCTATTTACCTCATCGTAATGGTTTGCAGCGCATTTTAGTCACTGAGCTGATTGAGCGGGCTTGAGTGCTTTGTGTCGAAAGTGATGGTGGCTGTGCCATTATTTTGCGTGTTTAGCTTGCGCTCATAACGCGGACTAAATAAGATGCTGTAGTGATTATTCAATGGACGCATATGCGGTTTAAGTCGCTTATTTTTTCTTGTCTTCTTTGTGTGATACACTCGGTGATGCCGAGTTTTATTGTTAACGAGTTATTCGTGTGGATATTTAAATAACAGTTACAAATATCGTCACTATTTTATATGTTGCGGGCCGATGACGGCTTGGCCATCAACTTTGGTTATTCATGTTAAAAATTGAGACAAACACAAAAATTGTGTTGGTGTTATTGTGCGTATCAGCATTGAGCATTGTATTGCATCGTGCGGGCGCTTTTAAAACATATTTTGATTTGTTAGATGCCCGCCATGGTTTTAATCCTGTGCCTAATAGTTTGACGCAAATAGATGCATTACCAAATGCTCGTGTTGATTACTCTGACGGCTTATTGCACATGGAGTGTACAGTAGTTGACTTGGAATTTTACCGTTACTGCGGCGTTTCAATAAAACTAAACGAAGATCCAACGCAGGGTTTCGATTTTAGTCAGTATCGTAATATTTTATTGGATGTCGAGTATAGACATCCTGATTCAGGCAAGCCGTCATTATATCGCCCAATCCAAATGCTATTTCGCAATTATAATGTACGCTATGCGACGGTTGATAATAATGCATCGCTAAAATACAACTCCATACAACTAGTACCTACACCTCAATTGTTGCAAAAACCTATTCCTATTGAATCCTTTCAAGTATCTACATGGTGGATCAATGAATATGAAATTCCTTACGTTGATGCGCAGCCTGATTTAACAAATGTCTCGTTAGTTGAAATTGAGACTTCGGGTGTTACCAAGGTGGGACGCTATCAAATCACTGTTAAAAAAATGGTCTTACAAGGCAATTTGTTTTCTGAATATAACCTTATTAAAGCATTGCTTTTGATGTGGTTGCTGGCAACGTTGTTTATGGTTAATCGTCAGCATCAAATTTTAAAAATCATGTCCAATCGCGATCCATTAACGAAGGTAATGAATCGACGTGGGTTATCTCAGTGGCTAGGCAGGCATTTTGAAGGCGGCCCTAGGTTGTGTAATATTGTGATGTATTACATTGATATTGATGACTTTAAAAAAATTAATGATAGCTATGGTCACGTAGTGGGTGATCGCTTGCTGTGTGAATTTTGCTCGGTTATCGAAACTGAGCTGCATAAGTTGAATATCAATGAAGTAGCTGGTGACTATTTACTGGCGAGGTTATCGGGCGATGAATTCTCATTGGTGTTTGAGGGTTTAGGTGATGAGTATATCGAGCTGATTGCTAATAAATTATTAGAGCGTTTTACCGATGTCATACTTGTTGGTGGGCTTGAAATTAAAATTAATGCCAGCGTGGGAATTGCTAAGGCGTCGGATGAAACAAATAGCTCTGCGGTATTAATGGGGAATGCCGATGCCGCCATGTACCATTCTAAAAAAAGCGGTAAAAATCAATACAAAGTCTTTGATAAAGATGTTTTTGAGGATATTGTATTTAGAAAGAATATCGCCAGTGCATTGCGTGAATCTATTAGTCGCGACCTATTTTCTATCGTTTTGATGCCGATATACAGTAGCGAGGGTTTGACTATACGCGGTGGAGAGGTTCTTATTCGTTGTCAAGAGCCTTCGCTCAAGCGTGTAGGGCCGGATGTTTTTATTCCTATTGCCGAAGAGTATGGCTTGATTCGCGATATTGATGCTTGGGTGATTGAGGCAACCTTTCAAAAAATTGATACTCATCGTGAATTATACGGCACGCGACAGTTACTTTTTTGCATTAATATCTCTGCTTTGGAGTTGGTGAATAGGGGTTTCCCGCAGCACTTGAAGCGCTTGTTGTACAAATATAAAATTAACCCGCACTGGATTGAGCTTGAATTAACAGAAACTAGTTTGATTGATGTTGATGAGCAAAGTATTCAATTACTGCATGAAATTAGAGAGTTAGGTGTGCGCTTATCACTCGATGATTTCGGTACTGGCTATACAGCGTTTAATCAATTATTAAATTACCCTGTCAGTTGTCTGAAAATCGACCGATCTTTTGTGGCGAGCTTATCGGATTTACCCTGCTCGGATTCGACAATGGTTGATGTTATATTGGGCATTGCTGAATCCTATGAGCTAAATGTGATTGCCGAGGGCGTGGAAAGTCAAGCGCAACTTGAATATTTGCAAAGTAGACAGTGCGAATATGTGCAAGGGTACTTTTTATCTAAGCCCATTGACTGGGAGAGCTTTGATGCTCTTTTGCTGGGCAACCAGTAGAGACTCATGAGTGCTAGTAGAAACTAACACTGATTCGTGCGCCCATTGCGGTGTCTTGAAAGTAGTATTTGAATAACATTGAGTAGATTTATGTTGAGTTACCGGCACGCTTACCATGCAGGCAATAGTGCAGATGTGCTAAAACATTTTGTTATAGAGCGCATCTTGGATTATTTGGTAAAAAAGCCTAAGCCTTGTTTATATATCGATACACATGCTGGGGCTGGGCGGTATGCGCTGGGTGCTGCCATTGCGAATAAAACAGCGGAATACCAAAGCGGCATTGCCCAGCTATTAAGAGCAGATAGCCCTCCTGAAGTCATGCAGCAATATCTACAGGTCGTCAAAGCCTGCACTGCGCAAACCGGTGAGTGGGTATACCCCGGATCGCCGTGGGTGGCGGCCCATTGCCTGCGTGCCAATGATCGCCTAGCCTTGTGTGAGCTGCATCCGCAAGATGCCCCCCTATTGATTGAAAATTTTAAGCGTGATCGCCGAGTTAAGGTGTATTGCGAAGATGGCTTTACGAAAAGTTTGGCTTTGCTGCCACCGGCACAGCGGCGCGGTTTAACGGTGATTGACCCATCTTACGAGATAAAGGCCGATTATGATAATGTTGTGGAGCACATTAAAGCACTGCATAGGCGTTTTGCCACGGGCGTGTATGCGTTGTGGTATCCCGTGGTCGAAGCGGCGCGGATCACTCGGTTAGAGTCGCGCTTTAAACAAGCAGGGTTTCAAAATACGCAGCTCTTTGAGTTGCAAACTTATGCAGGCGATAAGCCAGGCATGTACGCCTCAGGCATGATTGTGGTTAATGCACCTTGGACCTTGAAAGCTGATGTCACGTTAGCACTGCCGTGGTTGACTCAAGTGCTGGGACAAGATAGTCATGCAACTTACCGCGCTGTGACCTTATGTGGCGAGTCTTGAAGGCGCGAGCATGTACGCTAAGCCTGCCCGAGCGTATTACCCTGTGTTCGATGGCCCTTAGTACCTTTGCCGTCGTAAAGGTGAGAGGTATTGTGTTGCCCCCTGAGGATATTGAGCAATCGCTCATTCGTAACTTGGCTGCGAGCCATTGTTTTACCGTTAATATCATTAGCCGCTTTACACTGCTGAAACAGCGATTGTAGATGTTCCCACTGTACTTGCAGGCCCGCTTCGCTTGCAAGCTCGCTAAAGGAGTTGATCATCGCTTCTTGTGAGTCTTGCGCACTATTTTTGTAGTGATTGATCCATTGAGTACGAATGATCGCACTTTGGTTAAGTTGGCTCAAAAGTGCCGACTTTTCATTGATGATGCGCTCGAGCGAGTCTGTATCCCTTGCGAGCAGCGCAGTATGCTCATGCTCCAGCAGTGAAATGAGTTGATTGCAAGCGTTAATATCGCGGTTAATACTTTTGAGTAAGCGCTCAGCATTTAAAGGGTTTGAAGCGTTCATGGCTTGTCTCGTCAATGGTGTGTCCCGTCAATTTATAGTGATTAAGGGCTGCAACATACGAATAACAAGCAAAAAAAATGCCGCTATTTTGTGTCTTTGAATACCTATAAGTTAACGGTGGCGGTTAGCTGCGTGAAAACCGGTTGTATACGATGCAGTGATAGCCTGCTTAATGACGCCGAATACACATGTAGGGTTATACCATGTGCAGCTGTATGTTGTGTCTGGGGTATGCGATGGATGCTAGTGACGTGATAATAGCATGTGTTTTTCTTTGAGGTAACACAGCCTGAGCGTCGCAAGGCCGCTAAAAGTCGCTCAACATTTTATCGGCAATATGATGAGGGTTGGGCTGGTAGTCGCCACTGTTAATAGCGTGCTTGATGGCATCAACCTTTGAACGGTCAATGTCGGGGGCCTGCGCAATATTATTTTCTAATTGGCTCATGGCTTTTGCTGCACCACTGAGCGATACACTGTCACTGGGGGTTATATTACGGCCTGGTGCAGTGCTATTGTGTGCGTCTTGTGACGGTGAGATGCCTTTGCCGCTAGCGTGTGTTGATACGTTCAAGCGGTTTTTGCCGACGCCACCGGCGTTGGTATCAATAACCATGATATTCCTGCCTCTAATGCGTGATACTGTGAGTTGTTAGTCTGCTTAAACCGTTTAACGCCCGGTGCGCTAAAAACTTTAGCTTTTTTATTCGTCACTATTCAGAGATACCGAAATTGAGCACTGGTGACGCATTGTCTGGGCCGTTCAAGCCATCCATGGGCGCTATATAAGCGCTTCCGGCACTTAAATGCGCAGAACATAATCCATCAGAATCTTATTAGCTGACCAATATTTCTGGGTTAGGTACTCATGGAGTGTTTTTTGGGTACTTAAGCGTGTATTTCTTGCCCTCACTCTATGGGCTTCCGTTAGGCGATGTGTTTCAGTATGAATCACCGAGGTTACTCTTGCTATTTTATAAGCGGGAGGTTACTCGACCAGGTGCAATAACAAAAGCGTCAATAATACGTTTTGATTGGGTATTTTTGACGCGTATTTGCTCGCCTTCTTTGCCCTTCGATAGGGCGATCACCGTTGCCGCCACCGCCAAGCCTTGTGTACCGGACTCTAGTGTGAGCTTATCACCACGCTTAATTACAATGGGCTTGCTGATATGTGAAAGCCGGATGACACTACCAGCGGCAATATTGCGTGTTACGGTGTTGCCGATTAAGGGGGCTGCTGTTTTTGCGAGTCCAAATCCGAAGTTGCCGGTATTACGCTCTTGCGTGGCGATATCGTTAACGCTGAGTATCTCGCCTTTATAAATATCACGGGTTGTTGTTGCGACTGTTTGATAAATATCAATTTTGGCAGGGACAAAAATACTCCAAGGCGATTGGCCGTTGCAGCTGATTCTTACAGTCATGTTACGCGTTCGCTTTTTGCTGCCATTAATTTTCATGGTCGATGGGATGTCGCATTTTGCTAGTTTTAGGCGCGGGTCTAATTTTGCAACGGACACTTCAATGCGCGCCTGTTTGATGGTGTCGTGCAAGTGTTGTTTCAGCATGTGTGCGACTTTATTTCTGATTTGCTCGATATTCTCGAGTGATGACTCTGTGCTGTCGGCATAAGCGGCTGGCATCAGCAAGAAGAAGTGGGTGAATAATATGCCCGCAATATAGCGCACGAGCGTTTTTTGCAGTGAATCAATGGTAAGAGTCAATATCAAGTGTGGCATAGCGTCACTCCGTTAAGTAATGGCTGTCAATAGTCTGACGATATAGCGGGGTTGTGGGTAGTTATCAGCTTTATTGCAATAGTTAAGCCTATGCTGTGGCGTATGAGTGCGATGTATTTTTAGGTTTTCTTTTTAATAGTGTAGTCATTGCTATTCACGTCGTTATTAATGAAAAATACTAACGTTTTTTTATGACACTCGATCTTTGCAAGGTATTATTTTTTAATAAATGGTCGTGACTTTGACGTCGTTCATGTTTTTGGTCGTGCAGTAGTGCGTAATAAGAAATTTAAGGCTTTTTGCGGCATGTTTTTTAACCAAAAGTATTCAGTAGTGACTAAAGTTAATAAAGGTATGAGCGCTTTAGATCGCTGTTGAGGCAAAGTAGGAGAAGTGTGTGGCAGGTGTATTAGATAGTGTCAATCAGCGAACGCAGCTGGTGGGCCAAAACCGTCTAGAGTTATTATTATTTAGTCTTGGTGGGGCACAGCAATACGGCATTAATGTCTTTAAGGTCAAGGAGGTTTTGCAGTGCCCAGCATTAAATGAAATTCCTAAACGCAATCCTGTAGTGCGCGGAGTGGCGCACATACGAGGCGGTACCATTCCTATTATGGATATGCGTCAAGCGATAGGCAGTATGCCGCTGGATAATATTTCAGAGTGTTTTGTGATTATTACAGAATATAACGGTTCAACTCAGGGCTTTTTAGTGAAGTCGGTTGAGCGCATTGTTAATATGAACTGGGGTGCGATTCATCCACCGCCCAAAGGTGCAGGGCGAGATAATTATTTAACGGCAGTGACGGAGGTGGATAATAAGCTAGTAGAAATTATTGATGTCGAAAAAATTCTAGCCGAGGTGTCGCCGCTAGCTGAAGATGTTAGTCCAGAAATTCTCAATAGTTCGGGGGGAGCTAATCATGTTAATAAACATGTTTTGATTGTTGATGACTCGACTATTGCGCGTAAACAAGTCCAAAAAGTTGTTCAATCTTTGGGTATGTCCACAACGGTCAAAAAAGATGGTAGAGAGGCCTTAGAATATTTAGAATCACTATTAGCTGAAGGTAAAGATCCTGAGCATGAGCTATTAATGATTATCTCCGACATTGAAATGCCTGAAATGGATGGCTATACCTTTACGGCAGAGGTGAGGGCTAATCCTCAGCTATGCAACATGCATATTATTTTGCACACCTCGTTAAGCGGTGTTTTTAATGAGGCGATGGTAAAAAAAGTAGGTGCGGATGACTTTTTGGCTAAATTTCACCCTGATGAGCTGGCTAAGCGCGTTAATCAGAGAGTCGATCAAGTGTGTGATGGCGGTGAAGAGGTTATATAAAATGAGAGCGTTTAGACTAGGGGCAGTGCGTGACTGAGCGTTCAAGACCGTTATTAAATGCGGGGGTAAGTTTTACCGATGCTGAGTATCAAGCGTTTAGGTTGTTCTTACAGCAATCGTGCGGAATTGATTTAGGTGTAGGTAAAGAATACCTAGTGGCGACACGCGTACGTCGCATTTTAGCTCAAGAGCATATTAGTTCTTTGACAGGGTTGTTGGCATTATTGCGTTCACCCGCTCAAAGAGCGCTGCGCCAAGAAGTGGTGGATGCGATGACCACGAATGAGACTTTATGGTTTAGGGATGCCTATCCTTTTGAGTATTTGAAACAGCACATATTGCCTGCGTGGGGGGGGCAGAATAAGGCTGCACGTGGGTTCAATGTTTGGTCAGCTGCCTGCTCTTCAGGGCAAGAGCCTTATTCAATCAATATTATTATTGATGAGTACAATCGGCAATGCTTAGCGCGCAACCGTATTGATGTGCGTATTAGCGCGACTGATATATCGAGCGAAATATTGGCCACAGCCAAGCAGGGTATTTATGATCGTTTATCGATTGCAAGAGGGTTGAGTCAAGAGCGTTTACAAACCTATTTTAAGCCTACCCCCGATGCCCATTGGCAGGTTAAGCCCTCATTGCAGTCGGCCATCCATTTTAAACCTCTGAACTTACAAAGCGATCATTTTGGCTATGAACTCTTTGATTTAATTTGTTGCCGCAACGTACTTATCTATTTTAATGCTGAGCTTAAAAAGCGTATTTTGCATAAAATTCATGCGGTTTTAGCGCCTGGCGCGTTACTCTTTTTGGGCGCCTCCGAAAGTGTCAGTGGCGCTGAAGAACTGTTTGATGTCGTTAATTGCCGCCCAGGTATCGCTTATCGCAAACGTTAAGATTGGCCTGTGGCTAAGGCGAGCCTTTTCTCTCTCAATATTTTCCCCGTTAACCTCGAACCATAGTGTCTAGTCAAGGCGTTAAGGCTTACGCCCCATGCTTTAATCAATCTACATGACTACCCGTTATAATGTTATCACGCTATGCGCGTACACACATGCTAGTGATTTCGCGCGATGAGGTATTTGGAATAACAACAAAGCTTACTTATGGCAAATGCTGCTCGTCGGCAAGGGGTAATAAAGTCTTCGGTGCCAAGCTATGCCTGCTAGGCTTTATTTAGAGCTGAGCCAGTAGCTCGGATATTTGTCAATCGCAATACTTGCATATGTGCTGTGCGGGGTATTGGCAAATTTTGCATGGCTATTAGGGTGTAAGGTGTATGATTCAATCGATATTATTTGCTAGCGATTTGGGTGTGCTTAGCGCCTATTCGTTGGCGTATGTTGAACAGTTGGCCAAGCCGTTCAATTCAAAAATCACCTTATTGCATGTCGTGCCCCCTGTCGATGCCTTGGCGGCGGCTGTGGTACAAAGCCGGTGTTCAGACCAAGCAAAAGTAGAGGTATTGCAAGCTAGTCACATTGTAGGGCTGTTAGACAATATTCGTGAGCAAACGTTTGAGCGTTTGGCCGCTGACGATTTTGGCCTTGAGTTTACACAATTACTCGATGATATTGTGATTGTAGCGGGTCCGCCGGCTAAAACGATTATTGAACAGGCGGCTGAGCGTGAAGCCGACGTCATTGTGATGGGTAATTGTTCTGACGCTGACCCGGCAACAACGGCATTGGGCTCGGTGACAAATAAAGTCTTGCAGCTGGCTCGTATTCCTGTCTTTGTTGTACCGTTGCATTTTACATCACCTTGGTTGTCGTCAGGCGCCTTTGCCCCTGTCGATAACCCCTGACGGGTACATTTCTTTTACCAGTTTCTGGGTTCGTCGAGTTGTACCTTGTCGTCTTAAAACTTACAATTACAACCTTTGTGATGAGCCTGCTTTTATTGGGGCGCTCATTGACGTTTTTTTATCAAGTAAAGCGAAAATATGTCTGAATTTGTACAAGGGCAACGTTGGGTTGTCGATTCTGAGCCGGAACTGGGCTTGGGAATTGTCGTTTCGGTAGAAGTGCGGTCTGTTTCTATCTTTTTTCCACTCGCCAATTGCGAGCGTATGTACGCCTCGGGCCAAGCGCCTTTGACTCGTATTATTTTTGCTGTTGATGACACCATTAATGTGCAAGATGGTGAGAGCTATACGGTAGTTGATGTGAAAGATCATCAAGGTTTACTGTTATATGATGTGGGTAGTGAAGGTTTTATCCCCGAAACCCAGCTCAGCGCTGAAATCCAACTCAACCAGCCCTTTATGCGTTTAATGACTGGGCAGATCGATAAATCCAAATGGTTTTACTTTAGGCGCGAACTCGATGCAGCAATGGCGAAGGTTTGGGGTTCTCGCTTAAATGGTTTGCTTGGTGTGCGCGCGAGTCTTATTCCACATCAGCTCTATGTCGCCTATACCGCATGTGACCGCGATCGTGTGCGCGTACTATTGGCTGATGAAGTGGGTTTAGGAAAGACGCTTGAAGCGGGTATGATTCTGGGTCGTCTGCTCAAGCTCGAGCGCGCTAAGCGCGCCTTGATTGTTGTGCCAGATGCTTTGCAGGTACAGTGGTTGGTTGAGTTAATTCGCCGATTTGGCTTGAGCCCAGGGGTTTATGACGAAGCGGGATATGATTTTGAGCAAGGCCAAATTCATATCCTTAAGCATTCAGCCCTGGTCGAGGAAACTGCGTCTTTACTCACTTCTGAGTTTGATGTGGTGATTGTGGATGAGGCGCACCATATTCAACCTGATACCGACGGGTTTGATGTATTGCGCAGCTTGTCTGAATTGTGCGCACACATGGTGCTGGTGACCGCTACGCCAGAGCAACTGGGTTTTGAGAGCCATTTTGCCCGCTTGCAGTTGTTGGATCCCGATAAGTATACAAATACTGAAACGCTGATGCATGAAGAGACAGGCTACGCGGAGCTGAATGCGTTGATTCGCGATTTGCCGGCATCACGCAATCTCTTGATTGAGCGGTTTGATTTGGATCCCAAGTTAGAAGGCGATGAGCTGATTAGTCAAGTGTTGGATTGCCATGGTGTGGGTCGCGTGATGTTTCGCAATGTACGCGCATCGGTGAAGGGGTTTCCTGCACGCGAGCCGCGCGCCCATGACTTAACAACCGGTGACTGGCATGAGCGTTATGAGTGGTTGGCGCAATTTTTAAAGGCTCACCCGCATGAAAAAGTTCTCGTGATTTGCCATGAAAAAGAGCGAGTGGTCGATTGTGAAAACTATATTTGGCAAAAGCACGGCATAGATCCCGCCTTGTTCCACGAAGATATGGACCTGATCGAGCGCGATCGTGCAGCGGCTTATTTTGCTGATTTTGAAAAAGGTGCCCAAGTTTTACTGTGCTCTGAAATTGGTAGTGAAGGACGTAATTTTCAGTTTAGTCATCATTTACTCTGCTTAGACTTGCCTGATCACCCCGACATGCTCGAGCAGCGCATCGGGCGTTTAGATCGTATTGGTCAAACCAAAAATGTGAATGTGCATGCATTGATTGGCCCCAAAGCGACCGATGAAAATGCTCAGCGCTGGCACTGGTATCACAATGTCTTAGATTGCGTAGGGCGTCAAAATGCGGCGGCTGGTACGGTGCATGATCAGCTGTTCCCTGGCAGTTTTGCCGAGGTGAGCCCCGAGCTCGAAGTGCAGGCGAAGCAAGCGGTTGCCGAGCTTGAAGCTAAAATTCGACAAGGCCGAGACGCTTTACTCGAGATGAACAGTTGTCGGCAGCCGTTAGCGGGTGAGCTTGTCGAGCGTATTGACGATTTTGAATGGAATACGCCGATTGAATTGGTAGATATGGCGAGTCAGCTATTGAATTTCCATTTTGAAGATTTAGGCAAGGGCATTTATTCTTTAATGCCCGCTGATAATATGCTGATCGCGGCACTGCCAGGCATTCCACCTGAAGGTATCGAAATTAGCTTTGAGCGCGATGTGGCGTGTGCGCGTGAAGATGTTGTCTTCATGACGTGGGACTCTACGTTCATCACAGGGCTGTGGGAGCTTTTACATCACAGTGAAATTGGCTCGGCAGGGGTTGCGTTATTGCCTAGTAAGCAGCTACCGGCGGGGCAGTGTTTGTTGGAGGCTTGTTTTGGCGTTGTTGTGCAATCGCAATTTGCGAGTGAATGTTTACCGTTTTTAGAGAGCTACTCGGTGAGAACCTTAGCGCTTGATATTAGCGATAAAGATTTATCGGCCGTTTTGGGTGAGTCGCAATTACAGCAATCAATCACCCATGTCGATAAAAAGCTAGCGCGCAAAATTATTCAAAGTAAAAAGCTCGAAATGCCTGCCTGGTATGCCAAGGCAGAGGCGTTTTCGTTAGTGCATAAAGAGGCGCTATTGAATAAAGCTTGTGAAAAAGTCGTGGCCTTTTTTGGTCAAGAAAAAAACCGTTTAACGCAATTATCTAAAAAGAACCCAGCAATCAATGCAGCCGATATAGAGGCTCTAGCGCTTAAAGAGCAAAATTTACTGCATGCACTTAAGGCTCAAACGCACCTGCAGTTGTCGGCTGTACGGCTTATTGTAACTACCGAGGCAAAAAGCGTGTAGTTTTTAGTTTTAGCTTTTAGTATCAACTGTGAAAACTGGCGCTAGGCGCCAGTTTTTGCCTGTCGTAACAGCGGATAGAATATGCCGATCGGGCAGGGTTATAGTGCGCTATTTTTGATTTTGCCGCAGCGCGAACACTGAAAGACGGTGATAAGCTTGCCCTCTTTGACGTCAAATTTCTTATCGTTCAGAATTATCCATTGATGAAAGCCTGTTTTGCACAGGGTTTTGCCTTTGTGTTTTTCACTCGCTTTTGGGCGTTTGAAAGGGATGATATTGGTCATTGTCAGGCCCGTATCAGTTAGGGCTTGGGTCGCCAAGCCCTTTTTTAAGACTAATCTTTAAGTGTCAGTACTTGCTCGGTTTCGGCGATTTTGGCCTGCCATACCTGCGGGCCTGTTTTGTGGGCGCTATCGCCTGTGCTATCGACTGCGACGGTGACGGGCATATCTTTTACCTCAAATTCGTAGATGGCTTCCATGCCTAAGTCTGCAAAGCCTACCACTTTGGCGGCAGTAATCGCTTTAGAGACTAAATAAGCAGCGCCGCCCACAGCCATTAAGTACACCGCTTTATTATCTTTGATCGCTTCTATGGCAGCATCACCACGCTCGGCTTTACCCACCATGCCCAATAGCCCTGTTTTTTCAATCACAGTGCGCGTGAACTTATCCATACGGGTTGCTGTTGTAGGGCCGGCGGGGCCAACTACCTCAGTGCGAACAGGGTCTACTGGGCCAACGTAGTAGATAAAGCGGCCTTGTAAGTCAACCGGCAGAGGCTCGCCTTTGTTGATCATATCGACCATGCGTTTATGTGCAGCATCGCGGCCAGTTAATAATTTACCGCTTAAAAGCACGGTTTCACCGCTTTTCCATGTTTGGACGTCTTCGGGTTTTACCGTATCTAAATTCACTCGGCGTACACTCTCGCCGACTTCCCAGCTAATATCTGGCCAGTCTTCTAAATTGGGCGGAGTCTGTAGTGCGGGTCCGCTACCCTTTAAGGTGAAGTGGGCGTGGCGAGTAGCGGCGCAATTGGGAATGATCGCCACAGCTTTGTTGGCGGCATGTGTGGGGTAGTCGTGCACTTTGACATCGAGTACGGTGGTGAGACCACCTAAGCCTTGGGCGCCAATACCGAGTTTATTGACTTTATCAAAAAGCTCTAAACGCAATTCTTCGGCGCGATTACTGGCGCCTCGTTTGATAAGGTCGTGAATATCCACAGGCTCTAAGAGTGATTCTTTAGCGATGAGCATGGCTTTTTCGGCAGTCCCGCCGATGCCAATGCCTAACATGCCAGGTGGGCACCAGCCTGCGCCCATTTGCGGCACCATCTTGAGCACCCAATCAACCACCGAGTCGGAGGGGTTAAGCATAGCAAATTTCGACTTAGCTTCAGAGCCACCGCCTTTCGCTGCAACATGAACATCGATGGTATCGCCGGGTACTATTTTATAGTGAATAATAGCCGGTGTGTTATCGCCGGTATTTTTGCGAGCGCCATCGGGGTCGCTGAGAATACTGGCGCGCAGCACATTATCGGGGTGTTTATAAGCTTGGCGCACACCTTCATTAAGCATGTCCTCTAAAGGGAGGTCGCCTTCAATTTTTACATTCATACCAACGTGAATAAAAATCGTCACAATGCCGGTATCTTGACAAATGGGGCGGTGACCTTGGGCGCACATGCGAGAGTTAATTAAAATTTGTGCGATGGCATCTTTTGCCGCTTGGCTGCGCTCTTTGAGGTACGCCTGATGCATTGCATCAATAAAATCTTTAGGGTGATAGTAAGAAATATACTGCAACGCATCAGCTACGCTCGCAATGATGTCGTCTTGTTGAATAATGGTAGTCATAGAGATCCTTTGGCAGTTTGTCTTGTAAAGTTCGGTGCGGTGAGCCATTGATGGCTCGACTGTATTTGGGTGTGATTCTACACTTTGTGACTGCGTGACAAAAGAAGCAGTCGAGTGTTAAGGCTGCAGGGTGATATGCGCTTAGCCCGCTGTACCGAGTAATGGCAGTCGCATTAAAATCAAGTATACTGTGCTTTTATACAGGGCAGGCCTTGGCTGGTCTGCATGCTATAGGCATAATAAAGTATCTATCATGGCGCTTATTTTAGGGGTGGACCCAGGCTCTCGTAAAACGGGTTACGGGATTATTGATGATGTGAAGGGCAAGCCTTGTTACGTGAGTAGCGGCGTGATTCGTATGGGGGCAGAGCTGGCATTGCCCGAGCGCTTAAAGGTTATCTTTGATAGTCTTTGTGAGATTATTAGTCATTATCAGCCTCAGCAGTTTGCCATAGAGCAGGTCTTTATGGCTAAAAATGCGGGCTCTGCCTTAAAGTTGGGGCAAGCCCGCGGTGCTGCGATTGTTGCAGCATGCCATTTTAATATTCCTGTTTTTGAGTATGAAGCTCGCAAGGTTAAGCAGGCTGTGGTGGGTACCGGTGCGGCCGATAAAGCGCAAGTGCAGCACATGGTGAAATCGCTGTTGAGTTTATCGGGCACGCCGCAAGAGGATGCCGCCGATGCGCTGGCTATTGCTGTGTGTCACAGTAATACGCAGCAATACATGGTGCGTACCGCGAGGTCGTTGCCGGGCACTTCATCCAACCATAAGCGCTTTAGACGAGGTCGCTTGATGTAAAGAATTCGAATAGCACAAGCGGCTCTAAGCGATAAACGGTTGCGACTAACATATTACAAATAAGGCGAAGATTATGATAGGACGCTTAAAAGGGCAGGTGCTGGAAAAGCAACCTCCAATGTTATTAATTGATGTGGGTGGCGTGGGTTATGAGGTGCTTGCACCGATGAGTACGTTTTATGCCTTGCCCGAGTCGGGTACGGTAATATTGCATACGCACTTTTCAGTGAGTGAGAATGCACAGCAATTATTTGGCTTTGCCGACCTCCAAGAGCGTGTTTTATTTAGACATCTGATTAAAGTGAGTGGTGTTGGCCCTAAAATGGCTTTGGCTGTTCTGTCGGGTATGGAGCCCGATACCGTGGTGGCGGCTATTCGAGAGGATAATATTAGCGCATTGACACGCGTGCCTGGCGTGGGTAAAAAAACCGCTGAGCGGCTTGTTATTGAAATGCGTGATAGAGTGAAAGACTGGCAGTTACCGGCGGTCATGGCTGGTGATGGAGCGCAAGCGATACCCGCTGGGGCTCAATTACAAAGCACTGTGATTGCCGAAGCCGAGAGTGCAATGGTGGCGCTGGGCTATAAACCCACAGAAGCAAGTAAAGCGATTGCCAGTATTATCAAGGTGCATGACGTAACGCGTAGTGAAGAGCTTATTCGTTTGGCGTTACGCAGTATGTTGCCCGGGTAGTACGGGAGAGGCTGTGAGTAATATAGAGCGCATTTGAACAACAACGTTTTGAACAACAACGTATAGGCGGGTTATTGTATTGCCAGCCTGTGCAGACCTTTAGCCTATGCTGAGGCACGACTAACCCGCAAGCGACAAAAATCTTATGATAGAGCCAGACCAGTTAAGCGTTGGTACAACCCCAGAGCGGGTAATCCAAGCGCAGCCACAGGGTAAAGAAGAACAGATTGATCGCGCTATTCGCCCCAAAATGCTGGCTGATTATGTGGGGCAGCCACGGGTTTGTGAGCAAATGGAGATCTTTATTGGAGCGGCTAAAGCGCGTGACGAAGCGCTGGATCACAGTCTGATTTTTGGTCCGCCAGGACTGGGCAAGACAACGCTGGCCAATATTATTGCCAATGAAATGGGGGTTGCCCTGAAAAGCACTTCGGGACCTGTTATTGAAAAGGCCGGTGATTTAGCCGCTATAATGACGAATCTTGATGCGGGTGATGTGCTGTTCATCGATGAAATACATCGCTTGAGCCCTATGGTTGAAGAGGTTTTATACCCCGCGATGGAGGATTACCAGCTTGATATTATGATAGGGGAGGGACCTGCTGCGCGTTCAATTAAAATCGATTTGCCCCCCTTTACATTGATTGGAGCCACTACGCGGGCAGGTTTGTTGACCTCTCCTCTGCGGGATCGCTTTGGAATAGTGCAGCGGCTTGAATTTTACAATCTTCAAGATCTGACCTACATTGTGACGCGCTCAGCAGGGTTGATGGGGGTAGGTATTGAGCCGTTAGGTGCCGAAGAAATAGCGCGGCGCGCGCGCGGCACACCGCGTATTGCTAACCGTCTATTGCGCCGCGTGAGAGATTACGCACAGGTTAAAGCCGACGGTTTGGTCACGCAGGCGGTTGCCGATGCGGCGCTAAATATGTTGAATGTTGACGCACAAGGCTTTGATCATATGGACCGCCGTTTGTTGTTAGCGCTGGTGGATAAGTTTGGTGGCGGGCCTGTCGGTGTTGATAGCTTGGCGGCAGCGATTAGCGAGGAGCGTGATACCATCGAAGACGTACTGGAGCCTTACCTTATACAGCAAGGTTATATGATGCGTACACCGAGAGGCCGAGTGGCCACTCAAAAGGTTTACGATCATTTTGCCTTGGCAGCACCGAGCCATATGCTGCAAAATAGCTTACTTGGCTTAACATGATTGTTAGGCGCAATATGATAAAAAGCGTAAAATTAGTTGAATAACTGAAATTATTCTGTAAAAGGTAGTCCTACAGCGCACGATATAAACAGTTGTTTAAATAAACTGCCCCTATATAAAGAAATTAGACCGTTATGAATCCAACAGAAACACTTTCTATTTTTGATTTAATTGCCGATGCTGGTCCCGTGGTAATGCTAGTGATGCTAGCGCTACTGAGCGCTTCAGTGGTGTCTTGGTTCATGATTGTGCAGCGCTTTATCTTTCATAGCCGTGCTGCGCGAAATTTTAACCGCTTTGAGCGGGCATTTTGGTCAGGTGGCGATTTGGCGCAACTGTACCGTCAGGGCAATAGCCACAATGCTGAGGGTATTGAGGCGGTATTTCGCGCCGGCTTTAAAGAGTTTTCACGGCTCAGCCAGCAAAAAAACAATGCTGCTGTTATGGAAGGCGCTCAGCGCGCGATGCGCGTCGCGTTAATGCGTGAACAAGAAAAGCTTGAAGCACACCTTCCGTTTTTGGCGAGTGTTGCATCGGTGAGCCCATATGTTGGCCTCTTCGGTACCGTTTGGGGTATTCTTAACTCGTTCAGAGGATTGGCCAACCAGCATCAAGCAACATTAGCGACAGTGGCACCGGGTATCTCTGAGGCTTTAGTGGCAACCGCTATGGGCTTATTTGCAGCGATTCCTGCGGTATTGGCCTATAACCGCTTCGTGGCTAAAGCTGAAACATTGACTGCAAAATATCAAACATTCACCGAAGAATTCTCGTCGATACTGCATCGACAAATCCATGCTGAATAATCCGATTCATTCTTAATTAGCGTTAATATCATGCTGCCTGTTAAAAAGCGTAAGCCTCTCGCAGAGATCAATGTTGTACCTTACATTGATGTTATGCTTGTGTTGTTAATTATTTTTATGGTGACGGCTCCATTGCTGATGCAAGGGGTTAAGGTTGATTTGCCTCAAGCACCCTCAAGCCCTTTAGATCATACGGATGAAGAGCCTTTAGTGGTATCAATAAAAGCCGATGGTAGTTATTACATTAACTTAGGGCAAAAGGGCGATGAGCAAAAGTCGTTAGAGAGTATTATTGATCAAGTAGGCAAAATTTTACGACAAAAGCCACAAACACCGGTACTGGTATGGGGCGATAAAACTATTCAATACGGCCTCGTTGTTAACCTAATGAGTTTGTTACAAGGTGCTGGAGCGCCTAGTGTGGGTTTAGTCACTGAGCCTGGTACTGGTAAACAATGATTGACCGCGTGAGTTTGTTTAGTTTACCCCTATTGGTTACGTTGTTATTACATGGTGTATTGATTTGGGCGGTTGTACACGTCTGGCAAGTACCGGAGCCGCCGCCAAATTTTAAAAAACCTGAGTTTGTAAAAGCTACATTAGTTGAGCTAAAGACCAAGGCTCCCGAGAAAAAATCAGCAGGCTCAAAGATTAAAAAGATTGATTTAACAGCCAACAAAAAAGATAACACCGCCGAACTTAAACGGCGTCAACAGAAAGAAGCTGCGGCTCAAAAAGCGCGCCAAATTAAAGCGCAGAAGGCGAAAGACGCTAAGGAGAAGGCTGCGCAGCAAAAAGCAGCTAAAGAAAAGGCCCAGCGTGAAAAAGCAGCCGCTCAAAAGCGAGCCTTAGAAGAGGCAAGAAAGCGACAGCAGGAAGCTTTAGATAAAGCATTGCTTCAAGAAGAGATGATGCTGGCCGAGCAGGCCGAAACTGAGGTGGTTAACTCTTATAAAGCGATTATTACTGAGCGCATTATTAGTAAATGGAGCCGCCCACCTTCTGCGCGACGAGGAATGATTTGTGAATTGGTGATACAGTTAGTGCCAACAGGTAAAATTATTACGGTAAATATCACAAAAAGTAGTGGGAATCAGGCCTTTGACCGCTCGGCTGAGCAGGCTGTGCGAGCGGTAGATCAAATTCCTGAATTGCAGAATATGGATATCAATACTTTTGAGCGTAATTTCCGCACCATTCATTTACAGTTTAACCCCGAGGATCGTCGATTGTGATTTCCCGTTTTTTTAAAATTCAGCTGGCAATACTGTTAGTGGCTGTTTCCGCCGTTAATGTGCAGGCCAATTTGTTTATTGAAATTAACCGAGGTAACGATAACCCGTCCCCCGTTGCTATTGTGCCCTTTGCCGGTGCTCAGGGCTTGCCCGAAGATATTCAAGCGATTATCACTGCTGACTTAGAGCGCAGCGGTTTTTTTAGGCCTATCCCTAAGACAGATATGCTGTCTATGCCTACCGATAAGTCTGAAGTGGTCTTTAGAGACTGGCGAGTTCTTGGGGCTAATTTTTTAGTTATTGGTCAAATGACCCCCGAAGCGGATCAATACATTGTGCGTTATGAGCTGTACGACGTACTCGCGCAAAAAAACATTCTCACCGCGCAAGTAAAGGGCGGGCGTGATGGCTTGCGCGATATTGCCCATGCGGTCAGTGATGCTGTCTACGAGAAAGTCACCGGTATTCGTGGAATATTCTCAACGAAAATGCTGTACGTTCAAGATTTACGCAAGCCCAGTGCTGGTCGTTATCGTCTGATGTATGCAGACGTTGACGGTGCTCGTGCGCAAGTATTACTGGCGAGTTCTGAACCAATTTTGTCGCCAACGTGGTCGGCTGATGGTAAGCGTATTGCTTATGTGTCTTTTGAGACGTCTCGACCTGCTATCTATATTATGGATATGGCGACAGGCCGTAAAACACAAATGACTCATTTTAGAGGATTAAACGGCGCGCCTTCGTTCTCACCGGATGGCACGCAGTTAGCTATGGTTTTGTCAAAAGATGGCATGCCTGACATCTATGTGATGACAATTGCCAATAAGCGCCTGCGTCGAATTACAAATGATCACTATATTGATACCGAGCCAAATTGGAATGCGGATGGTTCTGGCGTTATTTTTACCTCTAATCGGGGAGGTAGCCCACAAATTTATCAAATAAATTTAAGTAATGGCCGGCCAGAGCGTTTAACATTCGAGGGCGATTACAATGCCCGACCACGTGTAAGCCCTGATGGTAAAAGCCTTGTAATGGTGCACAGGCAAAGTGGGGTGTACCATATTGCAACACAAGACATTGCAACGGGGAATATGCGGATATTAACCGAAACTTGGTTGGATGAATCGCCAAGTATTGCACCCAACGGCGCAATGTTGTTGTATGCTACGCAACACAATAAAAAAGGAGTCCTTGGCGCAGTTTCTATGGATGCTGGTGTCAAATTCCGTTTGCCCGCTAAAGAAGGTGATGTCCGTGAACCTGCATGGGCGCCTTATTTATAGGGATACAATTTTAAGCTTCGTATCAGAGTTTAAAAGCTGGGCGTAATGCTTGTGTTTTGTGCGTTATGCTTGATAAACAATTACAAATTATTTGGGAGTAAATCCATGAAAAAATTATACTCAGCTGTTGCTTTTGCTGCTGCCTTTGGCCTTATGACAGGTTGTTCTTCTAACAAGCCTGTTGAGACGGTTGAAGAAGTTGTAGAGCCTGTTGTTGTTGAAACTGTTGAAGATACTGTTGAAGAAGCTGTCGTGATTGACACCACTTTCTACTTCGAGTTTGACTCAGCTGACTTAACAATGGCTGCACGCGCAGCATTAATGCTTCACGCTGAGCAATTAGCGGCTAGCCCACGCGCGGTCCGTTTAGAAGGTCATGGTGATGAGCGCGGTAGCCGCGAGTACAATATGGCACTGGGTGAGCGTCGCGCTAATGCCGTACGTGACTTCTTGGTTATCCAAGGTGTTAATGCTGGTTCTCTTGAGACCGTTAGTTACGGTGAAGAGCGTCCTGCAGAAATGGGTTCTGGTGAAATGGTTTGGTCTAAAAACCGTCGCGTAGAACTTAAGTAAATCTTGTTGTTATTGTGCAAATACTCAGAATAGAGTATTTGCATAGACATAATTTTCAGTTTAATTTTAAGTAAGTCTTTAGATTTATGATGAAATATAAAACATTCACTGCCGCTACTTTAGCGGCAGTTTTTTTTCCGTTATCACTATCATTGACCTCGCCAGCGGTATTGGCTCAGGTAGAGGTGGTTGCCTTAGATATTCCTTCAACGCGTTCACCGGCAACAAGTGATCGCGAAGGGCTCGACGAGCGGCAAGACGCGGGCCATAGCCCACGTGAGCCGAAACCTTCGCCGGCCAGCATGACTGAGTTTTACTTTCAAATACAAACATTGCAGCAAGAAGTGCAAGTATTGCGAGGGTTGGTTGAAGAGCAGGGTTTTCAGCTCAAAAAACTCAAACAGCAGCGTTTAGATGACTACTTAGATCTAGATCGTCGCCTGAGTGGGTTGGCTCAAAGTGGCGCCAGCACAGCGCGTCGTATACCTTCAAGCGATACAGCACAGGTAGCACGTCCCACTGTGAGTCGAGCAACTGATACGCCTGATGCGCCTGATACGGCACTTGATGATCCTCAGGCTGAGTTGGCGCTTTATCGCTCGGGCATTGATGCAGTCCTCAAAATGCGTGACTACGATACTGGATTACAGCAATTTGAAGCGTATTTACAAGCCTATCCTGCAGGTATTTACGCCGCAAATGCAAAGTATTGGCTAGGTCAGGTATATTTGCAGCGCGAGGACTTGAGCAATTCAGCTCTTTGGTTTAATGACTTAATTAAAAATCACCCCAATCACCAAAAAACACCAGAAGCGCAATTTAAATTAGGTAAAGTGCTGCACTTACAAGGCGATGTACTCAATGCTGAAAAGCAACTGAAAAAAGTAGTGGTTTCTGGTTCGTCAGCGGCAAAGCTGGCTCAAGATTACTTAACAAAACACTTTTAATTTTAGCCTGCGCTAAAGGAGAGCACAATGAACCCTGAGCTTAAAAATAATTTATCCAATAGTCATTATTGGTTTAGAGCTTTGTATGTCTTTATTTTTGTATTTACTTCTGAAGTTGCGGCAATGCTTTTGCTATTTGTCGCTATTGGGCAGATTGTTTTCACATTAATTAGTGGAGAACCTAATAGGCGTTTAACCGCTTTTGGTAGTTCGTTGGCGGCCTACTTGTTTGCCATATTTAATTTTGTGTGTTGCAAGACAGAGTCTAAGCCGTTTCCTTTTGCTGACTGGCCAGAAGCGGATACAAACGATAATGTGACTGTAATAAAAGACGCGCAATGAAACGCTTATTTTTGTTGCGTCACGGACAGGCACAAGCGTATGCCAGTACGGATGCACAAAGAAACCTTACCGACCATGGTCGCTTAGAGGTTAATTCAACAATAGAGCAAGTACTCGAGACTTTGCCGTTGCTTGATGAGGTCTGGGTAAGCCCCTACTGCCGTGCTCAACAAACTTGGGAGCAAGCTAGCAGCGTGATGACAGGCCAGTCGTTAAAGGCACCCTCAGTGGTGGTTAGTCAGCCTGCGATCACACCGGCAGGCGACATAGGTGCCATCATGGCTTTGTTAGAGATATCCTTTAATCAAGTGGGCCTGAATAATATTTTATTGGTCACTCATCAGCCTTTTGTGGGTGAGTTATTAGAGCATGTATGCGGCTTAGAGGCAGGCCGTTATTTTTTGGGTACAGCGCATCTGGCGGCTATTGATATTCCTGTTACAGAGCAACATGTGGCGATGGTCGCTGCTGGCATGGGCTCGTTGCGATGGCTTAAACAACCTTTAATATAATGTTGTCACTTTTACCGACCTCATTGATGAAAACTTTGAGCGACACAATTGATCCACGCTGTGTTCTGTGTCATTAGGTTGTCGGTACGTCAATAGTGACGTTATTTTGAGTATTTTCTTTGATTCAGTCTGATAACTTAAAGACAATGCCTCGGCATTGTACCGAATGCACGTTTAAGGTAGCCAACTTAACCTTTGCGGCCAAGCGTTGGCAGCCGCAGCAGGCTACTGCTACTGATAGTGCGCCTAAAATATTAGCCTTGCATGGTTGGCTCGATAATTGTGCCAGTTTTGACTTTATTGCACCTCAACTAAATGCTGATGTGGTGTGTGTTGATTTAGCGGGGCATGGTCGCTCATCGCCGCGTAACCATTTAGGTGCGTATAATATTTGGCTAGATGTTCCTGAACTGCTGGAAATTGCCGATCAATTAGGCTGGGGTGAGTTTTCTATTTTAGGGCATTCACGCGGTGCAGCGGTTGGTTTTATCTTGGCTGGTACGGTCCCCCAGCGCGTTCAGCAGATTGTCTGTCTTGATGGCATATTTCCTCTTATTAATACTGGTCAGAGTGCGCCAGAGCAGCTGCTGTCTTCGATTAATGCGGTAAAAAAACAACGTGCACGAGCGCCAAGTATTTACGCTCATTTTGAACAAGCGGTTAAAGCTCGCCAGCAGAGCGCTTTCCCTGTGACTTATGAGGCGGCTGTCGCATTTGCACAATGGGGTGTTGAGCCTAATGAAGGAGGCTTTAGTTGGCGCTACGACCCTAAGTTACATGCTCCCTCAGAACTCAAGCTTACGCGTGGTCAGGTTGAGGCCTTTGCGAGTAATATTACTGCCCCTATGCATGTGCTCTTGGCTAATGATGGATTGATTACCGCGCATGAAGAGTCAATGGCACTATTGAGCCAATTTAATACTTGGACCGTAAAATATTTTGCAGGTGGCCATCATTTCCACATGGCGCAGGCGAGTGAATCGATAGTTAATTATATTAATGAATTATACTGAGTAATACGATGTTGGGTGTGACGTTAAAGTGGGTTTTATGGTTGTTCTTATTTGGGGTTGCACATGCTAGCGTAGCGGCTACCGATAGCACCTCTTTTCATTCGGGCATCTTAGAGTTGCTGCCGAATCATCGAAGTGTGTTTAATGACATTCAAACTGCCCAAACTCATACCTTTGTGCAGTCCCCTTTGCAAAAAGTGAATGGCCAGTGGCGTTACTCCGAAGGTAACCCCTTAAAAGGGCGTGTGCAAAGCACAACCTATACCTTTGATACTGTAGATATTCATCTATTGGCATCGCGTATTCAACAGGTGGCGAGTCAGTACGGTCTAATTGATCAATTTAGCTGCGAGACTCTCGCCTGTGGCCGCAGCTATGCATGGGCGACTGAAATTTATCGTAATAAACTATTGCACGGCAAAGATACGCACCAGTTTTATTGGTTGTGGCAAAAAGAAGGGCGCTGGTTTTCGGTTTACGTCACCGAGCGGAGTAACCATCGCCTTTACTTGCACTTTGTTGAACTCACCGAGGTACACTCTCGTGATATAGCCGGTCTGAGTCATTCTGCTACTCTATGGAACCAACAAGGGTATGCCGTAATTAAAATACCTCGATTACAAGAGGATAACGTCTTAAATGAATTAAGCCACTGGTTGTCTTCAAAAGGTGTTAAAGCCGTTGCTGTCGTAGGTCACAACCATTCAGAGCAATTAACCGCAGATCAAAAGCGTCGTCAGTCCTTAATTGATGCTGAGCAGGTTGTTGCTAAGCTCCCCGCGTCTGTGACGGGGAAGGCTTATGGTCTGGGTGCATTAGTAATAAGAAAGGAGCTGATAGACAAAGGTTGGCGCAGTTGGGTTGAGGTTGTTACTGAGCCGTTGTAAGTTTTTGATAGTATTGTCGCAAACGTCTATTGTTACCCCCTCTCTATCAAAAGGCGCTTTTTAAAGTCTTCACGTCGATTTGTTCGGGGTAAGGTACTCGAGCTCAATGTTTTACCCTGTACTTTGGTCGCCTTAGTCGGCCTTAGAGAGTATTTTTTAAGTGCTATTATGTCTAAGCACTTCTCTATTAAGCGTTTTAGTTTTTATATATACGTTTTTATATTTGATCATTAAACGCTTATTCCTTCCCCTAGCGCAGAGCCGCCATTAGCCCAGATAAAAAACTATATATTTCAATATTGTATTAGCTTTTTATTGTTATTTTTATTGTTTGATATTTATTTGGCGTTTTTTAGCGCGATTGATGCAGTGCGACGCACATTATTTTGCTTAACAATGTAACTTTTTCAGCTGGGCTAAAATAGTTGTTAGCAAGCACGGTGTTAGTAAGTACAAGGTGTTTGCTAAGCATGGGCTTGTGGTGTTGAGGTGTTGCGACTTTAGTCTGTAATACAACTCGTTTTTGGGGGTGTTTTTAAGGGCTCAGTGCCAAAAAATGACACCCAGACAATGTGCCTGATCACAACAACATTAATAAATAAAATTGATAGGGCCTACAAGTTGTATATCGCAGCGCTGATGTAGGTTAGGTTGAAATGCATGGCAATCCTTGTTTGGATAAATCGAGAGTCTTTTTTCGCAAGTTTGCGACTGGTAGGGTTGGGGCTAGTGGTTGCCTTATGTTTAATAGCATGTGGCGGCGGTGGTGGAGCCATTGATCAGCAAGAAACTTCGTTTGAGTCACTATCGAGTGCCAGTCTATCTGCATCACCTGATGTAGGTAATGACAGTGCTGAGGCTTCTAGTGAGTCAGTAGAGGATACGACGAGTAGCCCATCCAGTGAAGGTGGTCTTGACCTGGTGGTGCTGAAAGGCACATTAACCTATGGTTGGGTAGCGCCAGTGGCAGCGCAAGCGACGCAAAATCACGGCACAGTATTTTTAGATTACGATAATGTTCAAGCGCGACCCATGCGTAGAGTTACGGTGCAGTTACTCGATAGCCTGAATCAGGTAGTGGCTGAGACACGCTCTGATGAGCAAGGTGGATATCGCTTTACGATCGATGCTGATCGGGCCATGAAGGTGCGAGTTAAAGCCGAGTTAGAGAGTGATGATTATTTGGTGAGCGTAAAAGATAATACCCAAGGTAATGCGCAGTACGTCTTAGACGGATCGCTTGCAAGCACGGGTAATAATGCCGTGCAAACCAGAGATATTCATGCGCCATTAGGCTGGGATGCTGGAGCTCAGCAATACACAAGCGATAGGGTGTCGGCACCTTTCACGTTACTTGATACACTACTCGAGAGCATTGATATGGTACTTGATGCTGGGCCAGAGCTTGTACTGCCTCCGTTAACAGTGTATTGGAGCGTCAAAAATATTGCTACTGGGGGGGATTTTGAACAAGGCCATATTGGCAGCTCTCTATACAGTACAGGTCGTACGGCGATGTATATTTTAGGGCATGCAGATAACGACACCGATGAGTTTGATCGTGCGGTGATTCAACATGAGTTTGGTCATTACATTGAAGATAAGTTGTCACGCAGTGAAAGTATTGGCGGGGCACATTTTTTAGGTGTACCTATTGATATGAGAGTGGCTTTTGGCGAAGGCTTTGGCAATGCATTTGCGGCCATGAGTAGCGGTGACCCACTCTACCTCGATACCTCGACAACTGCGCAGCAAAATGGCTTTGGGTTTTCGGTAGAAACTAATCGCTTTGGGGGTGGCTATTACAGCGAATCAGCCGTGCAGGCGGTATTGTTTGATATTTTTGATGATACGACTGAAGCGGGCGACAACCTACACTTAGGTTTTGCCCCAATATTAGAAGCCCTTAGACATCCTGATTACATTAGCTTTGATGGCTTTACCTCCATTTACGCTTTTGCGACGGTATTAAAGAGCCTGACACCCACTCATACTGAGGAAATAGCTAGCTTATTAAGTGGCCAAGATATTGTTGGTGTAGGCTTTTACGGTGAGGGCGAAAGGTACGATGGTGGCTCGCCGATCAGTCTGCCGGTCTACCAAACGGTATCAGTTAATGAAACAGTTGAAGTGTGCAGTGATAACCAGGTTCAGGAATACAACGGGCATGACGTTAATCGCTATGTATTGGTCAGCATTCCCAGTGCGGGCATGTATACATTAACTGCGCAGCGAAGTCGCGGAATACCAGCCAGTGACCCCGATTTCCAATTGTACCGCAATGGTATTTGGGCGGGGCGCAGTGAGAGTAGTGATCTCGATAGAGAAACATGGAGCAAACTATTTCAGGCGGGGGTCTATGCATTGGTTGTGCAAGAAGCGGGAAATACTGACGAGTCTGACGCAACGGGTGGGCTTGTTTGTTTTGATGTGTCTTTAACTCAATAAAATGTTCGGTATTGTCTATGAAAAATTTTACACCTCTATGTTTGCGCTGTTTAAGATTAGGTTTTATCTATGGTATAGCATCCTCGTTGACTGGACTATCGACACCGGCACTCAGTGCTGATAGTCAATATTCAGGCATGCACAATGGGCATATGCATGTCTCGCAAACTTCACCGGCACGGCCGTACCTTAAGCCAGGTGCGCCGGTCCATATGCAAAGTCCAAGTGAATATATACTCGCTGCTGGCGATCGTGTACCGCTAGAGCTCGCTTTAGGTGTGCTTGCAGATGGCGAGGTTAATGTCACGTTAAAAGCCGATGAGAACCTAATACTACAGGGCGATCACAGCATGACAGTTACCGGTCAAAAACAAGTGGTTTTACCGCTTATTGTGGTCGCTGAGCAAGCGGCATTAAGCTATGTCCATGTGTTTGTGACTTTTGAGGGGGCATTTGGGCAGGTGAGTCGCCGTAGTTTTGCTGTTGCCTTCGATAGTCGAACGGACCAGCTCTTACTCTCAAAAGCGACACAGCCAAAGCAGTTTGTTGAGTTGCACGCGCGCGAAGCCATATATTGAGGCTTTTTATAGGTACTGATTATAGGTGCTGGCCGTAATTTTTTACTGTTGTAGTATTTTAGGGTGCGGGTTAAGTTGGTAGGCGCATAGAAAAGCCTATAGAATGCCGCACTATGAATACTTCCACTCTTATACATAATCTTAATCTTCCTCAACGTGAAGCCGTTACGGCTGAGCCTTGTCACCAACTTATTCTTGCCGGCGCTGGCAGTGGCAAAACACGGGTGCTAGTGCATCGCATTGCTTACCTTATCAAAGAGCTCGGTAGTGCACCGCATCAAATTATGGCGGTGACGTTTACCAATAAAGCCGCCCGTGAAATGCGCGAGCGATTACAATCTTTATTGGGTGAAGGCGCCGGCAGCCGTTTTGGTGGTTTATGGGTCGGTACCTTTCATGGTATTGCACATAAATTATTAAAAATGCATTGGCGTGAAGCCAAGCTCCCCGAAAACTTTCAAATTCTCGATAGTGACGACCAATTGCGTGTCATTAAGCGAATTTACCAAGCGTTACAAATTGATGAAAAACGCTGGCCACAACGACAAGCGCAATACTTTATTAATGGTTGCAAAGACGAAGGGCAGCGAGCCAATCATTTACCTGACAGTCACGATCCTTATAGCGCGACCATGAAAATGGTGTATAGCGCCTATGAAGAGACTTGTCAGCAAGGCGGTTTGGTCGATTTTGCTGAGTTACTGTTGCGCTCGCATGAGCTGTGGCTCAATAGCCCAGAGTTGCTCAAGCACTATCAAGAGCGTTTCGTGCATTTATTGGTCGATGAATTTCAAGATACCAATACGGTGCAATATGCATGGCTTCGCGTGTTGGCGGGTAATGCATGCTGGGTGACGGGGGTTGGTGATGATGATCAGTCTATTTATGGCTGGCGCGGTGCCAAAATCGAAAACATTCAACAATTCGAAAAAGATTTTAGCGATACCGTTGTGACTCGGCTAGAGCAAAATTACCGATCGACCAACACCATTTTAAGTGCCGCCAATGCCGTTATCGCCAATAATACGAGCCGTTTGGGCAAAAAACTATGGACCGATGGTGAAGATGGCGTTCCTATTGATTTATACAGTGCCTTTAATGAGCAGGATGAGGCGCGATACATTGTTGAAACTATTAGTCAGTGGCAAAAGCAAGGCAACGATCTAGCGAGCGCGGCCATATTGTACCGCTCTAATGCACAGTCTCGTGTTTTAGAAGAGGCCTTTTTACGCGAAGGCATGCCTTATCGCATTTATGGCGGCCAGCGTTTTTATGAACGCATGGAAATCAAAAACGCTTTGGCGTACGCCCGGCTCTTATTAAATCGCAATGATGATCCTGCTTTTGAGCGTGTCATCAATACACCCACACGTGGCATTGGCGAAAAATCGATCAATACATTAAGGCTTACCGCGCGAGAACAAGGCTGCAGTTTATTTGATGCCGCTAAATGGCTCGTTAATAATAATGCATTGCCCGCACGTGCCATGGCGTGTGTTAAAGGCTTTATCCAGTTATTGGTTGAGCTTGAAGGCGGTATCGATAGCTTAGGTCTTGCCGAGCAAATTGAGCATATTATTAACGCGAGTGGTCTGTTTGAATTTCACGAGAAAGAAAAAGGCGAAAGAGGCCAAGCACGCATCGAAAACTTACAAGAACTTGTCGCAGCATGTAAGGCGTTCAAACGAGAAGAAAGTGACCGTACGGCATTAGCTGAATTTATTGACAGTGCTGCGCTTGATGCCGGCGACCAGCAAGCCGAAGAGTACCAAGATGCTGTGCAAATGATGACTTTGCATAGCGCAAAAGGTTTGGAGTTTCCGCTGGTTTTTATTGCTGGCACCGAAGAGGGTTTATTTCCCCATAAAATGTCAGCCGATAGTCCCGAAGGCTTGGAAGAAGAGCGACGGTTGTGCTATGTCGGTATTACCCGAGCGATGAAAAAGCTTGTACTGACACATGCCGAAAGCCGTCGTTTATACGGCTCAGAAACCTATAACCCCTTGTCGCGATTTATACGTGAGATTCCTAGTGACTTTATTCAAGAGGTCAGATTAAAGTCTGTAGTTAAAAGGCCAGCCAATGTCAGCACGCATACTTCGAATGCAAAAAAAGCCGCATTAAGTGACGCGGGTGATGGTCAGTTTAAGTTGGGTCAGCGTGTGAAGCATAATAAGTTTGGTGAAGGTGTTATTTTACAATTTGAGGGCGCGCGGGTGCATATTGTTTTTGAAACCGCAGGCGTTAAAGTCTTATCACTGGCTGTGGCAAAGTTAGCGCCTCTATGAGCAAGCAAAACGGCCGCTACTTATCCAGTGTTATCACCGTGTTACCTTTATTAGTGGTATTACTGGCTGGCTTGTTGATGCGTGAGAATCATTTTGCGCTTTATTAGAGGTTCAGGGGCGCTCATCAAGGGCGCTCTGACGAGGTCATAGGCCATGTGTATGCGCTCAATCGTGACGCGGTTATGATGTTCTTAAACGCTTTGCGGGTATGAGTGCGCAGCTTTATGCGCGGTACAGCGAGCGTGACCCTGTCAAAAAAAATATACACTCACTATAATGCGTATTTAGAGGCGCGTAGCCAAGTGGCGACGGAGCTTGATGATGTACGATTGGGTCACTCTAAATAACACGGCTTCAATCACTGAATAATTTTTAGCAGTACTCCAATAAACCGAGGGTTTTATGTACAAAGTGATGTCACCTTATAAATTATTATATCTCACAGCCGCCTTGTCGATGCCTGTGGGCTTAACTGCGTGTGGTAATTTAGCGCAAATAGCCGATACCGGTGCACAAGTCTCACAAGCGATGGGTTATAACCCATCGCAGCTAGCCGGCGGTGTTAAAGAAGTACTATCGCTGAGCTCGACGCGTGCCGCTGATGCTTTGGGTATGGCTGGCGGTTATAGCAATAGCGAGCAATACCGCATAAAACTGCCACCAGCGGTGCAAGACATTGCCGATTCATTAAGGCGCTTTGGTCTGGGTGGGTATATTGACTCTGTCGAACAGCTGATGAATGACGGCGCCGAAAAAGCCGCCGGCGAAGCCAAAAACTTGTTGATTGCTGCGGTAAAAGACATGAGTGTCGATGACGCTATCGGTATTGTGCGCGGCGGCGATAATGCCGCAACACGTTATTTTAGAAGTCAAACCGAAGCGCAATTAAGAGCTAAATACCAACCTATTATGCAATCGCAATTAAAGCAGTTAGGCTTTTATGGCGATTATCAGCAGTTGTTAAATGCCTACAAGCTCGTTTCGCTGCCTAATAAACCTAGCCTAGATCTAGAAGAGCATGCTATTCAATTGGGGATGGATGCTTTATTTGAGCAAGTTGCACGAGAAGAGCAAAAAATTCGCGCTAACCCTATGGAGCAAGGCAGTGCGTTAATCAGTAGTGTATTAAGCCGCTAGTGCTGCAATACTGCTAATAGAGCGTATCAATCAGCGCATTGCGATGTAATGCGCTCTCTTTTATTTTTTAGGTTAGTATTAACGTGTTAATAGTGCATGTTGTAGTTGTGATAGATAGCTTAGCGGGCGGTGGTGCCGAAAAAGTCATGTTAACGCTCTTGCAAACGCTGCAGCAGCAAGGACAAGTATGCACACTGATATTATTGGATAATGCACGTGACTACACGATACCCGATAACTTGGATGTACGGTGCTTTAACGCCAAAAAATATTGGACACTGAAACAAAAAGCAAAAGCCTTTAAGCCCTTTGTTGAAGCGATAAGCCAAGAAAAAGGCGAAATAGGTTTGCTGTTATCAAACTTAGATAAATCCAATCGGCTTGTTTCAACCATTAATCACCCTAAAAGTTATTATGTTGTTCATAACTCGGTGACAGATGCCCTTAAAACACGACGTAAGCACCCAGTGGCATGGCTAAGAATGCGCCGCGCTATTCAGTCATTAACCGCTAAACGTATTATTGCAGTATCTCATGGTGTTAAAGAGGGTTTAGCGGCCTCGACACTGGCTTACCCAGCGTCTGTGACGACTATTTACAATCCGGTCAATATTGATGAAGTCAAGGCCTTAGCCAATGCTAAGCAGGGATCTTTGCCCAGCAAGCCGTATTTGATTCATGTTGGGCGAGTGGCCAAACAAAAAAGGCATGATGTTTTATTTGAGGCATTAAGTAAAACCCAAACCGATATCGATCTTGTGTGCTTGTGCCGCAATGTGAAAAAAGCACGACGCATAGCACAGCGTTATGGTGTAGAAGATCGCGTTATTTTCCCTTCATTTCAGCAAAACCCTTACCCCTGGATTAAACAGGCAAAAGCGTTAGTGCTGAGCTCCGACTTTGAAGGCTTTGCGATGGTGTTGGTCGAGTCACTAGTCTGTGAAACCCCGGTCATCAGTACCGACTGCAATTACGGCCCACGCGAAATATTAACAGGCCCTTTAGCGCAAAAATTAGTGCCTGTGGGTGATGTGAATCAGCTCGCAGCTCAAATGGATATTGCCGCATCTGACGCACAGGCTTTTGTTGATAGTCCTATTTTGTCGTGTATTGAGGCGCAGAATGTTGCGCGTCAATATTTGGCATTAGCCCAATAAATAACGCGCTATACACAGTGCAAAAGCGCTTGGCGTACCGTAAAGGCTTTATAAGCATGATCAATATTATTTTTGTGCCAGTCTCAGGCCCTAAAGGCGTGGGTGAATATATGCGCTCACTCATCTTGGCTGATGCCGTTAATGAGCATTACCCTAATGCTAGCATTACTTTTATCTTGAGTCGCCAAGCGGGCTATATTAACGAATGTCCTTACCCTGTTCGCTTAGTCGACGACTCGCCTACAAAATGTACAAAGGCAGTTAATGACATTGTACGTGCTATTGGGCCGGATGTGGTGGTTTTTGATGCCTCAGGCCGGGCGGCGCAATATAAAGCGGCAAAAGCAATCGGTGCAAAAGTAGTTTTTATTAGTCAGCATAAAAAAAAGCGCGCGCGCGCTTTTGCGCTCAATAGGCTCCCATTTATTGATGCGCACTGTATAACGCAAATGGATTTTGTCGATGGCGATTTTAGTTATTGGCAAAAAGCTAAATTAGCCCTTTTTCGCAAGCCGGCGCCTTATTTTATTGGCCCTGTTTTTGCGACGCCTGACGATAGTATTTTGAGTACGTTAGCGTTGCCCGAGCGCTATGTGTTTTTTTCTGCCGGTGGTGGTGGGCATACCGCTATCAATCACAGTGGCCAGTTAATGTTAGCGGCCGATGAATTATTAGCGGCGGCACGCTTATGGCAGCGCTCGACAGGCGAGCATTGTGTGCTCGTGTTAGGACCAAACTATCCTAATACCGCACCGCTTTCGACTGCGGGCGTCACAGTGCTAACATCACTCCCTAACGCCCAGCTAATCGCTGTCCTTAAAAAAGCGCGCTGCGCAATACTTGGCGGCGGTGCGATGCTTGCTCAAGCTGTGGCTTTGCATGTGCCTAGCATCGCTATATCGCTGGCTAAAGATCAACCCCGTAGAATAAAAGCCATGCACAATAAAAATTTAGTGGCAGTATCGGCACTTGCGGCTAATGACATTGTTAAGGCTTTACGTGGCGGTGCACCGGTGGTTCAGTTTGATTGTGCCAATGGGCGCGAATCATTTTTGAATATTATTGATCGTGTGCGCGCACCCTAATGATTGAGCCTCGCTAAGACCCTACTCAATAGCGATCCAGTCATCGCAACAAGATCTTGCATGTCTTACTAATGTGAACAGCATTTTTTAAGCTTTTTACCCGAACCACAATAACAGTTGCTGTTTCTGCCGAGCTTGATTGGGGCTTTGATGTCACCATCAATATATAGCCAGCGGTCATACTCGTAAATAAAACGCGATTGTTCGTGAAGCTGATGGGGCACGGCGCGCGGTAGGGGTTCGCCTTGGTGGGTGTCATGAAAGAAGGCTACAAATTCAACCGTGTTGTCTGTCGCCGCTAATATTTGAAGCCCTAGCCATTGAGTGTGTTGCATGGTTTCTTTGAGTGTCTTGACGGCTTTTATATGATTGTTTTGATAGTTTTCGGCGTGTAAATAATCACTGTGAGATGAGTGTAATAAATATTTCACGTTACCGGTACAAAAGGCGCTGTACCGTGAGCGCATTAGGGCTTCGGGTGTAGTGGCTTTTTGCGTATTGTTCAGTAAAGGGGAGCAGCATTGCTCAAAGGGTAAGCTAGAGCAGCAGTAGCACTGTGTCATAGTTCTAATCTTCTTAATTTTTGATGATGGCGTAAGTTAATCGTCGAGTAGAGGCTCTAAGCGATGAAGGTCAATATCTTGATGAATAGGCGGTGTCGGTGTGAGTTTGGCGCCTTTGGCCAATTCACTAAAGCATTGCACTTTACCGTGTAGCCCCCGTTTGCCGGTTAAGGCGGTGACCGTGTCATTGTAATGACTCCCCGCGGTTTGCAGTGTTCGACCTAATTTGTGAAAACGCTCAGCTAGGGTGCATAATTGCTGGTAAATATCGCCTGCTTTTTCGGCTAGCGCATAAGCTTGCCTTTGGCCGCGTTCACGCAACCATAAATTGGCAACGGTTTTGATAATAGGGATTAAGGTGGTTTGGCTAACCAGCAATATATTTTTATTGGCCGCATACTCGTAGAGTTGATGATTGTGTTTGAGTGCTTCGGTGAGTGCCGGTTCAGCCGCCACATACATTAAGACAAAGTCAGGGCTGTGCAAGCCAACTAATGCGCTATAGTCTTTTTGTTGAAGGTCGTTGATGTGTTTTTTTAGGGCTTTAACATGCTGATCGAGAGCACTGTTTTGTTGGCTAATGTCTTTTGCGCTGACGGCCGCTTCGTAAGCCACAAGGCTCATTTTACTATCAATAACAATGTGTTTTTCATCGGGTAAATAAAGAATAAAATCAGGTCTGCGATTTTGACCGTCTTGGGTATGATAATTGGCTTCTCGTCGATAGTGTACGGTGTTTTCGAGCCCGGCTGCTTGTAAACTACGCTCGAGTTGCAGCTCGCCCCAGGTACCCGTTAGCTTTTTATCGCCCTTGAGTGCTCGGGTAAGGTTTTTGGCTTCTTGGGTAATGGCTTGGTTGAGTGTTTTAATATGCTGCAGTTCATTATTTAAGCTGGCATGGCTAGAGACCTGCGAATGTTGAAATTGTTGTACCTGCTGCCCAAAGTGTGTGATTTGGTTTTGGAAAGGGGTCAGTAATAATTTAACCGATTGCTCTTGCTGCTGGGAAAGCTGCGCGCTGTTTGCATTTAATGCTTTTTGGGCGATATGCTCAAACTCTTGTGTCATGTGTTGCTTTTGTTGTTCAAAGCTGAGTTGTTGCTGCTGGTGTGAGCGTTCTCGCTCTTGTAGTTGCGTGTGCAGCTGCATAAAGCTCAACTCTTTTTGTTGTAACTGGTGCTGCGTTTTTTCATGCTGTTGCGCTAGCGCAGCATGTACGAGCCGTGCATCGCTGAGTTGGGTTTGCGCGTGTTTTAGGCGTTGCATCAATACGAGTGTCATCGCCGTAAAAATGATCAGTCCCAACCCTAAGCCTGTCGCAAATAACCCTATAGCAAAAATAGGGTACTGATTGATGAGTGTCATGGTGTACAACATAATGAGAGTTGTTCTACGCTATTGATTGACTGGTTATTATGCGCTTTTTATAGCGCTTGCCAAAGTAGTTTGTTTTCTGGCTTAATCAGAGTGTTTTATTCGAATGTGCTATTTTGTTCAATTACCATTGTTAGGGTATTTTATGCAAAAGTTAAGTCTTATTGAGTTACGTGTGATGGGCTGTCTTATTGAAAAGGCCGCGACAACACCTGATCAGTATCCGCTGTCGCTCAATAGCCTATTGACTGGGTGTAACCAAAAAAGTAATCGCGAGCCGGTATTAACGTTGAATGAGGGGCAAGTACAAAATGCACTCGATAGTTTAATGGCGGCTAATTTGGTGTCGCAGGTGCGCACCGGTTCACGGGTGTCTAAATATCAACACCGCTTTGGCACCAGTGAATTTGCCGAGGTGCGTTATAACGCGAGACAGTTAGCGTTATTGTGTTTGTTATTTTTGAGAGGGCCACAAACCGCCGGCGAGCTGCGTACCCGAGCGACACGTTTAGCATCATTTAGCGATGTGGCCGATGTAGAACTCGTTTTAAAAAAACTGGCCAGTAGCGACGCAGGGGGTTGTGTTGAGCAGCTTGCACGTGAGCCGGGCAAGCGGGAGTGCCGTTGGATGCATTTGTTTGGCGAGCTATCAGATGAGGCGCGCCCTTTAGCGGAGCATTCAGGTATCTCGACCGATTCAACAGCTACTTCGGCGCAGATCGCCAGCCAAGTGACAGCCATACAAATTGAGCCGACACAGGGTATGACGGTACGTATTGACGCCTTAGAGATGCAGGTGAGCGAGCTTAAAGCAGAGCTACTGGCGCTTAAAGCGCAATTTGATGATTTAATGGCTTAAGTCGAGTAGTTGTTTACGCTGTATGGCAATTATGCAGCAATAAAGACACACTATTTTGTATCATAACCGGCCAAAAAGGCTTCCCACTGGGTATCATCAAAATAAAAAGGCGGGCTGCGTTCAAGCTCTTTTGTGAGTGAGCGATAGAGGCGTCCAATGTTCTCGGCGGCCCAGCCTGTACCTGTTGGCTTGAGACTGGCGCGATCAAAATCAATCAGCCAAATTTTACCGGTGTTATCGCGCATAATGTTATGGCAATTGAGATCGGCATGATAAACCCCGTGCTGATGAAATTGCGCCACAGTGCGGCCAATCGACTGCCAAGTGCTGGCACTGAGGCGGCTGCTTTTTAACTCTTGAAACAAATCGCGTGCATTAGGGATTTGCTCCATTAAAAGATCGGCGCGATAAAATAGCCCGCGGCGCTGCACTAACCCAGCAACGGCCTTGGGGGCAGCAAGGCCCCATTGTTGTACTTTTTCAAGCATTTCAAGCTCAGCGTAGGCGCGCGTATTTTTGAGCCCCGTGTATAAATAGCGATCTTTTAAAAAGTGCCTGACCATGCCGCCGCGATAATAATGCCTAAGCACTAAGCCTTTGAACGTCGCATGCTTAATAAAATAGGTTGTTGCACGGCCTGTCGTATGACCGGTGATACTGTTACTGGACTGCCAGTAATCAGGTTCAAACCATTGTGACGTGATGTGACCCTCTTCTTGATTGTGGCTCTGGAGTAGTACAGTGTTACGCGTGAGCGGCGTTATGTGAGGCACGGATAATCCTAGGCTAATTGAAAGTACTGGCTAATACCGGCAAGTATTTGAGCGACCGCCAGTGCAGATAAAATCATACCCATGACGCGGCTAGTAATGCTAGCCCCTACATCACCAATAAAGCGATAAATGACACTAGCGCCGAGTAGTAAGGCCAGTGTGATCGATAAAACAATGCACATACTAACAAGTACTTGTGCTTGCTCTGCAATGCTAAAGCGATTGTTGTCGGTCAATATCACCGCCGCCATAATGGCGCCAGGGCTGGCAATTGAAGGGATCGCTAATGGAAAAACCGCGGTTTGAGGGTTGCTTTTAAGTTGCTTTATTTCATCTTCGGGCTTGCTGTCACCAAAAATCATAGTGAGCGAGAATAAAAATAAAATAATGCCGCCAGCTATTTGAAAGGCCGATAAAGGGATATCAATAGCGCCAAAAATCACTTCCCCGGCAACGGCAAAAAACATTAAAACAAAAAAGGCAATTGCTGTGCCTTTGATCGCTGTTTGAATCTTTTCTTTGGGGTTTAGGTGCTGTGTTACCGCAATAAATACCGGCACAGTACCAATAGGGTCGATGACAGCAAAAAAGAAAACAAAGTTAGAGAGTATTATATCCATGGTGTTCTTAATCGAGGTGGCTTTCGCGGGGTAGTTTGTGTATGAGCCAATACCCCACACTCAGTGCTAAGGTTGTGGCTGCAATAGCGTAAATATATTGGGGGCCCACTTTATCCAAATCTAAAATAATCACTTTACGCGCAATCGCCATTAAAGCGGTAGCGAGAACAATCTTTACATGGATCGCGTCGTCGCGTAAATAGATTGTAATATTAATTAATATCTCGATAGCAATCAGTACCGCCATAAACGCCCCAAAAGTGGCTAGCATATCTGAAATACTTAAGATTAAAAAAGGTGGGGAAATAAGCCGTTGATAGAGTGTCCAGCCAACATCAACGACACCCATGATAATGACAAATACCATTAATATCGCTAACGCTTTTACGCAAAGCTTGACCACTTTGTATAAATGGCGTATCAAAGGATCCGTTTGTTCAGAGTTATTCACAGAAAACTTCGCCGTGTATGAGTTAGGTAAGTAGCCCTGTCGTGACGGTGTTGCGGCAAGGCTGATGAGTAGTATTGACGCTTTTGGGGTTGGCTGTAGACCATGATAATGATGCCGCCCCTAAAGCGCAGATATTAAATAGCCGACTAACCCCCCCGTTGTAATCTTGGTTGAGGCTGTAAACCGTACGCCTCAAGGGTGAGACTGCCAATAAATAGGCTCATTGTAAAGCCAATATCATAAGCGATACTCTGCAAGCCGCGTCATACTGAGCCATCTGCCTAAACTGATGCGCCGTAAGCGCTTCTTGTTTGGTGGGCCGGTGATGCGTTAGTGCATAAAAAAGCTGTTATTGCTCAGCGAGCAATAACAGCTTCTATTGAGTATATGTCAATAGTGAGGGCTTAAATATGTTTTGCAACACTATCTCCACAGAAAATGATTATTGGCTGTTTGTTTTATGAGCAATGAGCGTTAGCCGTCGTCAACGAGCATGCTAATTGCAGCCAGTGCTTCTGGGTCTTTTGATTTGATCTTGTTGGCGATATGATGTTGAAAAAAGTACTTGAAGTGCTTGTGCTCTTGCGCGGGGTATAAACAGTTATCACCAGGCAAAACCGGCGTGCTCTCGATTTTTTTATCGTTGATGAGCATGCCCTCAATGATACCATCATTGGTTAGTCGCCAGCTGACGACCTCGAAGAGCGATAAGCGCTTTTTATCCACATCCGAGAGCACCGCATGAGTGCCAATGAGATCGGGGATTTCTTGAACGACGTCGTTGGGGTTGTCGCTTTCGTATTCATAGTATTCAGCGGCTGTTTCAACTTCTACGACCTTGTGTAAAGGGGAATCGAAAAATATTTCGTCAATGCCTGGGTCATAGTAACCCTCAAACTGACCGTTGAGCGGGTCTTGAATATCGGTGCATGCGATTATTTTATCGAGCCAAGGGACAAGCCCTGTAACCTCACCATTGGCCCGTAAGCCCCAAGCCAAAATTTTAAGGCTATAGAGTTTATCTTCGCTAGAGTCGTTGGAATAGAGCATTTCCAGTCCGTCGAGCTCTGGTGCGAGGCGAATGAAGCGCTTTTCTTGTTGTGATTGAAAAGGCTTTTTAGAAAAAAAATCTATGACATTATTCATGTCATGACCCTGATCTGGGATCTTCATGGGTATCACCTCCAAGCAGTGGGCTGGAGCTAAGCGCGTCAACCTGTTTGCTGTTACGCAAAACAATAGTGGTTGCGTGATTAGCATTAGCGGGTGGTGCATTACATCGCTGTGTTATTACAGTATATGCAGATTCGCCGTAACTCAACTCCACAGCGCAAAATAATCTGCCCTATGGCGTATTTTATTGTATTAGAGGTTTTAGTGCAGCTCTGCCCAAAAACACTTAAAATAACCCTCTTTTTTAAATGCGCACTTTCTTATGTCTGATGATTCTAATTTATACGATTATCGAGATCTTATACAGCTATTTGATAGCTGCTTTTTTGACAAGTTCAATACCAAGCTAGTAAAAGGCCAGCATGAGCCTATTTATATCCCCGCAGGTAGCGTAGTGGATGAATATCCCAAGCAAAATTGGCACCAAATCTTATTTGCACATGGCTTTTTTCGCAGTGCTTTGCATGAAGTGGCTCATTGGTTGGTGGCAGGCGCAGCACGACGTCATCAAGTGGATTACGGTTATTGGTACCAAGCCGATGGCCGAACCGCCAGTGAACAAGCTATTTTTGAGCAAGTTGAGGTCAAACCGCAAGCCATTGAGTGGGTTTTAACCCAAGCCTGTGGTCATGCGTTTAGTGTAAGTGTCGATAACCTCGAAGGCGAAGCGACCGACCCCTTACCGTTTAAGCGTGCGGTATATCAACAAGTGCTGACATTGCAATCAACAGGCCTTAATGCCAGGGCAGAGCGCTTTAGATGGGCTTTAGCTCAGCACTACGGCACGGCATTATCGTTTGCTGATATGCACTTTAGTGTGTCGGAGCTTTAGGGGCGAGGCAGTAACTTTATTGAATATCACGATTGAATATCACGGGCTCTCCACTCCCTCAGCCTCTATGCCTTGTACGCCCGCATTAACACGCTCGAGAAGCTTGTCATATAACAAGGTATGCGTGAGAAATTGGGTCAAAATGCAGAGGCGGGATTGATGGCAATCCTCCATCGATCCTCAAAACGCGATAGCGCTAACAATGGCCTTTGAAAAAAACACGAATACTTTTGTCGGCCCCGAGGCCCATATAGAAAGCGCCGCTGTA